>CAIKMY010000136.1 GCA_903828635.1 uncultured Acidobacteriota bacterium
CCGGGAGTCCCGGCACTGGATGAAGGGATGGCCGAGTCGCCGAAATCACTGCGACAGCGGCTTGAAGAGCATCGGCGCAACCCAACCTGCGCCTCGTGCCACGCACGGATGGATCCACTCGTCTTCGGACTCGAAAACTTCGATGCAATCGGGTCGTGGCGCACCGAGGATGACAAGTTTCCCATCGATTCAACCGGAGTGCTTCCCAATGGCAGATCGTTTGCCGGACCGGGTGAGCTGAAGGCGATTATCCTCGAACAGCGACAGGCCTTCATTGAGGGGCTCGCCGGGAAGCTGCTAACCTATGCGATCGGGCGTGGTCTTGAACGCTACGATCGCCCCGCCATTGGTAAAATTGCAGCGCGCACCGCCGCCGAAGAGTATCGCGCCTCGACGATGATCGTCGAGATCGTTCGCAGCCTGCCCTTTCAACGCCGGCGGATCGAGGCAGGATCGACCGCAGGATCGACCGTAAGAACCGGGCCCTGACCCTTTGAGGAGGAACAACAGAATGATCATCACGAAGAAACACCTCTCACGACGAACCCTGCTCAAGGGGCTTGGTACGGCAATCGCGCTGCCGATGCTCGATGCCATGGCACCGGCACTGACGCCGGTGGCAAAGCCGCCGTGCCGTCTCGCCTTCGTCTATGTTGCCAACGGCATCATCATGGAAGACTGGACGCCAGCGAAGACCGGTGCCGACTATGAGATGACGCGGATTCTCAAACCACTGGCCGGGCTGCGCGACGACCTCCTCATCTGCTCCGGTCTCGATGATTACAATGGTAAGGAACTTGGTGATGGCCCGGGCGATCATGCTCGTGCCGGCGCATCGTTCCTCACCGGAGTCCACTGCCGCAAGACAGCCGGTGCCGATATTCGCGGTGGAGTCTCGGTTGACCAGATTGCCGCGCAACATCTCGCCGGGCAGACACGCTTCGCCTCCCTCGAACTCGGATGTGAGGATTCACGCACGGTCGGCAACTGTGACTCCGGCTACAGCTGCGCCTACACCAACAGTCTCTCGTGGCGCACTCCGACGACGCCAATGCCGCCCGAGGTCAATCCGCGACTGGTCTTCGAGCGACTCTTTGGCACCGATGACCCGAACCTCTCGGCCGAGGCTCGCTCACGTCGCGTTGCCAGCCGGCGCAGCATCCTCGATTTCGTCCGTGAAGAGACCCGCAGCCTCGTGCAGAACCTTGGCCCGGCCGACAAACGCAAGGTTGATGAATATCTCTTTGCCGTGCGCGAGGTCGAAACGCGCATCGAACGTGCCGAAAACGACATCCGTGATCTTCACCCTTCGATCGAAAAGCCGGCTGGTATCCCCCTCTACTTCGACGAGTATGCCAAACTTACCTATGATCTGCTGACCATTGCCTTCCAGAGCAACATGACGCGGGTCTCGACTGTCGTGCTCACCCGGGAGGGCAGCAATCGTGTCTACCCCGAAATCGGGATCCCCGATCCTCACCACCCGCTGACTCACCACATGAGGAACAAGGACTGGATCGAGAAGGTAACCAAAATCAACACCTTCCACGTTGAGCTTCACTCATACTTCCTCCGGCGACTCAGGGAGACTCCGGATGGCGACGGGACACTGCTTGACAACTCGATGATTCTTTACGGCAGCGGCCTGAGTGACGGTAATCGCCATCTCCACGAGCAGCTTCCGATCATTCTTGCCGGTCGTGGTGGCGGTACTGTCAGGACTGGTCGCCACGTCCGCTTCCCGAAGGGCACGCCGCTGACCAACCTTTACATGTCGCTGCTCGATCGTATGGGCGTTCATCCCGAGAAGATCGGCGACAGCAC
>CAIKMY010000137.1 GCA_903828635.1 uncultured Acidobacteriota bacterium
AGTTCAACAAGGATCAGGAGTCACTGTCCGGGCGATGTCCGGAAAAGTCGTCTGGCGAGGTTACTCTTCCTTTGGAGCGTAGTAACCACGGCGCGAGCGGATGCGGAGATCGGGCTGTCTGGGGAGGGTGACCTCGATGCGGCGGAATTTGCCATCACGAAGGTCATTGGTCGGGTAGTAGCCGAGAAGGTACTGTGCCTGGAGCTCAGTCGCAATATGATTGAAGACCTGGGTCAGGTCGTCGATGGTATCGGGAAGAAAGGCCATGCCGCCGGTATCATTGGCGATGCGGACCATGCCCTCATGGCCCCGGATGCTCATGCGGTTGAGGCGAATTGACGGGCCGCTGGGATTGATGGAATAGAAGAGGCAATCACTCCCGAGAGTTTCACGCAGCGCATCGGCGAGTCGATAATTCTCGCTGTTGTTATCCTCACCATCGGAGATAACAACGAGGACGCGTCGTGCTTCGGCGCCAGCCTGCCGGTCGAGATTGCGGGCGGCAAGGACGACGGTATCGAAGAAAGCCGTCGCCTCATCGGTTGGCTCAATCGATTTGATGCCGGCAATGGCGGTTTCGACCTGGTCGGTACGCTCGATGGAGACGCGCGCTGATCGGCCGATCGAGTAGACGGAGACATTGTCGCCGGGCTTCATCACCACTTCGAGGAACCTGCTGGCGGCCTGTTTTTCGAAATCAAAGCGGTTACGCACGCTGCGGGAGACATCAAAAAGCAGCGCCAATTCGAGTGGAGTTTTGCCCGGGTCGCCAAGGATCTGCGTCTGCTGCGCGCGCCCCTCCTCTTCGAGGTGGAAGTCACGCGCTTCGAGATCACGGATCGGCTGACCATTGACATCGGTAACCGAGACCGGAACCGTCACCAGAGTCGAGTCGATCCGAATCGCCTCGGCTTCGGGTTCAGGGGCGGCGGGAGTTGCCGGCTTCTTCGGTCTCTCCTTCTCTCCCTGCTGTCCCGGCGTTGGTGACTGCGGGGCCGGCGGTGATGGAGCCGGCGGTTCGACAGGAGATCCCGGCTGTGGCACCGGCAGTTGTGGATTTTGGTAGACGTTATCCGCGCCGCTCACGCTGGTTACGCGCCGCATGCGAGTCGACTGGCTGCTGGCCGGTGTTGCGGCAAGCAGTATCACAAGGATCAGACCTGCAGGAATAATGCGCATCACTTCTGTCCGTGGAGTGGTGATAACCGGGTGATCAGGGGAGGGAAGGAGTGTTGCGGCATCTCCTTCCCTCTGGTCAGGGACTGGTTAGCGACTGTTTCTTGCCGCAGGGGTTGGCGAGGAGAGCGCCTTGTTGACGAGGATTTTGACCTCGACGCGGCGGTTCTGTTCGCGTCCCTGGCGGGTGGTATTGTCGGCGACCGGCTGGGCAGCACCGTAGCCAAATGGCGTAACCATGCGCCGCAGCGGGATCATGTGCTTCTCGGCAAGGTAGCGGACAACGGCATCGGCGCGCTGCTGGCTCAGCTTGCGATTGAGGTCGGCCTTGCCATCGGCCGAGGCAAATCCGGTGATCTCGATGAGATAGGCCCGCTCATTCTTTGCCTGCGAGGCGATCTCGTCGAGCATCGCCATCGAATCAGCAAGCAGCCTCGCGCTGCCAACCCGGAAGTTGATCGTCACCCCGCGCTTTGGCTCATAATCATCAAGCGTTGAGACGAGATTGTCGATCCGGTTGTTGGTGGCGTCGACGCGCTTGTTGGCAGCTTCAACACCGGCCAGTGCGCGCTCGGCGGAAGCCTGTGAATTCTTTGCAAGTGTGCTTGCCTGGTTCGAGAGTGCATTGAGTTCGTCGATCTGGCCGGCCATGCGCTGGGCATTGGCCTCTGCCTGGCCAAGGCGATTCTCGGTCTCGCCAATCCGCCCTTCGACCGGGGTGACGCGCGTCTCCACCGCCTGAGCGGTGATCAGCGCATTTTCGGTAAACCGGATCTTCTCGGCGACCAGCGCGCCACTGGCATCACCGCGCCCCTCGACCTCGATGCTCAGGCCCCTGACGAGGCTCGTTGTCCCGAAGTTCCTGGCCTGACGGAAGATGTTGCTCTTTTTCTCTTCAACTTTTGTCGTGCCGACCAGTTTGATGACGAGGTCACCACCGGTCGTGTCGCGCAGGGTGAAGGTGTCCGTATCGCGCCTGAGAATCATGCCGCGCACCTTCTTTTTGGTGCCCTGCGCAACCTTTACCATCTGCTCCGGTATCATCTGCTCCGGCACCACCGGCTCCGAACGCCTCGTCTCGTCCTTTTTGACGTCTGCTGTGCTTTTTGCACCCTGCCCCGGCGCTGCCTCATGTGCGGTGACATTCAGTGAAAATGTAATAAGCAGAACCAAACACGTCCCGACGATCAATCTTGTTTTCATGTATTCTCTCTCCATCTGGGCTCTCCCGCCATCCACCCCGTCACCTGACGGGGTGACCAATCAGTGATGCCCGCCTTTTTGTTGACATTATCGTTGGCACTATCGTCGCTGCCACCCGGGCGCTGCCACCCGGGCGCTGCCACCCGGGCTGCAGTCTGACGAGCAATACTGACAGTAAATTTGAGTTTTACAAGCAAATGGCAGGCCAGTCAAGCGGCCAATCTCTCCAACTCTATGATTGGACAGGGCTTGACCCGCACTCCCGGCTTCACGCGCAATCCTGCTACCCTGCAAAAGTTACACACTTGCCGGTGCCAGCCAAACAATTGCAGGGAAAATCTACATCCTGCCTGCAAAGAACCGTGACGCCACCGGAGACTGCCTGTGGCTCCGGCCGCCACCAGCCCCCGCGTCATTATCCGTGGCTTGAACGGACTGTCGATTCTTCCTTGCTCAATCAAATTGTGATTCGATGGAAAAGAGTGCTCAATGAAAAACGGGAGGGCAGGACAGACCTCCCCTCCCGACTCTCAGCCTCGACCTTTGACGGGCTGTCAGCAGACCGTCGCCTGATCAGCGATTACATGGGCACCACGATCTCGTGGCTGCCATAAAGTCCGATCGCGTGCAGGTTGTAACCTCCGCCGAAGACCGGACCGCGGCCGATTACTGATCCAAGGATCGGCCCGCCGCTGGCGCTGAAGCGCATCCATCCGGTTCGCCCTGCCGGCACGTGGTTATTGATGCCCCCACCACGATTGAATAGCGAAAGAAAGCTTTCACCGCGGTAACAATTTATTGTGAAGCTGCTCGATCTTGATTTTTCAGCATCATCATAGAGCAGGGTGAAGACATTGACCGAAGTCACATCACCAAAATAGAGGTTGGTCGGTGGTGAATAGATGTAGAGTGAGCTTGAACTGACCACCTGGCTGTCGAAACTCGTCACCGCGAGTACTGAAGGCAGCTTTTCATAATCGGCTCCGTTGAACCTTATTTTATACTCTCCGTTGACCGGGGTGATGTCACCTGAGGAGAGCTTGGCGATGCCGATCGCCTGCAGGACTGCCTGCCGACCATCAGTCTCGCGGATGTAAGTGGTGCCCGCCAGCCAGTTGAACTGAGTCGGCTTGCCGCTGGTTCCCACAGCAACGGCGATCATATAACCGAAGATCCCCGGATCGTAGTCACTCATGAGGATCGATGCCGTCTGGTTGGGTGTCAGGCTGAAGCCGAAATCGGCGACGCCGCAGGTGCTGCCATCGATCAGGTAGAGGTGAATGAAGGCCTCACTGCTCTGGTTGAAGTTGGTGAGGTTGAACTGGGTGTCACCCTGCAGCGGATTGGCCGGATTACTGGTGTAGCGGTTGAAGAAGAGAATGCTCGATGGTTTGAGGTCGCTGTAATTGTTCTGCAGCGACTGGGCCCCGGCCGCAGGCGTCAGCAGAACGAAGGTGGCAACGATCATCAACATTCCGGTAAGATCGGTCAGGCGTGAAGATTTCATAATTCTGGTCCCTCCAATTTATCGCTCGATGAGCGATATTCTCTGTTACAAGTCTCTGATTCTCTTTTTCCGGTCGACACGCGGGTCGACGGTCTGGCGCATTTCTCATCAGTCCGGCATCACCGACTTTCACCCCGCCTGGCAACAGGCTGGCAGAAGTCTGGTAACTGGCCCGGGGATGCAGACAGCGCCGCAAGGCGGTACTCAAAAGAAGAATTGTGAGCTTTTACCCGGTTCCAGTCGCAGGGAGTCGGAGCATCGAGACTTCGTCGCCGTTCTTCCATCGTCGACGAGACCAAAAAGAACCGGTTGTGTGCAGAGGGCCTGGTAGTCTCCAATGAACTCTGGCCTTTAATATCAGTCAGTAAAACCGCGATCACAGAGCAATCTGACACGCAATCAGGCACGTGGTGCATTGTTCCTGAAAACACTGTTGATGAAAACATTTTCGGGAGCACTGATCGGGGTTGAGCGGCCGCCTTCGGGGATGGCGGCTGGTAACTTGTCGGTCAGGGCGGGGAACCAGCCGACAGCACAACCGATACCAATATAGCACATCGACCGGCTCAGATGGCAATCTTTTTCGTCAGGTTGTCCGCGAAGATTCCGCAAGACAGCCCGGACTCTCCTCATTGTGAAGAATGGGGGAAATTTGTTTCTTGCCAGCTGCCAATCTGATGTGTTAAATAACAAATACCCCCCGTGATCCGGTGAGCCCGGATTTATCCGTCAATTTCTGTCTTGCATATCGGGAACCAGTTGACCGTTGTCGTCGTTTATCGGGTTGCCCTGCTCATTACCCCCGGTAGTTTGTCATGACAACAGACCAGGCTGAAGCAGTCCATTGAAAGAGACTGTCAGACTTAATATACTGTTAAATCTGATATATTGATCAGCCTGACAAAGATTATCGATTCGCCGAGCTCCAAGGTCGAGTACCGTGAAATGTACCGCGCAGGATCGCGGACAAGATGCGAATCACGCCTGCCAACTGCACACCACTTGAAGAGAGGCTGAGTTCCGGGTAAACCCGTGAGGGGGGGGGCTCCTGCCAACCGCACCATTTGATATAAAATGAGATGAATGCCGATCGTGCCGGCTGCGTCCGGGAGATGGGGAGAGGGAGAGGTTTACCGGCGATCGGTCAGTATGCCCTGAAAGAATTACCGGGAATTAATACCGGAAACAATTGAATGATCGTGGGAGATATAAAGATGCGATTGAAAGTCTGGCCGGTGGGCGGCGGAGTGAGGTCGGGATTATCGGCAATGAGTCTGCTGGTGTTGCTGGCGCTGGCAATGATGACTGGCGGGAGGGTTATCGGCCAGCAGGGGGATCAGACGCAGCCGACGCTGGGGCCGGGCGTGCCAAATGTCGGTTCGAGTGCGCCACGTTCGGCAGCAAGCACGACGAAGGCGGGCAGTGTGCTGTTCTTTTACAAGTACACGAGCGACCCGACGCGGCAGAGCGATGTCAACAGCCTGCTGACGCTGACCAACACCAACCCGCGAGACTCGGTCAACATCAGGCTCTTCTGGATTTACGCCTGCGGGGTCGAAGATCGCACGCTGGCGCTCCTGCCCAACCAGACACGGTCCCTGCTGGCGGGAGCGGAGCTCCCCGGGCGAACGGGATACCTGATGGCGGTGGCGGTCAACAGTCAGGGAAGCCCGACACAGTTTAACTGGCTGATTGGCAGCGGGAGGCTGCGTGATGCACAAGGTCATGAGGCGAGCTACAATGCGCTGGCCGTGGCCAGGCGCAGCGCCGGATCGGGCTCCTTCGATCAGGGAGGTGGCTGGAGTCTGAGCTTCGACGGGATCGAATATGACCGGTTGCCAAAGACGGTGGCCATCGATCGCTTGCAGAGCCATGATCCGGTCACCGGAGCACTGGTACGCAACGACCTTGCCTTCTTCAGCCCTGCGGCTGACCTCGGTTATGGTGACGCCGGTGGTTTCAGGCTGACGGCCACGGCCTTTGATGCGGCTGGACAGGCCTATGCGCAATCGCTTGAAGCCGAGTGCTATGAGGAGCGTGAGGCGGCGGCCATCTGGACGCAAAAACCAATAGCGACGATCATCGACCGTGATCGACCGGGCTGGGCGACTTTTGGCGCACAGGATGCAGCCGGCCGGGCAGTGCCGCTGCTCGGGATTGGACTGGCAGATGCGATCGGACAGCCGCTGAATAGCGCACGAGTGATGCAGACAATTGAGTGGCTCGAATCGTGGCGCATCGGTTTTGCGCCGCGGATACCGACGACCCCGGTTTCCGATGTCATTACCCGGGATCAGCCCGAGGCTGCCGGCTCTGAGGGAACGAGCGAGATCCGGCCCGGCAGCATCCTGCTCTTCCCGCGCTATGTTTCGGGCAGGTACGGATCGTCGCAGCTCTACCTGACGAACACCAACCCGACAAACCGGGTACGGTTGCGTGCCTTCTTCACGGGAATGGCCGATATTCCATCGTTGAGCGAGAAGTTTATCTCGATCGAGCCGCGGGGAACGGCGATGATCGACGCGCAGGAGGTCTCACCCGACCAGCGAGGCTGGGTGATGATCGTTGCGATTGATGGCAGTGCGCTTCCTGTCCAGTTCAACTACCTGATTGGCAGCCTTCAGATCCGGGACGTTGGCGGAGTGAAGAGCGGCTTCAATGCGCTTGGGGTTGCGCGCAACGCCTCGGCGCCGCTCGTCCGGAACCAGGACGTGACCACGGCTGACCTTGTCTTCAACGGGGCCGAATATGACCGACTGCCGGCGACCTCGGCGATGTCCTTCGTGCCGAGTCAGGCCGAGAATGCGACGACACTTGGCTTTTCACGCGCCCCGGCAAGCATGCTTGATCCGCCACTGGTGCGGGGGGCGGGCTCAGTAGTCTTCTTTGACGGCGCGATGAACTCCTACAATTCGAGCATGGCGCGTACCGAGACCCGGCTCAACCTGCTGCGTCCGACCAATTCAGCGGCACCGGCCACCAATTCGATCTTTCCGGGGGAGAACGGCTGGCTGCGAGTCAATGTTACCTCGCCATTATTTTCGTGGGGGCTCAATCAGCCGGCGGCAGTTTTCAGCGCCAGCAGCGATGGCCGCTGGCGTGGCGGGCTCAGAGGTGATGCCAACCTGCACATCCTGACGACTGCGGATCGCCACACGATTCGTGTTCCGGCCATCAATCCGAACAATCGTCCACCAGTTGCGGTTGCCGAGACGATCGATCGTGAGGTTGAGGCACGCGGGCCGCTGGGGACGATCGTCCGGCTCGACGGATCGGCCTCTTACGATGAAGATGTTGATGATGAACTGACCTTTGAGTGGACAGATGGTGGGCAGCCACTGGCGAGTCGGCGCATTGCTGATCGGCGCTTGTCGCTTGGGGAGCATCGAATCATCCTGACAGTCACTGATGAGAGTGGCGTCGAGAGCCTTTCAGCCGAGCAGACCGTCAAAGTCCTTGACACAACTCCACCACAGATCAGCGGGATCCCGTCCAATATCTCGAGGACCACCCCCTCGGTATTTGGCGAGGCCGTGGCTTTCCCGCTGCCGGTCGCCTATGACATGGTCGAAGGACCGGTCACCGTGACGGCCTCACCCGCCTCCGGTTCATTCTTTCAGACCGGGACGACGACTGTTGTCTTTACCGCTACTGACCGGTTTGGCAACCGCGCGACCGCACGAATGAATGTGACGGTGATATCGGGTTATCCATCTGATCAGACTGGCGGGCAGCCTGGCAACCGTGCGCCGATCACTAATAATCTGAATGACCAGTATGTCCTTGCCGGAGATGTCCGTGCGCTGCAGTTGCAGGCCACCGATGCTGATTCTGACACTGTCACGTTCAAGATGACCGGGGGCCCGTCCTGGGCACAGATCGTCAGCGTCGATCCGCTACAGCGAACCGCCATCCTGCGGATAGCACCGCGTCCGGGAGACGCCACCGCCTCGACCAACGTCAGAATCGTTGCCGAAGATGGACGCGGTGGCAGCTTCGTAACGCTTCCTTTCCGGCTCATGATCAGCGAACAAGCCAGCAATGATGCTGATGCCGGCGATGGTGGCGGCGATGGTGGCGGCGGCGGAGGAGGAGGTGGTGGAGGAGGAGGTGGTGGTGGTGGCGTTGAGAATCGGCCACCCTCGCTGCGGATTTCGACACCTTCTTCTCCAATCACGGCCAACAGCAAGGACGGGGTTGAAGTTCTTCTTGATGGTTCGCTGACAACCGATCCGGATGGTGATGCCATCACCTTTGTCTGGTTTAACGGGCCGAACGAGATCGGCAGCGGGCCGCTTCTGCGCGTCATCCTTGGAATTGGTCTCCACAGCATCCGCCTCGTGGCTACCGATTCGCGTGGCGCGGCCTCGGGAAGTGAGCCTCTCTCGCTTGAGGTGCTGCCACGCGAAATGCGCATCGTCAGCGTCAACCCTGATCGTCTCGATCGTGGCACGGTAGTGACCATGTTCATTGTTGGTGCCGGCTTTAACGCACAGTCACAGGTTCAGTTTGGCAAGGATGGAATGACTGTCCTTGGCTATCAGAACATCGAGGAGGATCGCATCAATTTTACTGTTGAGATCAGTCCGACAGCCTCCCCGAGTTTCCGTGATGTCTTCGTCGTCAGCCCCAATGGTCGGTCGACCCGGCTGCGCTCCGGGGTTTTTGTCAATCCCTGAGACGATCGGAAGAGTCAGGCACCGTGATGAACTGTATGGGCTTCATCAGGCCCATACAGTTCATCCGTTTAATGTCTTCCCTGCCTTTTATACAAAATCGACATCGATTGTTGTCTGACTCCGCCAAAGCCGAGGCGCGGGAGGCGTACAAATCGGCCCTCAAGCTGGTATTGGTGTGAGAGCAGCAGTTCAAAGCCGGCGGCACGAAAATCACCGGTATCGAGTTTGTACCATTTGGGGCCGGTCTCGTCGTCCCAGAAGACGATGGTTTCCGGTGGAAGCTGGCGCAGGATTGCGAGATTCTGCTGGCGATCACCGCTGAGTGCCGGCATTTCCCAGTGATCGCGATCAAACAGGATGCGCATATAGGCCTGGCTGCAGACGAGTCGCGAGACGGGCAGCGATTGCCATTGAGGTGATCGGACAAACTGGCGATGGAGATCGGTGGCGGCGATGGCGTCACGTCCATGGATCAGCGCATCGTTATAACCGATGCAGAAGATTACTTCGAGGAGGATGGCCGGTATTGCCAGTCTGCGACTCCAGCCACGCAGTGTCAGCAGGGCAGTTGCCGGCGCGACACAGACGAAGTAGCGGGCATAGCCGGCGGCGCCGAACCATCCACGCGCATAGAGCAGTGAGTGGATCACGAAGAGGGTGAGAAAGGTGGCGGCAACCGGCAACAGCCGACGGTCAGGCAGCGATCTTCGCACCCCGCCAATGAATTGTGGCAGAAAGAACGGGCCGACGATCAGCGGGAGCAGCGCCGTATACCACCAGATCGGCCCGACTCCATTGGCCTGTCCCGTCGCCTGCCAGTCAGGGGGCCAGTGATGCAGGATCCAGAGCGGATCGCCAGTCATCAGCAGGGCAGCACTCCACCACGCGAGGAAGCCGGTGGCCAGCAGGCCAATCCCGAGGATCCCGCGCCAGCACGCTTCTCGCGACGCCTCCTTCCAATGGCTGATTACTGAACCAAGCCGCCAGCATCCCCAGAAGATGCCGAGGAAGAAGCCCTCGGGACGGACGAGGATCAGCGTCGAGGCGGCGAGCATCGCGGCCGTAATCCTCCCCGTGAGGTGCAACCGGAGCGCGATGATAAGGATCAGCGCAAAGAGCGTTTCCGTGAAGACTCCGGTGCTCAGCTCCCAGAAGACCGGCTGCAGGAAGAGCAGTGGTACCGCCAGCTCCGGACGCTCGAGACCGAGATGTTGTGCCACCCTGACGCTCTGCCATGCCGTCAGCAGGGCGATCAGCAGCGTCAGTACTCGCGCTGCCGTGTAGCCGGCCTGAGCGGGAAGCGAATAGAGTACTGTAAATAGCGGGCGTGCCCAGACCGAGACGAGATACTCCGGATGATTCCATCCCCAGCGGGCAAAGAGGAAATGGTACCCCGAATCCTGCTGGTCTGCATCAGGATAGAGAGCAATCGCTGCTGCTCCGCACACCAGCATCGCCAGCATCCAGAGAGTCGTCCGCCGGTTCTCGTGCATCTTTGTCTCCGGGGCTTGTGCAATAAACAGAATGAGGGTGTCAGTGTCAGTCAATGATGAAAATGGGGCAGAGCGAAGAGTCTTTCGCTCTGCCCCATTTTTTAACGGTATACCTTCTGCCCCCGCTGTCGGGATCAGGCGTAAGAGTGGAGCCCGGGAAGAATGTAGCTGACACCAAGGTAGGTAAAGATCACCAGCAGGAAGCCGACCAGCGCAAAATAGGCGCTGCGTCGACCCGACCAACTGTGAGCGATGCGCGTGTGCAGATAGCCGGCATAGGCCAGCCAGGCCACCAGTGCGCCTGTCTCCTTGGCATCCCAGCCCCAATAACGCCCCCATGACTCATTGGCCCAGACTGCCCCGGTAACCAGCAGAATCGCGAGGCCGGCGAAGGCGACACCAACCGTCTTGTAAATCATGCTGTCGATCTTTTCCAGTGCCGGCAGGCTCTCACGGATACGCTCCGGACGAATACCAAAAAGGACAAGGAAGAGCGTGACCACCACCAGCGTCAGTACCGCGGCGATCTCCACCGGATTGCCGCGCGCATCGAGTACCAGTGTTGCTCCGGCGTTCCTGATCCAGTTGGCTCCGATATTGACCAGATCCTGCGCCGACTGGTTGGCAGCCTCACGGCTCATCAGGGTTTTGCCAATCTGGTAATACTGTGACTGGTCGATGAGGGACGAGATGCCGGTCATCGTCTTCAGGCGGTAGAAGAGGAGAAAGACTCCGGCAGCCTGCAGTGCCAGCGATCCGCGAAGCAGCCAGCGGCCCCAGCGGTCGGCGGCCGTCACCCCGCGGTAAAGGCCAAGCCCGGCGGCAACCGCCGCGGCCAGCAGCATGCCGATACCAAGGGTCAGCAGCGTGCCCACACCGGGCAGCGTCACCCTCGCCCCGCTGTTGAAGGCTCCCCCGGGCTGAAGCACCACCGGATTAAGACTGTAGCTGAGCGTGAACGGATTGAATGCCTTGATCCCACCCATCAGCCAGACCAGGACATAGACTCCGACAAGGGCCACCGCTGCGGCGATCGTCATCTGTTCTGTGCGGACACCATCCTTCAGCAGGTAGACCACCGCCAGCGCAAAGCTGACCAGCGCCACACCATAACTGAGCGAGGCCACGCCGACGTGAATCGGACGCCAGTAACTGTCGAGTACTGGCGGCAGATTGATGAAATTGTTGCCGATGAAGACGGCCAGCAGCAGAATCAGCGACATCAGCGGCAGTGAGAGCGCCCCGACGAAGCGACCGTTCTCGCGATGGCTGAGCAGCATCGTCGCAATTCCCGCGCCGAACGAGAAGGCGATCGAGAGGTCATAAAGATTGGCGAAGGGGATGTAGCTGAAGAACCACCAGAAATGGTATTCACCGGTGATCTGGTTGGTCATGCGGATCCAGTTTTCACGATCCCCGGCCGCTACCCAGCGCACCAGCCAGCCTGAAAGGTTGAAGAAGACTCCCACCGATCCGACCCAGACGCCCAGCCTTTGCAGAAAGCTGATCGGTGCCCAGAGGTTGGTCATCAGTGCCGCCGCGGCAATGATGTAGCTGAGCAGTGCAAGGACGACCAGCGTCCCGTCATTCGGCACGGCTGATGGCCCGGCCTTGATGCGTGCCGTGACCAGCAGCGCTGCACCAATCAGCGGCAGGATTGCCGGAAGGTAACCGGCAAACTCAAACCGCCCGCCAATGGCCGGTCTCTCCAGCGTCGGGCTAATGGTTTTCATCGCTTGACTCATCGTTATCCTCCTCTGCCCGGCAGAGCGCCGGACGATAATCTGCCAGGAGCGACCGAAAACGATCGCCCTGTCGGTCACTGCCTGATAAGGGCAATCAATCTTCTGGCACGATCCTCAAACCCAAGACGGTTCCGGTTGGAGTTGCCACCAATCGAAATCCTGCCGTCTTCGACCACGATCCACAAACGCTGATGCGAGAAGAAGAAGACCCCGACCAGCGTCAGGCAAAGCAGCCCGAATCCGAAGTAGACGATCTTCACTCCCGGATCATATTGTACCGAGAGGATGTGGGAGAGTGGAACCTTTTCGAAGTCAGTCAGCGTAAACTGGTAGCCGGTTGTTGATGCCAGCTTCGACTGCAGAAAAGGAGCATTGGCAACCTCTGCCCGGAACTTGTCGGTGAGGGCCCAGACCTCGTTCTCCTGACCGCTGTTGTCGAGCAGCAGCAGACGCGCTGCCGGATTCTCGTACTCGGTCGATCCGAAGTCGGGCCGCCCCTCGCGCGTGAAGACGAGGTGCGGATTGAAGTCGCTGAGCTTCAGTCGCGAGCCGTCCGAGAGTCGCCCCTCACCATTGCGTGAGAGCGTTACGCTCTCGCTCCGTCCGTCGGGCAGCGTCGCCTTCACGGTCAGGGTTCGCGCATTGCCCATCGGATTGTATGATGCCTGGAAGAGGCGATACCCGCGATAATCATACGGGCTGTTCATGTGGATCAGCGCCTGCGTCGTCTGGCCCGTCTCGTGGTCGTGGATGCGCACACGGGTCAGCCAGTCGAGCGTGTTGCCGGCGTCAAGTCCTCCGTCACGATTGATCAGTTTCTGCTGGATGTCGAGCCCCTCGATCGTGAATGGAAGCTGAAGTTCGCGCTGTCCGACGGCAAATTCCGAGGTTGCCTGCTCGACATTGAAGACGTTCTGGATCATCCGGTCAGCGGTGCGGGAGGGGGTCACCGGCACTGAACCGGTGTAGCCACGGCTGGTCAGGTAGCCTCCGAGAAAGATCGTCAGCAGCCCGACGTGAACCGCATAAGCCCCGAGGCGATTCCAGGCTCCGCGCTCGGCGAAGACCGTCGTCCGCTCAGCCTCGCTCGTCACCCGCACCCGGAAACCGGTCTGCTGCGCTGCCGTCCTCACCCGCTCTGCCAGCTCCGATCTGCCCGCTTCCGGCAGGTCGAGCGACTCACTGAACCTCTGCGACATCGCGAATCGCGGTGAAGCCGTCAGCTTCTTGCGGCTGATATAGCTCCACGCTGCCGGGAAGTGATCGATCGAGGCAAGAATGATGTTCAGACTGAGCAGCAGCAGCAGGGTGTTGAAGTACCACACATGGTAAATATCGAAGAATCCGAGTCTGCCGTAGACGATCTTCTCCGCCGGTGTCAGTTCGGCGTAGTAGGCCCCAAAGGTTTCAAGCTCCTGCTGCTGGATCAGCATTCCGATCATACAGGCGATGATCAGCAGAATCAGCAGCACTATCCCGAAGGGGACCGAGCTGATCAGCGCGAGAAATTTGTCGATCAGGCTGCTTGCACGGCCGGGCCCGGCACTGCCGCTCTCGCTGACGGCGCTGCTGTTGTTAACGCTGGGTTCGCTTTCAGACGATGACATCGACACTTTCTGGCAACTCCTGAATAATGGACTGGCAACTCCTGAATAATGGACTGGCAACTTTGCTGGCAACTTTGCTGGAGAGTTTTCCGACACTTACCAGCGCACATCCAATCGCGTATCCAAAATGAGATTTTAGCAGCCTTCCCACCGATTGCGCAATAAACCATTTTCCAACTTCCCGGACTTGCGATTTGCCTGACAGCGTGTGTTACTCTCTCCGTGAAGGAGGAGAACCTTGCATCAGCATCACGTTGACGAAGAGTCGGCCAGGGACGCAACCGGGAAGCCAGATGACCTGATGTCGAATGGCCCTGATTCAGAAGGATTCCGTCGCTGCGACCGGTGCCGCAATATATTGTCAGATAACCAGCCCAGTTGCGTCATCTGCGGGGCTGTCTCGGGAGACTACCTGCAGGAGCCGGAGACTGAGCAGGACCTCCTCTTTCGTGAGGCTGTTCTGGGGAGGCCGGCCATTGCCACCCCGGCGATTCTCGGAATCAACATTGCCATTTATGTGATGATGGTTATCGTCGCCGGGGGCAACTATTTCAACAATCTGCTGACAATCAGCGATTACGGCACACTGGTCGCGTTTGGTGCCAAGACCAACGAGCTCCTGCAGGCGGGCGAGTGGTTCAGGCTGCTGACTCCAATCTTTATCCATGGAGGGCTGCTGCACCTCGCTCTCAACTCCTATGCGATCTGGCAGGTTGGCCCGCTGGTCGAGAGGCTCTACGGGCCGGCACGTTTTCTGTTAATCTACCTTCTCAGCGGCATCGGAGGTGTCGTTGGCAGCTACATCGGTGCAATGAGAAGATTGCCATACACCACCAGTGTCGGGGCGTCGGGGGCAATTTTTGGTCTCTTCGGTCTGTTGCTGGTGCTGATCTATCGTTATCGTGACGATCTGCCTGACTGGCTGCGTCGCCCTCTGAAATCGCAGCTTCCGTCACTGATCATCGTCAACCTCGTGATCGGATTTGTGCTGCCGACGATCGATAACGGCGGTCACATCGGCGGGCTGCTGACCGGGGGCCTTTTGGCGATACTGGTCGCCTATCTGCGACCGGGGGAGGCCATGCTGACGAGGTCGGGAATGGCGATGATCACCGCCTCGATTCTGGTCTTTACCATTTGTTTCTCACTTGCCTGGCTCCATCGTGAGATCCCGCTTCGCCAGCGGAGCGAGAAGGTTCTGGCATTTGCGCAGAGTATCGAGGCAGCGAGGGAGGTCATCATCGAGTCGATCGTGACCGCAGATGCTTCCACCGCGAATGATGGCCGGATTGAAAGCACACGAAGAAGGCTCGAAGCGCAGCTGCCCCCGGATCCGACCGCCGGGAAGTTGCAAGTTCTGGCGCTTGAGCAACTGCAAATACTGGGCCAGACACCTGCAAAGCTCGCCGGTACGTCAGAGTGGAAGCTCGAATCTGCCAGTCGGGCGTCTGCCCTGCAGTCGGCTCTCGTTCAGTGGGTGCGGACTGAAGGGGGACGCTACGGGCTGAGACTGACCACTCCGGAGCCCTTGTCGCCGCCGGAAGGATCGGGCGAGCGGTCGCGACAGCACGCTATCGATTAGTTATAAAGTACTTATAAAGTATCGATAAAGCTATTGAAATGGTAATGGCTGGGCGGGGATGAGACCTGGACGGGGATGAGACCTGGACGGGGATGAGACCTGGACGGGGATGAGACCTGGACGGGGATGAGACCTGGACGGGGATGAGACCTGGACGGGGATGAGAAAGGTTAGGGGAATCGATGTCAATCAGAAAAGCAGGAGTGCTTGGCGCGGGAACGATGGGTGCCGGGATTGCGCAGGTAGCGGCGATGGCCGGTTTTGAGGTGTTGCTGGTCGACCTCGATGATGATCTGATCGGTCGCGGCCTCGCGAAGATCGATCAATCATTGGAGCGGATGGTCGGGAAGGGAACGATCGCTTCCGCCGGGAAAGAGGCGGCATTGGGGCGGCTTGACCAATCGACGACGCTCGAAGCTCTGGCCGATTGCGACCTTGTCATCGAGGCGATCATCGAAAACCTGACGATCAAGCGCGAGACCTGGGCCGCCCTCGACCGCATCTGTCAGCCGGCGACGATTTTTGCCTCCAATACCTCGTCGCTCTCGATCACTGAAATGATGACAGCGACGAGTGCGGAGAGACAGCGACGATTCATCGGTCTCCATTTCTTCAACCCGGTACCGCTGATGGGACTGGTCGAGGCGGTGCGCACGATTCTTACCGATGAGGATGTTTATCGGGAGGCGATCAGCGCTGTCGAGACCATGGGCAAGACGGTTGTGCGCGCTCCCGATCGCCCGGGCTTTATCGTCAACCGCCTGCTGATCCCCTACATGCTCGACGGTATTCGCGTCCTGGAAGAAGGGCTCGCCTCGATCGTCGATATCGACAACGCGATGAAACTTGGCTGCAACCATCCGATGGGGCCGCTGACGCTCGCCGATTTCGTCGGGCTCGACACCACCTGCTACATTGCGGAGATCATGTTTAATGACTTCCGCGAGAAGCGCTTTGCGCCGCCACCCCTGCTCAAACGGATGGTCCAGGCCGGCCTGCACGGCCGCAAGTCGGGGCGCGGTTTTTACGATTACAGCGATGCGCGTCATCCACGCCCAATGACGAGCCTCTGATGCCCGGTGTGTCTGATGAACAACAATCAGCTGGTGTGGCGATCTTCGACCTCCCGCCAGCACCTGAGCCTGACGATCTGAGCCGCCTGCGTGACCTTCTCGACACTCTCCCCACCGGGGTTCGTGTCATTATTATGCGCGGATTTGCCGGTGTGCCGCTCCTTGAAGCAACTCCTGACGAGCCGGTTCAACGCCTGATCGCCGGGATCGTCGACCTGCTTGAAGGGGCCGGCAGGCCGCTGATCGCCATTCTCGACAGCCTGGTTGCCGGCCCCCTGACGGAGATCGCCCTTGCCTGTCATTGGCGTGTCGGCACCGCTGCCACCGCCTTTCGCTTTCACCCCGCACTGCGGGGATGCGCACGCCCATCACTACTGACCCGCATCCTTTCCTCACCCGTCGCCAGCGAGATTCTTCTCACCGGTCGCCTTGTCGAGTCTGCCGAGGCTCTCTCTCTTCGGATCCTCCAGCAGCGATTTGAGTCCCGGCAGCAGGTGGAAGAGTTTTGTCTCCACCTGGCCGAAACCCTCTCTACCGGAGCTCCCCTCGCTCACCGCTTCACCATTGAGTCGGTGCGTCACGGATCCGCACTCCCGTTGCCGCGCGCTCTTGCCCTTGAATCGGCCCTCTTCGCTCGCGCCCTCTCGACTGATGACGCACGCGAGGGTATTGCCGCATTTCTCGATAAACGTCCACCTTTCTTTTGCGGACGCTGAGCCCGCTATCAACATCAATTAACGTCTGGTTGCTGCACTTCCATTCCATGACGCCTTGACCCGTACACGCTGTCTACATATACTTCTTTTTGTGTGTCCGCTGCTGGTTGGCGCGTCTGCCGTGGATAATAGTGGATAATAGTGGATAATATTTGGGGGATAATCTTTCGGCCCTTTTGGCATCCTGATGTCAGGTATATTTATAGGGATATTTATTTAAAAGATCTCGTTTCCGACATCAGTTTCCGACATCATCTGGTCATCTGCCCCCGGAGACCCGGACATCAGAAAACGCGAAAAAGAGGCCGCTCCTGGCAGTCTCCTTACAAACAGACCTGAACTGCACCACGATTGCTCGCCGCTGATCAATGAAAGACTTGCCGCCTAATCAAAGAGAGCATCTGATCACTGAGACAGATCTGCACAGAATCAACTTTCAGGCTTGTTTTCAGGCTTGTTTTCAGGCTTGTTTTATAGACGATGCTCACGCAGGTTGTCGGCATTCTCATTGGTCAATATTATCTGGGTCACATTGCCACTCGCTCTGTGCTCCGATTCCGGGATCGGTTTGTATCGGTTAACGAACTATTATGGGTGCTCGGCGCAGAGCGCGTGAATGCGCACTACAAATGCTCTTTTCTTATGATGTCGCCCGGCCTTTAGTGGCCGACCTGCTTAGCGGCTACTGGGATGAACTGGCAGATGCCACGGAAGATGTGCGTGCCTTCGCCAATGAACTGGTTGTCGGGACGATCGAGCATCTCGATGAGATCGACGATCGTATTCGATTGCGCACAGAGCACTGGCGGATTCCGCGCATGGCCATCGTCGATCGCAATCTCCTCCGCATGGCTGTCTTTGAGTTTATCTATCAGCCAACCACGCCACGGACTGTCGCCATCAACGAGGCTCTTGAGATCGCCCGTCGCTTCTCGACCAGCGAGGCTACTCAATTCGTCAACGGGATCCTTGACGCCATCAAGCGCGACATCGAGGGTGAGCCCGAGCCGGCCGACGACCAGTCTCTCTCGTGAGCGTGCGCAGGTCTTCCTGCTTGTTTATTTTCCGGACGAGCCATAGTAAAGTAACTGGTTCAGATGATAATTCGAGAGAGGAAACATTTCGAGCGAGGAAAGACGACGCATGAACCATCGATCGGTTCGAGATCGAGCCATTCACTTTATTTTGCCGGCAATCTCCGGGGCGCTGCTTTTTTCGACGCTGGTCTCATTGAACTGCTTTGCGCAGGAGAAGCCGGCGAGTGTTAAAGTGCAGGATCCGGTGCAGGATCCGGTGCGGGATCCGGTGCGGGATCCGGCGCGGGATCAGGCGCAGGAGACGATCAGGATTGGCACCAACCTCGTCACAGTGCCGGTAATCGTCACCGATCCTTATGGTCGGCTGGTGAGAGGGCTGGGCAGGTCTGATTTCAGTGTCAGGGAGGATGGTGCGACACAGCGGATCGAGAATTTCTCCGCCGAAGAGGCCGCCTTCGATGTCGCCTTACTGATCGACACCAGCCGCAGCACCCAGAACAAACTGGCGGCCATTCGCAAGGCGGCGCTCTCCTTTTTCAGACAATTGCAGCCCCGTGACCGGGTCATGATCGTCACTTTTGACGAGAAGGTCAGATTCGTCAACGATTTTACCAACAATCCCCTGGAGCTTGAGCGCGCCGTCAAGACGCTCAAAAGCAGCTATCTCACCAGCCTCTATGATGCCGTGCATCTTACTCTCAAAGAGAAGCTGCTCAGCGCAAGGGGGCGCAAGGCGATCGTCGTTCTGACTGATGGCGTTGATACCGCCAGCAAACTTGCCAGCTTTGAAAGTACCCTTGATCTGATTGCCAGCACCGGTGTCATCGCCTATGCGATTCAGTACGAGACGCGCAACGATGGTGTGCCGTTGACGCGACCGCTCTTCCTGCCCAATGATTCCGCCGGTAGCAGCTTCATGCCGCAACAGCCCGGGCGACCGGCGGTGCCTGAACCCGAACCGCAGGAGCCGCAACGGTCGCCGATCATCAATCTTCCACCACTTGCTCCCTCAACGATTGGGGTTCCCATTGGTACTCCCGGAAGCCGCCCGTCAACCCGTGTCAATGCGCAGACCCGGCAGCCTCTCCGCGATCGCTACCTCATTGCCGCCGATTATCTGCGCTCTCTCGCTATTCAGTCGGGCGCTCGTTATATCCGCGCCGAGAATATCGAAAATACATCGTTCGCCTTCCAACTCATCGCTGAGGAATTACGCTATCAGTATACCCTCAGCTATGTCTCCTCCAATGAGCGCCGCGATGGTGGCTACCGCTCCATCAGGGTTAATGTCACACGCGACGGACTCCTTGTTCGTGCGCGTCTTGGTTACCGCTCACCGCTTGAGACATCCATCCCACGTTGAGCCATTCCTGAACTCCTGCTGATCATCTCACGAGAGCTGTGGCCTCAAACAAAAATTCCCACGATACGCATCTCGTATCGTGGGAATCAAGCAGGAGAAGGAGGGAGGTAACTTGTAATAAACCCGGAAGTTGCGGATGATCAGGAATGTTGCTGCGATGCAACTTCCAGGGGACCTGTTTCCGGGTGTCCCGGTTCAGGGTAATATTGCAAATGAATATATTTGAGAACCAGTCGCAGACCACAACTGGTTAAGAAATTCAATCAGACGATACCGGAGTGATTCCGTTGATAATCTGACCGGCTCCTGCAACGGCGATGAGAATCACCAACCTTCAGGAACAAACTGAGTATATTCATTTATCCCCAACTCGTCAAGAATCCGTTAACATTTATTCAATAATTTTTTGCATAAATTTGTCGACTTCGCTTTCAGTGAGAGGGTGGATTTGGATATCTTGAAGGAGCAGGTATCTGAAACTATAACTGAGTGTACAAACAGCAGATATAAAGAGGAGAGGCTGGCAATGAGAGGAAGAGTGCTTGGGATTGGTATGGTCGCGGCATTTCTCTGCCTGATGGTGGCGGAGGGGATGGCGGATGTGATCAGGTTGCGGGACGGTAGTGTCTTGCGGGGGCGGGTAGTCTCATACAAGCAGCGGCAGTTCACGATCGAGGTCTACATTGGGGGGAGTGTCTCGCAGCATGTTGTCGCGGTGGAAGATGTCGAGAGTGTGGAGTTTGACGGGCAGGGTGGAGCGGTGGCGCGTTCGACGGAGCCGACGGAGAGGGTGACAAGCGGTGATGGAGGTGGGCGGAGCGTCAGTCCGGCGGCACCGACGGGGGCGGGGGCTGAGAAGGGGGGAACCGGGGCCGGGGCAGGCAGGGTTGAGGAGGTAGCAGCGACCAACACGGTGATTGCGGAGAAGACGGTGACGGTGGCGGCGGCGGCAGACTGGACGAGCACCGAGATTCGGGTGCAGCGGGGGCAGCGGATCGTGATCACGGCGAGTGGGGAGGCGGATCTTGGAGAGGGGCAGCGAACGGGGCCGGCGGGGACGAATACAGCGGATCCGAAGAAGCTGATGCAGACGGGGGCGACAGGGGCATTGATTGCGGTTATTGGCGACGACAACGACGATTTCATCTTCGTCGGGTCGTCATCGGAGTTCAATGCGCCGCACAACGGGATTCTGTTCCTGAGCCTGAACGAGGGCAATCTTCGTGACAATTCAGGATCATTCGTCGTGCGGGTGAGGGTCCTGAGTAACCGTTGAGGAGTGGCCAGGCCGGAGCGATCGAGAGAGAGTAACGAGTGATGATGCAGCAGAGCTTCACGGCGCTGATACACATTATCGGGTTCGTGACGGGGTTGATGCTCTTTGCGATACTGCTGATCCTGACGTGGCCGGGCGGTCGTGGAAGGAGGCAGCCGGAGAGACTGCTCTTCGTGGCGGGGCTGATCGGGAGTTTCTGGAATCTCGGCGCGCTGGTGGTCTATGGTGCGCGTGACTGGGGGGATGGTCAGTGGCCGGCGCTGGCGGAGGCCCCGGTCTTCGGAGCCCTCGGGTTTTTGCCGGCGGTAGTGGTTCATTCGGTGCTTTCGTCGGAGACAGTGCCGGGGCGTGGGGTGGGGCATGGGGCGCGATGGGTGGCGCGATGGATGGTGGCAGCGGCATATGGGTTGAGCGTGATCGCGCTGGTGATGCATCTCCGTGATGCACTGGAGCGGCATGAGGCTCCCTCGACAGGGGCGTTGCGGGTATTGACGATCGGGATTGGTCTCCTGACGGCGGCGCTGGTGATTCAGACGCGGCGATCATCGGTCTGGAAGAGGATTTTTCTGCTGGCGGGGCTGGCAGTCTTTGCGGTCTCGGCATTACATCTGAGCCGGCACATTCCGGGGCGCGAGCCGTGGTTTATCGAATTGATTGGTCATCACGCCTCATTGCCGCTGGTGCTGGCGATGCTTTATCAGGACTATCGTTTTGCACTGGCGGATATCTTTCTGAAGCGGGCGCTGGCGTTGGTCGCCCTGCTGGTGGGGGTGTTGGGCGGGTCATTTCTGCTGGCGGCACCGTGGCTGGCAGGGCGGGATCTGGGTGGTGCCCTGCCGGTGCCGCTGGTATTTGGCCTGCTGGTGGTCTGGTTTGCGATGACGCTCGCCTACCCTCACCTGCGCAGAGGGATCGACTGGATGGTTGATGCGGTGATTCTGCAGCGTGAGGATTACCGGCGACTGCGTGAGGATCTGGCGCGGGCGGCCGGGGGAGGGGAAGACGCGGACACAATTCTCGACGGGGTCTGTGAGCGGCTGCGTGATGCGCTGACAGCGGGGGAGGTGCGCTGGGAGGTCATCTCCGGCGAGGAGGTGGCACGGGGTGATCAGGTGATGCCGATTCGCGAGCGTGGGCGGGAGACGGTGATTCTGCTGCCGACGCAGGAGAGTCCGTCCTACCGGCTGGTGATCGGCGAGTTGTCGGGCGGGCGGAAGTTTCTCTCGGACGACCTTGATCTGCTGGAATCGGTGGCGGTGATGCTTGCGAGGAGAATTGACGCCATCAGGGTGGCCGAGGAGCGATATGCGCGGAGCCTGCGAGAACAGGAGATGAGCAAGCTGGCGACCGAGGCTGAGTTGCGGGCTCTGCGTGCTCAGATCAATCCCCACTTTCTTTTCAATGCGCTGACAACGATTGGTTATCTGATAAGGGTGGAGCCGGATCGTGCCGTCGAGACGCTGTTGCGGCTGACCGGGGTGCTGCGTGTCGTCCTGCGGTCATCGGATGGAGAGACGGTGACGCTGGGGGAAGAGATCGGCCTGATCGAGTCCTACCTGGCAATCGAGCGGGCACGATTCGAGGAGCGACTGCAGGTCGAGGTACGGGTACCGGAGTCGCTGCGAATGCTGCGGATTCCGCCGCTCTTGTTGCAGCCACTGGTGGAGAATGCCATCAAGCACGGCATCACGCCAAGCCTGCGGGGCGGGGAGATCGTCATCACTGCCAGTCTCGAATCGGTGGCGGATTGTGGTGAAGCGCTGCGTCTTGAGGTGAGCGATACCGGAGTTGGTGCTGATGGGTTAAAGACGAATAAGGTGCGTGGGGATGGCGGTGGTGGCGTTGGTCTGGAGAATGTTCGTCGACGATTGGAGGCGATCTACGGCAGTGATGCGGCGCTGGAGTTTATCAGTCTTCAGGGCAGCGGGACGACGGTGACCATCAGGCTGCCGCTGCCCGGCAAGCAGGCTGCCGCTGTCCGGCAAGGGGAGAAGTGAATGAGCCTGAGGGTGGTGATTGCCGATGATGAGCGTCCGGCACGGGCCTTTCTGGCAGAGATCCTGCGAGGCTTCGCGGATGTCGAGCTGGTTGGTGAGGCGGGGTCGGGGATGGAGGTGGTCGCGTTGATTGAGCGCGAGCGGCCCGATCTGGCACTGCTCGATCTGCAGATGCCGGAGGTTGACGGACTGACGGCCGTCGGCCTGGTGCCTGATGAATGTCGACCGCAGGTTGCCTTTGTCACCGCCTACGATCAGTATGCCGTCAGGGCTTTTGAGCTCAATGCCATCGACTACCTGTTGAAGCCGGTCGAGCGCGAGCGGCTGGCAAGGACGATCGAGCGTGCGCGTGAGCGCAGCAGTGGGGGAGAGTGGCGCCGTCAGCTGGCGGCGCGGCTCGAAGTCCTCGTCGAAGAGGTTGGACGTGCCCGCCGCGGAGACTATATTGAGCGGATACCGGTTCGTCAGCGCGAGGATATCATCATTCTGCCGGTCGATTCCATCGCCTCGATCGTTGCCGAGGGTGAGATTCTGACACTGATGACCGATGACAGCCGGCGCTACTACCTTACTTGTCCGCTGCGCAACCTCGAAACACGGCTCGACCCGGCGCGGTTTCTCCGGCTGAGCCGTGGCATACTGGTCCGCTTTGAGCAGATAGACCGCTTGAGCCCGATGCCCGGCGGGACGCTCCTCGTCACCCTGCACAACCGCCAGGAGCTGACTGCCAGCCGGTCGCAGGCGCGGCTGCTGCGTGAGCGCTGGCTGAAGATCTGAGACCGGATTGGCACAGGTAATA
>CAIKMY010000138.1 GCA_903828635.1 uncultured Acidobacteriota bacterium
ATCACCGTCGCGACGATCATCAGCGCGATCACACCGCGAAATGACTCCTCACCGCCCCTGACAAGCAACACCGCCATACCCGCCGCCGCAACCAGCCCGGTCGCGGTGTAAAGGTGAACCAGCCAGGCGGGCAGTCGCGCGAGCAGCCGTTCTGTCGCTTTCTCGTTCATTGTCCGGCCTCCTTCGGGGGTATGGCCAGAAGTGAGGGGGGATCGTAACGGGATGTCAGCCGTGAGACGAGGGGGAGCAGAATGATGCCGGTAACTGCCGCGAGCACCTTGAAGGGAAAGAGATTCGCTCCGGTTTCCGGATCGCGCCAGATTGCCGGGTCAGTCCCGATCAATGTCGAGAAGATGCCCGGGTAGTCGATGGTTGGGGGAATGCCGAAGAGCGGTTCTCCGCCACCAATCCGCAAGGCAAGGGAGATGCCGAAGGCGACCATCGAGCCGGTGCGGTTGGCACGTGGATCGAAGAGTGCCCAGAGCAACTGTGGAAAGAGCAGCACAAAGACGAGATCACTGGTGAAGAACCAGAGTGCCTGCACGCTCTGAACCCTGAGCGCGAGCAGTGTCGCCAGCACCCCGAGAATGAGAATCAATCCACGAACCAGCCGGCGAAGCCATCGTACCGGGAGTCCCGGCAGTAGCAGCCGGTGGACTCCATTCCAGCCAATCATCGATGCGGCCGAAAGGATCGAGGAACTGAAGCTCGAAGTCACTGCCCCGATAATGGCCCCGGCCCCGAGCAGTGTCACCAGTGGCGGGGCGAGGTGACGCAATGCCAGCGGCAAGGTCAGCGACGGGCTGGTCTCCAGCTGGCCAATGAGTGGTGCCGGCCAGCGATGCCCGAAGGCGGCGACTCCGATCAGCAGCGGCGGCAGAGTCAGCGCCATTGTTGCCACTCCCGCGAGAATCGAATGCCACTGTGCACGTCGCGGCGTCTGACAGGCGAGGACCCGCTGAAAGTAACAATTCCACGGAATGCCGCCAAGAATCAGCATCAGGCTGACATCCCACCAGCCGGCCACTCTCGCCAGCTCGCCAGGTGCCCCGCCAACAGGCAGCAGCGAGGGCTCCTTCCTCAGTGTCAGATAGCCACTCAGCGCCGGCATTAAGCCGCCAACGGCATCAGCAATAAATGGCAGCGCCACCAGCAGGCCGATCACCACCAGTGCCAGCTGCAGCGCATCAGTATAGGCCACCGACCACATCCCCCCGGCCATCGTGTAGGCAACGACCACCGCTGCCGAGAGCAGAATCCCGGTGACCAGCGGGTAGTCGAGCAGCACCCCGAGGGTCGACCCGATCGCCACCAGCAACTCAGCGCTCCAGAAGATCTCTGCCAGCACTGCGGGAATGAACAAGACCACTGCCCATCCCTTGCCGAATCGGACCTCGAATGGATCGATCAGCGTGGTAAAACCCTGTTCACGCATCCGTCGCGCAAAGAAGAGTCCGCCGAGGATCAGGCTGATGCCGAAACAGATGCCTCCCTGCAACCCCGATGAGAGTGACGATCGGTAAACACCCTCGGCCGTTCCCAGCAGATAACCTCCGTCAACCCAGGTCGCCGTCATCGTCATCGTCGCCAGCCAGAGCGGCATTGCCCTGCCCGCCAGCAGAAGGTCGTCAATCGTCTCCTCACCTGACCGGCGCGCCGCCAGCCAGCCGAACAGCAGAAATGTAGCGTAGAGAACAATTATCGCCAGCAGGATCATCATCCCTCACGGAGGTCAGGCATTTCCAGCAATAATGCCACTTTCTGTGTGTCTGAGCAGGATAACCCGACGGCAAATGGCAAAGTCGACAACATCCGGGAGAAGGGGGAACAACCCTTCGGCCCGCGCCAGTTCGATCAGCCGGGGCACTTCGTCAGATGTTGCGTGTTCCGATTTAGTCAGCCGCTCCCCGGGGTGGAGGTGGTCGAGGCCTGCCGCCTCAGACCGCGCAGATAACCCTCGATCAGCCGCATCTCGGAGTCGGCAAGCGGGCGATGGCCGAAACGGGTGCGGTGATAGAAATCGGTAATCTCGGCCACTCCGGCAAGTGGGACGCTGGCGGCAAACTCCGCCGGCGTCTGTGATGGTAATCGCCGATAGCCGAGGCGGGCAACTATCCGGAGCATTTGACCATAGAATTTGAGGGCCTGGCTCGCCGGGTCGACGACAGCCTGTCTTCGCGATAACCAGTTCGCCAACAGTCGGTACCCCGGGATCGCGGCAACGATCAGAGCGGTGATGATCACTGCCAGCAACCACCATGATGACGAGAGCAGTGCCCGGACTCTCCCGGTCTTATCCCCATTCGTCGGCATCCCGGTCAATGTTGGCCAGGACCAGCCCTCTTCGCGCAGTGACGCGGCACGCTCTGCCAGATCGGAGATCCAGTCATTCCAGCGGTAGTAGCTCCCGCGCTGATACTGCGAAATCCAGCGACGCAGACCGGTGGCGACGGCGATCTGCTTCCGCGTATCGAAGCCGACGACATTCTCCAGCCAGAACATCTTGAAGACCTCACGATACTGGCGTAGCCTTCCCAGCCAGCCCTGATCGTAGCTGCTCAGGCCGGCAGCGGGAGTCGGCTCAAAATCGACCCAGCCCGAGTCGGGAAACCAGACCTCAACCCACGAATGGGCGTCCGATTGCCTGACCGTATAGAAGTCACCCGACGGGTTGTACTCGCCCATCTGAAATCCATTGACGAGACGTGCCGGTATCCGCCTCGAACGCAGCAGCAGAACCATTGCCGAGGCAAAGTATTCGCAATGGCCCTTTCTGAGGTTGAAGAGGAAATCGGCTACGGGATCGCTATCATCACTGCGACCGAGGGAGAGGGAGTAGCCATAGGCGGTCCGCAGGTGATCCTCGATCCGCTGCACCATCTCATATTGCGTCGTTGCTCCACGGGTCAGCTCCTCGGCCAGCCGGGTGATGCGCGGATCGTGCGAGGGTGGCAACTGCAGGTAACGCTTGCGGATATCGGTGGGATAGACGCGTGAATTGTCGAGCTTCAGTTCATCAGGCGATGGTCTGCTGGTATCTGAAAAGACTCGATACGCAATCTGTGACGTCGGATGTGGTGAGGTCCAGAGCCCCTCCCCGCTGTCCTGTGTCAGCACGTCGGGGCCGATCAGAAAGACCGGGCGTGCGGCCGCAAAGAGCGTGTTGACGCTGAGCGGCTCCAGCATCATCCGCTGCTCGGTAACGCCAAGGCGTGAGGGGCGCCGATCGAGCACGAAGGCATTCTCCGTCTTGCGCATGGCCATTGTGCGTGTTCCCGACTCGATCCAGTTGCTGCCGTCGTAATAATCGAGCGTCACCCCGCGCCACCGTAAGGCTCTCGGTGCAGCCCCCTTCGGAAAACTGACACGCACCCTCATCACGACACGTGGATTGAGCTTGACCTCCGCCACCTCACCCAGCCGCACATTGTCGGAAAACCCGCTCAACGACTCGGTTGCCAGCAGTCCCTGCCGTGCAGATCCGCGCGCAACCCGCGGCAACAGCAGGAATGCCGGAACCGCCAGCACGATAATCCCAATCAGAATGAGCACCGCGTGCAGGGAGATCTTCGACCAGCGCGGGCGCTCAACCCGCCAGAGTGCCGGCTTCCGACGTCGATGGCGAACCTCGATCACCGGCAACTCCGAGTCGCCATCCGCTGCTCTCTCGCCGTTATAACGCTCCATCGACCGGCGAATCTCGAAGGCAATCAGCGCCTGAATTCCGACGAAGAGGTAGACGATCAGCAATGCCAGAAACTCCGGACCAACCAGCAGTCCCGCACTCATGAGCAACTGGCCAAACGAGACGACGTAGAGCCACAACCAGTCACGAAGCTGCTTTCTTCCGAGCAGTTTGAGCGCGCTGGCCAGCAGCACGAAATGCATGATGACCAGTGCCGGAGAGGCTCCGAGAAACTTCCATTCGACAAAAACCAGCGGCAGCAGAATCCAGATCGCCAGCGTCGATGCCCGTCGCGGCAAATGCCAGGCAAGCCACCCTTCATCAATCAGCCACGCCAGCACCAGCACCA
>CAIKMY010000139.1 GCA_903828635.1 uncultured Acidobacteriota bacterium
ATCATCATCGTCGGGGTTGTCGCTGCAGCCAACAATCAGGTATCGCCTGTCGCCCCCTGATCGTACAGTTGCCTGATGATCAAAGAGGGTAGCTACTGTGGCTCATTCCAGGACGAGATTAAGCAGGACGACATTCAGGCCGGGACTCAAAAGGATCCGGGATGCAATCTCTGCCGTCATTCTGATCTCACTCTCCGCGGCACTTCTCTGGCTGACTATTCACAACTTCATCATCCGTTTCGTTACCGACCAGCGATATGCCATCAAAAGAGAGGTTATCGGAGAATTTCTGGCTGCCGCTCACCGGCTGATCCCGGATTCTCCACGTATCAATCTGAAGATTGCCGAGCTGTCACTCAGTGAAGTTGCCAGCGATAATCTTGCACTGACAAAAGCCCTGACCCACGCCGAGAGGGCTTCTCTCTTCTCGCTTTGGGACTACAGGACATTTGAGATATTGGGAAACCTGCGTGAATTGCAAGGCGACTCCGACGGCGCGGAGTCGGCGCTGCGTGCCTCAGTCAGGCTCGCTCCCGGCTATCCGGCTCCCTCGTGGCACTACGGCAACTTTCTTCTCAGGATTGGCAAAACATCTCAGGCGATGGCCCCGCTGCGAGCTGCCACCACTTCAGGAGTCGATCTCTATCCTCAGACTTACGATCTTCTCTGGAGGCTCTCCGGCGGTAATTTTGCTCTTCTGAAGGAGTTTGCCGCAAACTCACCGACTGCGAGGATGTCGCTGGTGACTTTCCTGCTCGACCAGTCACAGACAGAAGACGCTGTCTCCCTCTGGCAATCGATGGACAGAGAATCACTCATGGCCAATTCGACGGGGACGGCCCAACTGATCAACCGATTGATCGAGTCAGGAAAGCAGGATACTGCCCGTCGTCTCTGGCTCAGCCTCGCCAACGGATTCTCTTCAGGCGGTGAGCTTATCTCCAATGGCAGCTTTGAAGCGGAGGCTGACACCAATTTCAGCCATTTCGACTGGCAGCTCACCCCGTCAGCCGATGCGCGCGTGACGATAGACCCGTCTTTTGCCCGCTCTGGCAGCCATTCGTTACAGATCGCTTTTACCGGACGCGATACCACCCGTCTCAACAAGGAGGTTGTTCAGTGGCTCGCACTGCGGCCGGGTGAGCGTTACCGGCTGGAAGTCCATGTTGCCACGAGGGGGCTGGTAACACCACACGGCCCGGTGGTGGCAATATTTGATGGTGCGAAAATCGTTGCCACCTCGCAGGCCGTGATGCCGGGAGAGCAGGGAAGATGGGTTCCCTTTCTGATTGATTTCACCGCCCCGGCAAAGCCAGGTTCGCTGAGGCTTTCCATTGTCAGGACACCTCTTTTCAGCTACGACGATCCCACCACCGGGGTGGTCTGGTTTGATGATTTCAGTCTCAAACCTCTCGGAGAGCGGTCTCCGACAGAGAGACCTTCGATCGTTGCAGGTGAGTGAGTCAGGAGATTCCCGGGATTATGAACACTGCTGAACATACCATCGAGAATTGGCCAAAAGCATCCGGCCGATCATCTTCCGGGAGTCTGATCGATCGAATGGTGGCCTTTGTTCTCAGGTCACTGCTCGCCCTGACGGCACTTGCCTTTGGAACCGTCGAGCCGTGGTCGATTGCCCTCTTTGGGATCGTGGTCATCATCCTCTTCACTATCTGGAGTATTCGCCTCGCCCTCTTCTCCACCAGAAGACCTGCTTTTCCATCAATTCTGCTGCCGTTATTTCTGCTAATCCTGTATGCCATTGTGCAAACGATTCCGCGAATTGATGCCGAAGGCAGGAGGTGGACGATCTCGATGGATCCCGAGGCCACCTGGATGGCGATCGAAGTGGCCGGCATCCTCCTTATCGCCACCCTGATGGTCGCCAATGTTGTTGAGACCTCCACAGAACTATTCAGGTTCGTCAGGTTCGTGATCTTCTTCGGGCTGGTCTACTCAGTCTTTTCGCTGATCAATCACTTTACCTGGAACAACAAGTTCTTCTGGTTGATCGAGCCATCAACTATCCCGGCTTTCCCTTTCGGATCGTTCGTCAATCGCAACCATTTTGCCGGCTATATCGAAATGATTGCTCCGATCCCTCTGGCGATGGTCCTGCTGCGGGCAGTGCGCGGCGAACTTTCGCTCATCTTCTGCTTCGCCTCAGCTCTCATGAGTTTCTCCGTGATTGCCTCGCTCTCACGCGGAGGGATCGTCAGTCTCATCAGCGGCCTTGTTTTTGTGGTATTCATCGGCATTCGGCCGGCACTCGAATGTCGATGGCCTGGCCGCCTGCGTCCAGGCCATGTTATTGGTATCAGATTACTGGCAACGTTGACCATTCCTGCCGCCATCTTTCTTGGTGCAATCCAGGTCGGAACGGACGCCGTCATCGAGAGGCTTGGCAGTTCTCGTCAGGCTGCCAGTGAACTCAATTTTACTGGTAATGAGTCGGCTTTTCACAAAAGTCGTGGCTTCATCTGGGAAGATACGCTGCGGATGATCGCTGATAATCCAATTCTTGGAGCAGGGGTTGGTGCGTATCAAACTGCCTATCCGATTTACAGCAGCCGTGATCGCTTTCACATCGTCGGCCAGGCGCACAACGACTATCTTCAAGTGCTGGCTGACGGTGGGGTGATTGCCGGAAGTCTGGCAGTTCTCTTCATTTGGATATTCTTCAGATCCCTCAGACAGGCGATCGCTTCGGCAGATGCCACTGCCTCCAGCCTCGCTCTTGGCTGCGGAGGCGGGGTCTTTGCTATGCTTGTTCACAGCCTGTTTGATTTTAACCTGCAGCTGATTTCCAATGGCCTGCTGTTTATAGTCCTCGCAACCATTGTCTGGCGCGTTGCCTTTAATGCCCGGCAATATCCGTTGCCGGGCAGCCGGACAAAGAGATCGCTTTGGCAGGCCATTTCGGGAATGGGCTCTACCGCAGGTCATTCCCGAAGAGTTTCGGAGGTATGATCGTGAAATCAGAAAAAGTTCTTCGCCACCTGAGCTTCCTGACTGCTCTCATCATAATCAATGTCCTCATCTCCGTCAGCGTCACGGCGCAGACTGATCCATCCCGGCCCACGCCCGGCCGGGCGAGCGATCCGGATCGATTGCCGCCGCGCTCCCCAAGCCCTGCTGCGCAGCCCGTTATTGTTGCCGGCTCAGGTGATTATCATCTCGCGGTCAGTGATGTGGTCGAGATTATCATTGAAGATGCTCCTGAGCTTTCAGGTAACTATCGTGTCAACAAAGCAGGCTCGATTCCAATGAAGTACCTGGGGTCGATTGATGTCGTCGGAAAGAGTGCCGAAGACGTGACGACGATTATTGCCAACGGCCTGCGCGGACGCTACCTGAAAGACCCCAAAGTCTATATCACCGTCAGGCAGTACAACAGCCGGACCTTCTTTATCCAGGGATCCGTCAGATCTCCCGGTGTCTACGTGATCGAGGGGCAGCCCTCCCTTTTCAAGCTGATATCCATCGCCGGCGGCCTTGGTGACAACCATGGATCGACGGCCTATATCATTCGTGAAACCAAACCCTCTCCGGAACAACTGGAACGAGAGCGCGCCGGCATTCCCCGCTCTGTCGGTCAGCAGTCGGCTCAGCAATCCGGCGGTCCCCGGTCTTCATCAATTATCGGACAAGCCCTTGCTGAATCAGGCACAGACCAGCACACTACTGAAGGCGATTCCGAATATGAGATGGTTACGGCCAATATCAGCGGTCTCTTTCGCGGCAGGTTCGAGCAGAACCTGATAATCCAGCCCAATGATCTGGTCTATATCCCTCCCGCCGACGTCTTCTTTGTCGCTGGTGAGGTCAAAGCCCCGGGGCAGTTTCGGCTGCGAGAGGGGACGACTATCAGACAGGCCATCTCACTCGCCCAGGGAACTACCTTCAAGGCAGCCGGCGAGCGTGCGCGAATTTTCCGTCAGGACTTGCTGACCGGCAAACTTACCGAGATCGCTGTAGATATCGGCGCCATCATGAACGGCAGGAATGACGATGTCGCGATCATGCCAAACGATGTTTTGATGGTACCCAACAGCCGAATGAAATCGGTCGCCGGTGCCATGATGATGTCCCTCGGCATGGGCATTGCCCAGACTGCAGCCTGGAGCATCTTTCGCTGAATCGGAACAGGCAGCCTTGGGATACTGCACGCTGGAATCGCCGCGAACCCCGGACGTCTTCCAATGTTGCCTGTTCCGATGTCGGCTGTTTCTGTTCAGGAGATTATCTGTCCCCCACTTCCTTTCGTCGCCCCGGTGGTTAATTTGTGACAACCTGCTTCGAGCATCAAAGATATGTGGGAAGAAAACAACCAGTTGGAAAACAGGC
>CAIKMY010000140.1 GCA_903828635.1 uncultured Acidobacteriota bacterium
CCGATGTTGGGCTTGACGACCACCGGGAAACGCAGATCACGCGCTGCCGCAACTGCCTGGCTCGCATGATTGATCACCCGGGCCCGCGGTGACGACAACCCGAGCGATTCGAGCAGGTCGAGCTGCACCGCCTTCGAGATCTCTACCGAATAGGCCTCGCTGCCATTGACCACCGGCGTCCCGAGCCTCTCCAGATGGCGCAGGTAACTGAGCGTGTGGAAGATCCCGTGCCCTGCCCCGCGCAGGTAGGCCGAGGGGCTCATCCGGTTGACCACCAGCGAGTAGTTCCCTCCCCGCTCGAACGGATCATAAAGATGGCTCCGTGCGTCCAGCCTGACATAGGGCAGCTCTCGCCGCTCCAGCTCGGCAAAAAGCGGTCGAAACCAGTCCTGATGCTCGTGGTAAATCGCGATCGGTCCGTTTATCAGTTTTCTCTCGGCCATACTATTTTTTACTCCTCTCGGCTGACTCCGTGATTGCCGCCGATGCGTGATCGGACGACGGATTATGGTAAGTGAGCTCACCGGCCTCAATCGCCACTGTCAGCCGGTTCTGGCGCGGTGGCAGCGGGCATGTCGCGTAGAGTGTGAAGGCGCAAGGCGGGTTGATCGCCTGGTTGAAGTCGATCGTCACCACGCCGTCGCGCGGGCGATCGACATAGAGAAACCTCCCTGCCGGATAGGTCGTCCGATTGCTGGTCAGGTCACGGAAGATAATAAAAAGCTTCTCCTCGCCGCTCGCCACCGGTTCCAGCGTCTGCTCAACCCCGTTGAGGGTGAAGCGCAGCAGTCCCGGGCTGTGGTACTTCTCGATGTCACCGAGCAGATTGATAATCGGCACCTCCTTCGGCTGATCATAAGGCTCAAAGCGTGCCGTCACCCGGTAATTCTCCCGCGCCGGATACCAGCGCAGCCCGGTAAAGTTCCGCCGTGCGACGCTGTTCTTGTCACGAAACCTGACCGCAAACTTGTCACCACGCCTCAACACCTGAAAGCTGAGGTCACCCTGCACAATTGTCTTTGAGCCCTTCGATTCGGCTGACCCGAGGTCATATTCGCGCACCAGCTTGCCGTCGATCGTCACCCCAACCCCGTCGACTACCAGCAGCCTCACCCGCCCACCCTGCAAGTCAAAGGTTCCAATCCGCTCCGGCGCTGCCGCTGCCGGCAGCACGATGTCATTTGTCGGCCCACCACCAAAATCGTTAGTCCCCTCGCGCAGCCAGAAGAGCCCCGAAACCGTCAGCCATCCATCCTCCGCCTTCAACTTCGCTTCCCGTTCGGTTCGCCATTTGCCAAGAGTCTCTCCGTATCCTCCACCCGATGCCACCTGCCCAAATGCCGTGACACACCCGGTCAGCACCAGCCACGACAATAACAGGGCCAGCCGTCCTGAATAGAACCTGCCAACATCGGAACAGGCAATACTGGAACACCCACCTGATTCGTGACAGTTCCGGCGGGTAGTCTCACGATGTTGCCTCTTCCCATTCAGCTCCAATCCTCTCTCACCTTGCACTATCTTCACTTCATCTCCTTTTGGTCGTTGGGTGCAAAAAGCAGAAACCCGCTGCCGGCCTTGAGGCTGACAGCGGGTTTCGCGTTTGTTATATGTCTCTTAAGCTACGCCTTATCCCCCGATATCAGTCTCCACTGGCACGCACAACAACAACAACAGGCCGCGCCGATGCAACAACAACAACACATGCCGTTGATGGAGAGACTGCCGGTTGTCTTCGGGAAATGGCTGTCGACCGGCCACTGGCCGGCGGTGAGGCGGTATTCCGTTGTGGAATGATTGCCCATAAAAAGTATCTCGACGGTGAGGTTATAAACAATAGCTGACTTTTTTGTCAAGTACGTATCTTACTGCTGCAGAACAAAATTGGAAGATTCTCTCAATTTATGATGTGAACCCGGTCGATTTTCAAGGAATCGATCTGCGGTCTGGTATAATCAGCAATTATCCGCATCCCTGAATTCCCACCCGTTCGTCTCTTTGTGCCTTCGTGTAAGTTTCTCTTTGGAAGATTATCTCGACTTACAATGTGATTGCCCTGAGACGGGTGGCAGAGACTCTGGCAGACAGTAACGGGCAAGATTGAGGTCAGCGCAGAGGCGTGATAGATTTCGAGGACGTGCCGGGGATTGGGAGAGAGGGAGAGAGCGAGGGGTAACGATGCCATTCAGATTCTGCCCGTGTTGCGGGCGGGCAGGCAATCAGCATTTGCATGAATCGGTTGTGGGTGACGAGGAGTTGCTGCGGCTGATAGGGACGAACGCGCCTGGCTGGTCACGGGAGCGTGGGCTTTGCCCCGCCTGTCTGGAGATGTTTCGCGGGGCATTGAACCGCTTTCGAGCCAACCCGACGATCTTCAGGGACGGGCGTATGAGCATCCTGCCGACACCGCTGCGGGTGGGGGCGAGTGAGCGATATGCGGGGCGAGGGGTGACGATTGCGTTTCTCGATTCGGGGTTTTACCCGCACCCGGATCTGATTGAGCCACGGAATCGAATCGTCCATTACGAGAATATCATTGATCCGGAGGCGGATGCGGAGGAGCTGGGACGGCCCGATGTATCGAGCTGGCATGGGATGATGACCTCGGTGGTGGCGACGGGGAACGGGCATCTTTCGGGAGGTGTCTATCGCGGGATTGCTTCAGAGGCGCGAGTGGTGCTGGTCAAGGTAGGCTCGGCACACCGGATTCGGCACGACGACATCAGGCGTGGAGTGGAGTGGGCGATCGAGAATCGCCGACGCTTTGACATCCGGGTGATAAATATTTCGTGTGGTGGTGATTATGAGGAGTCATACCTGACGGACGGTCTCTCGCATTCGGTGGAGGAGGCAGTGCGGCAGGGGATGGTGGTCGTTTGTGCAGCGGGGAATGTCGGCAATTCGCCGGAGCATGCCGTGGTGCCGCCGGCATCGACTCCGGCGGCGATCACGGTTGGCGGCTTCAACGACAAGAACACCCTGGAGCTGGACGATAACGAGGGCTACCACTCGTCTTACGGGCCGACAATTGATGGGTTGCAGAAGCCGGAGATCGTCGCGCCAAGCATCTGGCTGGCGGCGCCGATCCTGCCCGGGACACCGACGGCGGCGGAGGCGAGGCTCTACGATCTGTTGCAAAACACTTCGGATCAGGATCTGCGGGAGACATTGAAGGCCAATACCGGGATCGATGGTGATCTCGACGCAGCGGCGGAGTTGCCCCTTTACCTTGTGCGCCACCTGCTCGCAATCAAAATCAACGACGCCAATGTCATCAGTGGGAGCTACAAGCATGTCGATGGGACAAGCTTTGCAGCCCCGATTGTCTCCTCGGTAGTCGCGCAGATGCTTGAATGCAATCCGCGACTGCGACCGTGGGAGGTGAAGCGACTGTTGATCGAGACGGCACGGCGGCTGCATGGTGTGGCCGTTGAGCGGCAGGGCTGGGGAACGGTAATCCCCTCGCGGGCAGTCGAGCGGGCTGAGCGGATGCGGCACGGGTGACCTGTCGGGTGTCTGAATGTATTGACTGCAGGACTTACGCATTCAAACCACTCCTGACAGAGCACTGCCATTCTCGTCCCTCAATTGCTGCACCCTGGTGGCTTCGTGTGAGATCAATCTGAATGAATGCCACCACGTAACTCGCCTGTGCGTAAGTCCTGTACTGAATGTATCTAACTGAATGTATCTGATTTAATGTATCTGATTGATGGAAACAACGTCATCGGGCAGCGGGTCGGCTGGCATCGTGACAAGCCGGCGGCGCGCAAGCGACTGATGGATGAGTTGGCGCATCTGTCACTGGTGCGGCGGATTCGTCTGGCGGTAGTCTTTGACGGGCGGCCGGATCCGGCCTTTCCTGATGGGACAAGTTTTCGTGGTGTCAGGATCTACTATGCTGCACGCGGGAGCGATGCCGATCAGCGGATCGTCGAGCTGGTCGAGGCGACAACCAATCGGCACAACCTGACAGTCGTCACTTCGGATGGGAGGCTGACCGAACAGGTGCGGGTGCGCGGGGTGAAAGTGATCCGCTCGGGGGCCTTTCGACGCTGGCTGGAGGAATCGCTCGATGTGACGCCGTCGGGTGAGGATCTGCGGGTCAGAGAAGACCAGATGGGCCAATGGATGCGCTATTTTGGCGTGGACGGGGACGAGGGCGAGGGCGAGGATGAAGATGACGATGACGACATTGACTGGCGCTGAGAAGCGGCCGGCGCTGCTCTGGCTGCTGATCTGTGCCGGAGCGGGAGCGTCGCTGCTGCTGCTTTTCGATGATGGCTGCCAGCAGGATGGCGGGCTCCATTTTCTCTTCGCGAGGTGGGCCTGGCAACATCCCGGCCTCTTTGTCGGCGTCTGGTCGCGCCCCCTCTACACGACGATCTATGCCTTTCCCGCACTGCTCGGCTACGGTGCAGCCCGTGCAACGTCGGTGCTGATCTGCCTTGGGGTGGCCTGGCATTCATACCGGCTGGCGGCTGCTTTGCGATTGCCGCGGGCACCGCTGACGGTGATGCTGGTCTGGTTACAGCCCTCATTCTTCCTCTTCTCTGCCGACAATATGACGGAGCCGGTCTTTGCGCTGGTCTATGTGATCGCGCTGCGGCTGCACCTTGCGGGGCGACGCGTCGCGGGGATGATCGTGGCCTCGCTGACGATCCTCGCCCGGCCTGAGGGCTTCTTCCTCGGCCTGCTCTGGGCATGGTGGGTGCTGCGTGACGAGTTTGGCGAACGGAAAGGCCTGGGTGCCGGCTGGCAACAGTGGTGGCCGGCGATCCTCAAGCCGCTCTGGCTCGGGACCGGGGCGGTGATCTGGTGGCTGGCAGCGCTGCTGCTGACGCGCGATCCCCTCTTTATCCTCCACAACTGGCCACAAAACTGGCCGCTGACGGGGACGGTTTACGGGGCAGCGGGGCTGCTGGCCTACCCGGCACGGCTGCCGGAGATCGTTGGCCCGTTCCTGCTGGTTCCATTCGGAGTCGGCCTCTGGCGACTCTGGCAACGACGCACACACCGGGAGATCTTCTCAAGCTTCATGCTCTTCATTGTGCTGCATACCCTGCTGCGGGCGTGGGGGATGCTCGGTTCTGCGGGCTACCCACGCTACCTGATAACGATTTCACCGGCGATTGCGGTAATTACACTCATCGGCTGGAACTGGCTGGCCTCCCGTTTTCGCGGGATCGGGCGACCGCTGCGCCTCGGCTTTGCCACACTGCTGCTTGGGATCTCGGGATATATCAATTTCGTCTACGCCGATGGTGCCGAGGCATCACGTGATGCACGAGCCCTGGCAAGGGTCCGTGGCAGCGTCAGGACGCCACTGCCGGTGACGCGACTGGTCTGGAATGAGCCATACGCCTGCATCCTCTTCGGTCGCGACCCTTGGGAGAACCCGGCCTGGACGGGCGATCGGCAGCGTGATCTGGAGATGCTGCGCCAATCACCGATTGGCACGCTTATTGTCTGGGATCGGCTGATCGGCCCGAAGTGGTTCGGGCTGACAGCCGACGACTTCGAGCCGCTCGGTTACCGCAAGCTCCACGAAGAGAGCTTTGTCCTCAAGGGCTATATCCTCGATCGTTCGCGATTCGGCTTTGGTGGTCCGCGCCGGCAGACCTACACCATCTTCCAGAAAACTGAGTGATCGCCTCAGCGGCCTGACCGGCGATTGGCTTTCGGCTCGGGGCGCGTGAAGCGAATAGTGCGCACGTTGTCATTGGGATCGAGGAAGGCGACGAGGAGTCTGCCGGTTTCAAGGCGACCATAATCGATCAGTGGCTGGCCATCGAGGGTGCGCCGCTTGAACTTGTCACCGAAGGTGTTGCGGAGGTCATCGATCGACCAGGTAACGAGCAGGTCAACGGCCGTCAGCAACCGCTCATTGCGTGAAAAACGGAGTGTCAGTCCAAGGTGGTAACTTAAGTACCTGATCGTGTAGTCTTCGGATCTCTCGGTGGTCGCAGTCCGGATGAGAGCGGCGGTGCGCGTCAGTTCGGTGACCTCATCGATCGTCAGCAGCCCGAGGCCGTCGACGAGGCGATAGGCGAGAGCCAGCGCCTCATCCGGTCGCGGGAACATCGGTTCGAGCGGATTGCGACCAAGCTTGCCACGCGAGGGCGTCTTCAATTCTTCATCAGTCACCGAGTCGCTCTCCACCCTGCGGGCCGGGTTCTCGGCGCTGCGTGGTGCGACCTCCGTCGGTGTCCCGAGGCTGGCCAGTGTTCGCGTCACCTGCTCGGAGATCAGTCCGCGCGCATAGTTTATCGGGATCGCGAAATTGATATTCTGCCCACTGCGCAGCACATACGTAGCAATGCCGATGATGCGGCCACCAGCATCAAAGATTGCGCCACCGCTGCTGCCCTCCCCGATCGGGGCGGTGATCTGAAACACCCGATAATCGGTAAGCCGGCGCATCCCGCTGATAATGCCCGTCGAAATGCTGTTCTGCAGTCCCTCGGGACTGCTGATGACGATTACGGGGTCACCCGGCTCCACCTTCTCGGAGTCGCCGAGAATGGCGGTTGGCAGCTTCTCCGCGATAATTCTGAGGATCGCGATATCCTTCTGTTCATCGATCGCCACCAGATCCGAAGTAAGATAACTCTCGCCGCCGGGCATTCGTACCCGCACCGAGGCCGCACCACGCACGACATGCAGGCTGGTGATGATCGCCCCACCCGAAGTAACGATGAAGCCACTTCCCTGCCCAACCTCCCGCCCCTGCGTGTCCAGCACCTCCAGCATGACCACTGCGGGGGAATGCTGACGCACCAGCGCGCTGATCGATTGCCCTCTCGACTCGACAGCGATCACGGCCACGGCCGCCAACAGCACCAACACGTGACACAGCGTCGCCCTCATTTCATTGAAGCTGTCAGCCAGAGTGGTCATTATCCGGATCATCCGGTGATTGTAACCCATCGGCCGGCCTTGTTGCTGTGCCTCATCAAAAATACCTGCTCTCAATAGAGCAGATATTTGCGGCGAATGGTGCGGAACCCTTCGAGATCATTCTCGTAGATTTGTTTCATCGCCCGGGCGTCGCTTCCCTGCTTCAGTGCCTCGGAGACCTGTTGATTGGCCATCAGACGGACAACGCGATCGCTGTTGAATGAGGTGCCAAAGAGTCGGCGGAGTTGTGCCGCCATCTCCAATCCGGTGAGTACCGGCTCAAAGGTGTCGCGGCTGGTGACGATAAGGTTGACCCCGCCGCACTCGGCATCTTTATGAACGCTCGCCTTCGGAGTAAAGCGCACCGGCACGAACCGTACCCCGGGCAGCCCCGCACCGTTGAGTGCCTCTGCCAGCTTGCGCCCGTCGATCCACGGCGCACCGACCAGCTCAAAGGGAGTGTCGGTTCCCCGCCCGACCGAGACATTGGTCGCCTCCAACAGGCAGACACCGGGATAGAGTGTCGCCTGCGCAAGGCTGCGCATGTTCGGCGAGGGGTTGATCCACGACTGGCCAGTCTCGTCAAACCATGCCTCGCGTTTCCAGTCATCAACTCTGATTACCTGGAGATCGGCGCCAATCCGGCGCTCTCCGTTGAAGAGCTGTGCCATCTCGCCAATCGTCATTCCATGCCGCACCGGGATCCGGTGATGGGCGATGAACGAGAGCTTGTCCGAGTCGGCCAGCGGCCCCTCGACCGCCACACCATTGATCGGATTGACACGGTCGAGCACCACAAAGCGAATTCGATTGCGCGCAGCCTCCTCCATTGCCAGGCCCATCGTCGAAATATAGGTGTAAAACCTCGCGCCGACATCCTGAATGTCGAAGACCAGCGTATCGATGCCCTTGAGCATCTCAGCGGTTGGTCGCCGCGTCTCGCCGTACAAACTGTAGACCGGCAGCCCTGTCTTTTCATCGACGCCACTGGAGATCTTCTCCTGATCAAGTGCGCCACGAATCCCATGCTCGGGCGAGAAGAGCGCTACCAGCTTCACCTCCGGCGCCTTGAAGAACAGGTCGATCGTGCTGTTCCCTTCAAGATCACGGCCCGTGTGGTTGGGGGTCAGCCCGACCTTC
>CAIKMY010000141.1 GCA_903828635.1 uncultured Acidobacteriota bacterium
GAATGTCTGACAATGCGGCATTTAGAGCACGTGATCAATATGGTCTCGACCGCCACGTTGACGAATATGTGAAGTGGTATCAGAAGATTATCGAGGCTTACGGTCGGCCTGCCCGGCGCGATTGTTAACTGTGAGTATGCTATAAATCTGACAGTCATCTTTTGAGGGACAACTTAATGATCGGTAAATTTTTCCGACTTGCTATTGCCCTGGCAGTATTTCTCGTATCAGGGTTCGAGTTGCAGATATTGGCACAAACGGTTCATCAGTCGCTGACGGCAGGCGGCGGATATCTTCCACAAAGAGTCTATGACGCAAAGGAGAAGCGTTATACCGACTTTGAGTCGATGCTGCTTGACCTTTCGAGGCAGGATGTTGTCTTTGTTGGTGAGCAGCACGACGATCCGGCAACTCATCGCCTCGAGAGGGCAATCCTTGAGGGAATGTCGCGTCGACGCAGCAAAATCATTGTTTCCCTTGAGATGTTTGAGCGTGACGTTCAGAACTCCCTCAACGATTACCTTGCCGGCCGCATGTCTGAAGAGGATTTCCTCAAAGGATCCCGTCCCTGGCCACGCTATGTGACAGATTACCGCCCGTTGGTCGAGTTTGCGAAGGCTCATCAGTGGCCGGTAATTGCCGGCAATGTTCCGCGTCGTTATGCCTCAAAGGTTGCAAGAGAGGGAATGGCCGCCCTCAGTTCGCTCCCCGATGCCGAGAAGGAGTTGCTGGCAGCAGAGTTTGTCTGCCCGTTTGATGACTATTTCGATCGCTTCGCGGAGACAATGAGCAGTCATCCCGGATCAACAGGTCAGGCGACCTCGGGCAATTCTGCATCAGGCAGTGCGGGAAACGGATCTGCAGGCCCCGGAGAAGCCCCGCCAAAGACCAGGAGCGACCAAGAGAAGGCCGCTGAACGCCGGATGATTGAACGATTCTACCTTGCACAGTGCGTCAAGGATGAGACCATGGCTGAATCGATTGCCAGTCAACTGCAGACAGCTCAGGGGAGACTGGTGGTTCATTTCAATGGTGCCTTCCATAGTGATTACCGGCTGGGTACCGCATCACGTGTCAAAAGAAGACTGACAAAAGTCCGTTCACGGGTCGTGAGCATCGTTCCGGTCGACTCTCTCGATGAAATCGAGCATAAACAGTATCACCAGCGAGGTGACTACGTTGTCTTCACTCTCAAACCGAGATGATTTCTGATAACTGGTAGCTTGGCAGAGAGCATCGTCCCGATTGCAGGTCAGCCTGTCGTGCAGATGCTTTCGAATATCATAGCTGATGATTATTGCTTATTCACTCAATTGCTGACTTTCAGGCAGACCTCTTATGAAAAGATTAGGCTCAGGACTCAGGCGTCTTGTGAGAGTGGCGCTACAAAAGGAATTGTCGTTAAAACCCGATATAACTTGCAGCAAGGAGAGATTCGGATCTGATTATGGTGGTTGGGATGTAGCGGTTACCCCTCTTGACGGCAATTCCATCATCTATTCATTCGGGGTCGGAGAGGATGTGTCATTTGATCTCGGTCTGATCGAGAGATATGGGGTC
>CAIKMY010000142.1 GCA_903828635.1 uncultured Acidobacteriota bacterium
AGCAGCTCGGCGGCAACCTCGATCAGTCTTTGGACGATCTCCTCGTGGCTGGCTCCGGGCCCGGAGATTAGCCGGGCAGTCGCCCCAACCAGACGATGAGCCATCCGAAAGCTGATCTTCTCCCGCCGGGTCAACGTATCAGCCAGCTCGGTCATGGTCAGCAGGCTTCCTCGCGCCTTCTCCAGAAGTCGTCCCCGATCGATGACGATCGCTCCCACTGCCCCCGCCAGCAGCTTGACCGCGCGGCGGGCATCATTGAAAGTGCTCAGGACAAGTGGCTGCAGATCATCCTCGACATCATTGATGTCACCGAACGGGGTGTTGTGGACGCTCGTCATCACCGCCTGGGTCTGCCCCACAGACTTACTGAGCAGAATTCGCACGTGCTCCAGCGCGACCGGATTCCTCTTTTGGGGCATGATCGAGCTGCCCTGAACAAAACCGTCGTTGAGCGTCAAAAAAGAGAACTCCTGGGTAGCCCACAGCAGCAGATCCTGTGTGAACCGGCCAAGGCTGACCGCGGCCGTCCCCAATCCGCTTACCACTTCAAGGAGATAATCGATTCCGCCAATGGCATAGTATGAGTTCTCGACCACCCCCTCGAAACCCAGCAGGCGTGCCGTGAGCTCACGATCGATCGGAAAGCCGGTGGTAGTGATCGCACAGGCGCCGAGGGGGTTCTGGTTGAGATTAGTGAAGGCTCGCTGCAGCCGGCCGATATCGCGCCATATGAACTCAATCGCCGCGCTGAGGTAGTGGGCGAGGGTTGTTGGTTGTGCCGGCTGAGTATGGGTGTGTGCCGGCATCACAGTTCGCAGATTTTTGCGGGCCAGCCCGATCAGCGCTCCGCGCAGTTCACCCAGGTCTTCAATCAGCCCCAAAACCTCTCCCCGCAGCACCATTCGGTAGAGGGTCACATCGATGTCGTTCCGGCTTCGCGCAATGTGGAGCTTGCCAGCCGTCTCTTCCCCGATCCGGGAGATCAGCTCCCGCTCAACAAAATAGAACAGATCCTCGACACTTCCATCATAACGCGCGGCAAGGATTTTCCTGCGGTCCAGATCAGCCAGAGCTCCCAGTATCCGGTCGACCTCCTCCCGGGGGACTATCCGCTGGCGCCCGAGCATCAGCGCGTGCGCCCGGTGAATCTCGACCAGCGAATCGAGAAAATAGCGCTGGCTGTCACTAAAGTTAGGTCCCAGTATGGTCTCGGCATAGATCGCCGCCGGGAATTTCACCGGACTACCCGATTTACCCAAATTATCAGACTGTCTGCCTGCCATAAGACTTCTCATTGCTCCAATCCATCAAGGATCTGCCAATCGTCCACCAATGAGCCCTCTCAGGTTCAGAATCGATACAACCTGATCAGGGACAAACCCTGATTGAACCACACTCTCTGCGGAGAGCGCAAAGCTGATCGGTGACGGTGCTCACCTTCCAGCTGGGTCTCTTCGCTCACTCCCGTCGATCGTGCGGCGCGTCGACAGAATGGAGAACCCCGGGGGAGCCAGAAGCTGTGAAGGCGCACCGGTAAAGCGGTGGTACGGGAGCAGCTTGTCTTCTAGGTGGGCCGCCCGATTCCCAACGCCCAGTTCCGCGTTCCCCACCTCCTCGCACTCGGAGGCGCCACTCAACCACGGCTCGGTCAACATTTCTCTCAGCAGAGGAGTGCCCGAGCAGGCGTTAGGACCGTCGGCATAGATGAGACTCCGTTTGTCAGGTTCGAGAGGCTGAAATTTTAATGTTTCGAATTGATACATATTTGTAGACAGGCGCTGGCAAAATGTGTATTTTATTGATCGTGGTTTAGGCTCACTGGGCTAGTTTCTTACAAGTCTTACATTCCGACCCCCCTGACACATCTCCGCGTCGAGTAACGGCCTTGTGCTTTGCGCATCTTTAGCGCGTCACCTGGAGCAGGCCAGACAGTTTTTCTGTTGTCCAAATTTTGCGCCCCAAGCTTGATCGCGAGTTCAATAAGTGTGAGTGCACATTGATGCGTCGACCCCGGCCGACTGGCATATGCGGTGCAGGTCGTTGCCGTGTTAGTTTCCTTCGAACAACATCTGTTAAGTGAATGTGAAGTTAGTAGGAAGTTAACTGGAAGCGGTAAGTTGCCCTCCGGAGGCTTCCGGGTGGAGATTCCCGGGGGGTAGGGTGATAGTGACCGGGTCCGGCTGAACGAATCTAACCCCCGTCCCAATGCGAGCGCGGGGTGATTAGAGAGGAAAACACACATGCAAAGAAGAAGTAAAATTTGTGGACTACTGGCTCTGGTTACGACGGTGGTCTATATCTTGGGGCTCCTGGGGTTCCTCGGGCACTCAGAGGCAGCAGGAGTGAGTGGCGAAACGTTGCTCTTCAGTGCGCCGGTGGACCCCGGTGCACAGATTAGTTCAGGCAGTAGCAACCTTGTCGTTACGGCACCGGGCACAATCGTTAACCTCTACGCAACTCTCGCGGTCAACGCGCAGGCTGGCTCATCAACGATCCTGGTCACCTATCCGGGTGGTGATCACGGGCTGCGGGCAGACCTGCTCGCGGCCGGCGATCTGATAATGATCGTGCAGATGGCTGGGGCAGGGATCGACGCTTCAAACACCCCAGATTACGGACGGATCAGTGACCTGGGTAATGCCGGGCGCTACGAGTTGGTCACCATCAGTCGGGCCGATGGTGGGCTGATCACCCTCAACCCTCCCTGTGGCGGCCTGATCAACAGTTACAGCACTAATGGCCGCGTGCAGATAATCAAGGTCCCACGGTACAACTCACTGACAGTAAACGCCGGAGCATCGCTTACCGCACCTCCCTGGAACGGAAGTTTCGGAGGCATCCTGGCCGTCGATGTGGCTGGCAGTGCGGTGATCGATGGTGAGGTCAATCTGAGCGGGCGTGGTTTTCGGGGCGGGCTTACGCCAGTGTTTGGTCGACCAACTGACCGCACCGAGTATGTCACCAACACCCCTGATTATGGAGCAGAGAAGGGTGAGGGAATTGCTGGAAATCAGCAGGTTTATGATCAGCTTGGAGGAAGGTATGGCCGTGGAGCGCCCGCCAACGGCGGTGGAGGCGGAACTGCTCACAACGCGGGCGGTGGTGGCGGCGCTAATGGTGACAGTGGTGCCGGGTGGACTGGGCAGGGGGTGATGGATGGGGCGACCATCGGGGCCACCGCGTGGGAGAAGGATCCAGCTTATGCCACAAATGG
>CAIKMY010000143.1 GCA_903828635.1 uncultured Acidobacteriota bacterium
CCGGCAATAGCCGCCACCAGTCTCAGTACGGAAAATCGCACCTACCGTTAAATGCCTGGTGTTGCAACAGAGCAGTCTCCATCTGACCCGAAAGCTGGTGGAAGAAAATGCCGACTGGCTGCCCGCTCGTCTGGCGGCCAGACAACAGCAACTCGCCAATCTTGCAACCACCGTCTGGCGTATCTCTCAGCTCTCCTGATAATGATCGGTGGCCACCAACAAAGAACCAGACCTTATGCTGTGGAATCTCATCGGTCGTATCTTCGGCGAAGGAGAAGGCAGGATATCACCCTGCAGATATTCGCATCTGTTGCGAGAGGCTTCGTTGGTGGGCACAGGTCTGTCAACGACGGTAACATAATGAGGGCGGGGGCACCACTCAGGTAGTGCCCCCGCCCTCCAGTCTCACTGCCGGTTCAACCCTCGGTCTTTCCGACGATGGTCAGGGCAACGGCCACGGGGCCTGACTTCGTCGGGATAGTCATTTCGATAATGGCATGTTCGTGTTCATCCCTGACGATACGGGGAAGGTTCTTCTCATCAGTCGGGGCCGCGAGGCTCCAGCTTGACGGGTGACCGGTGCCGGAGGCGGCGCGGCTCATTTTGATCATCTCATCGAAGGAGAGCTGTTTGGCAGGGGAGGCATCATCGGCGGCGCGACAGAGGAGGAAGAAGTCGCGACCGGGTGAGACACCAAGGTGGTTACCGTCCTGCAAGATGAGTCCGTAGCGCAGGGTATACCAGCCCGGCTTGATGCCCTGTCCGCGAAAATCGCCACCATTGGCGGCAAAATGGATGACGCCGACAAAGGTTCCCTCACCGATCTTCGAGAAGAGCGCGCCGGCGACTTCCTCAGCGGCAGTTGGCACTTCCGCACGCAGCCAGATCTCGCAGAGGAGGGCCCCTTTGTCATCGATGATGCGGAGTCCCTTCTTTTCGACCGCGCCGCGCAGCGCCTCGGAGAGGCTGGCTTCGGTCAGCGGGCCGGTCGGTTCAACTTTATAGTCGTTATAACCTGCCAGTTTGACGACGAGATCACCGGTGCCAGCACCGAATGCCGGCGCGGTGACGGCCACCAGCAGCAGGAGAAGCGCAAAGAACTGCTTGAGCATCGATCAACCCCGAAAGATGAGTGCGTCTGTCGCGTGATGATTACCGTGCAAAGTGGCCAACGAAGGCGCTGCGCTTGCCGCGAAGCGTCCAGGAGACACCAAGTCCTTCTCCCTTGAACTGGTCAAGCGAGGCGACCGCCGGCATCGAGTGGGCCGTAGCGGTCAGCGGCGGGTAATAGGTCTGCTCGTTGCCGCAGATATGATCCTTGGCGGTGAGGCCGCGGGCAACAATGCTGGCGATCGAGCCGGCTTCGACACGCCCGCCGTTGGGGTGCTCTCCGGCAAAGTCGAGTTCCAGCCTGATTGGGGCGACTTCGGTTTTGACGATGTCGCTGAAGAGGCCGCCACCCATTGCCCGTGCGAAGGAGGCCAGTGCCAGTCGCTGCGCCGGTGAGGCCTTTTCGTCGAGGATGAGCACTGCCTTTGCCGGTAGTGGATCGATGTAGGGGCTGCCGAGAGTACCTGAAGCACGGGCGACTCCGACGACACTCAGCCCGTCGAGTGCCACGCCATCCCATTCACCCTTCGCGACGCGCCAGGCGACGA
>CAIKMY010000144.1 GCA_903828635.1 uncultured Acidobacteriota bacterium
TCGGGGCAAACGGATCTGAGCAGCCTGGTTCCGGGGTGCTGAAAGTGAAATTCTCACTCAACTGGCGCTCAGGTAGATACTGATGAGAAATGCGGGTTAGTGGGATCTTCAGATCGTATGATCTTGGACAAAGCTGGATACCCAGGAACAGAGGGATCAGCGAGTCAGCCATAAGTTGCCTGCTGATTGCTGGCAGCCGGATCTGCGCCGGATCCTGTGATGGAGAGACCGTTGTCTCGACCGACTTCGGCTATATTGGTTGTTTCTCTTCAGATCTCAAGGACGACAGGGATAATCATCGGGCGGCGACCGGTTTCGCGCTGAATGAAGCGTTTGAGGTCGAGGCGGATCTTCTCCTTGATGACGGCCCAGTCAGTGCGTTCGTCGTAACTGGAGCCGGCGATGGTCTGACCGACGAGAACGCGGGCGCGATTGAGAAATTCACCGCTCTCGTCAGAGATGGCCAGTCCTCGCTGAATGATTTCGGGGGCCGATTCGAGTTCACCGGAGGCTTTGTTGATGGCGACGATCGGAAGCAGGATACCATCGTAGGCAAGGTGTTTGCGGTCACGAAGGACGACGTCGTCAATGCGGCCAGAACGGGAGTCATCGATCAGTGTCCGACCGACGACGACCTTCTCGGCAACCTCGGCGCTATCGACATCAAACTGGATGACATCGCCATTCTCGGCAAGGACGATGCGGTTGCGGGGGACGCCCCATGAGCGCGCCGCCTCGGCGTGGCGGTAAAGCTGGCGGGTCTCGCCGTGGATCGGGACGAGGAATTTCGGCCGGACGGCATCATACATTATTTTGAGATCATCCTGACGGCCGTGCCCGGAGACGTGAATGCGGGCGATGCTTGAATCGAAGATGCGGGATCCTTTCTTGAAGAGGTGGTTCATCATGCGCGATATCGATTTCTCGTTGCCGGGTATCTGGCGTGCGGAGATGATCACCGTATCACCGGAGATGACGCTGGCATCCTTATGAGAATCGACCGACATCCGCGCCAGTGCCGACATCGGCTCTCCCTGGCTGCCGGTGACGAGAAGGCAGACCTCGTCAGGCATCATCTTTTTGGCTCGTGAGGGAGTGACGATCTGGTCATCATCGACATCAAGGTAGCCGTATTTGCGTGCCACTTCGACATTGCGAATCATGCTGCGGCCGACGAGGGCGACACGCCGGCTGTTCTCGGCGGCAAGATCAAAGATAATCTGCAGGCGATGAATGCTGGTGGCAAAGCAGGAGACGATGACCCGCCCACCGGCCTCGCTGAAGATGTTTTCAAGAGCGGGAATGACGGCTCGCTCCGATCCGGTACGTCCCTTCTGCTCAACATTGGTCGAGTCGGCAAGGAGCGCGAGGACCCCGCGATCGCCATAGTAGTTGAGTCGCTTGAGATCGATCGGCTCACCCATCACCGGAGTTTCATCGACCTTGAAATCACCGGTGTGAATGATGACGCCGACGGGTGTCTCGATGGCGAGGGCAACGCAATCAACCAGCGAATGGGAGACGCGGATGAACTCAATCCTGAAGGGGCCAACCTCAAAGCTCTGTCCCGTCGGGATGGGGCGGGTCGTCGTCTTGTCGAGCAGTCCGAACTCAAAGAGCTTGCCTTCAAGCAGGCCAAGGGTGAATTCGGTCGCGTGGATGGGAACATTGGCAACCTGCAGCAGGAAGGGGATGGCGCCGACGTGGTCTTCGTGGGCGTGGGTCAGGACAATCCCGGCGATCTCGTCACGGTGCTCCTCGATGTAGGTCAGGTCAGGGATGGCGATATCGACACCGAGAAGATCCTCGTCGGGAAACATGAGGCCGCAGTCGACGATCATCATCTGTCCGCCATAGCGAAAGACGGTCATGTTCATGCCGAAAGCGCCAAGGCCGCCAAGTGGTGTGATCTGGAGTTTGCCGTTGGTCAGTTCATTATTCATCAGTCTGTCCTCTCTGGTGGATCGCCTCAGCGAGTGATGCCAGATCCCTGAGCGAGAGCGTCTCGGCGCGGCGATGGCCATCGATGCCTGCCCCTGCACTGCTGAGGACAGCAGGGAGGTCGGCGGTGGTGCCGAGGCCGAGTGCGGCAGCGCCGGCGCGCAGATTATTATGTATCGTCTTACGCCGCTGAGCAAAGAGCGTCCGGGTGAGGGAGAGGAAGAGATCCTCGTCCCTGACTGCCACAGCGGGATTGGCCAGTGGTCGGAGCCGCACCACGCTCGAGGTCACCTTCGGCACCGGCCGGAAGGCACCGGGGGGAACATCAAAGAGACGCGACGCCTCGCAGTAGAAGCTGACGAGTACCGTGAGATAACCGTAATCGCGGCCTCCGGGATCGGCGATGATCCGGTCGACGACCTCGCGCTGCAGCATGAGGGTCATCTCGGAGATGCAGTGCCGGTGGGCGATCAGACGCTGCAACAACGGCGTCGAAATATAGTATGGCAGGTTGGCCACGACCCTCACCTTCCCTTCCTGTGGAAAGATGCGACAGAAATCGATATCGAGAGCATCGCCATTGACCAGGGCGAAACGGGGGTTGTTGCCAAAGAGCCGATGGAGCCCGGGGATCAGATGGTCGTCAATCTCGATGGCCGTGACCCGTGCGCCACGAGCGAGCAGCAGCGCGGTCAGTGCGCCCTCTCCCGGACCAATCTCGATGATCGGCTCGTCGGCACCGGGGCTGACAGCGGCGACAATGCGCTCCGGATAGCCGGCACCGACGAGAAAATTCTGTCCCAGTCGCCTCTTTGGTCGCATCAGACAATCCCTGCCGGGGCTGTACGAGGTTCTTGTGAATCAGGCACTTGTTCCAATGTTGCAGCTTCCCATATCGGCTGTTCCCATTATTTCAGATGGATGTCAGATGGATGTCAGATGGTTCAATCCGGCTACCTGAAGAGCCCCTCGATATAAGCCTGAGGATCGAAGACTACCAGATCGTCGACCTTCTCGCCGATGCCGCAGTAACGGATCGGGAGGTTGAGTTCACGGGCAATCGCGACGGCGATACCACCGCGTGCGGTGCCATCAAGTTTGGTCAGAACCAGTCCGGTGACATCGGCCGTCTTCAGGAACTCGCGTGCCTGGCTCAGACCATTCTGCCCGGTGACAGCATCGATCACCAGCAGCGTTTCGTGGGGAGCTCCGGTAGCCTCGCGGCCGGCAATGCGCTTCATCTTTTCGAGCTCCGACATCAGGTTACTCTTGTTCTGGAGCCGGCCGGCGGTATCGACAATCAGAACATCGGCATTGCGCGCCCTGGCCGCTCGAAGTGAATCGAAGAGAACCGCCGCCGGGTCAGTTCCCTGTTGCTGCTGAATGAGGGGGACACCGGCGCGATCGGCCCAGATCGCCAGCTGATCAGAGGCGGCAGCGCGAAAGGTATCGGCGGCACAGATCAGGACATCGTTGCCCTCCGACTTGATCCGCTGCGCCAGCTTGCCAATAGTTGTCGTCTTTCCGACGCCGTTGACGCCGACGACCATGATCACATACGGACGAAGGTCACTGCTGACCGCTCCCTCGGAGGCGATCCCGCGCGACTTGCCGGCGCGAACGAGAATGTCGAGCAACTGGTCGGCAATCAGCCGTTTCAACTCCTCGACATCGCGCAGCGAGTGACGACTGACCTGCTGACGTACATTCTCGATGATCTCGCTGGTGGTCCGGACTCCAATATCGGCCCCGATCAGCAGCTCTTCGAGATCTTCGAGTGTCGCGGCGTCGATCTGCTTCTTTCCTCTGACAACCTCTTCGAGCCGTTCGGCCAGATTCTCTCGTGTCGAGCTGATGGCCCGCCGAAAGCGGCTGAAGAGGCCGCGCCCCTCGGGTTCATCAGGCTCGACTGACTCCACCGGGGTGACGGTCTCGGCCGGTGGAGCCGGCTCCTCAGGGGAGGCCGCAGGGGCGGTCTCGACTGCGGCATTCGGTTCGGTCTCCGTCGGCTGCGGAGCAGCCTCAGGCTCACTACTCTTCTTTCTTCTCCAGAATAGACCCATATAATCAGGTGTTCGCTAATCGGCCCTCACGGGCCGTTTGAGTTGGCAGGATTCAGGTAGCAAGGGCCGGCTGACGCACGTGGCCCTCACGATAGTTCCAGAGCAGTAACGCCGAGACCAGCGGCAGCAGCGAGATGGCGATCAGGGCCGAGTTGAAGCCCAGCGGGCGACTCAGCAGGCCGGTGATCGGGGCCATGAGCGCACCGGCTCCCCAGGCAAAACCCATCATCAGCGCGGAGACGGTGCTCGCACCAGTACCGACGAGACGCTGGGCCATGACGACGCTGATCGGGATCGGCAGGTTGAGTGCCGCGCCTCCGGCCATCAGCAGCAACCAGCTGGCAACCCCGCTGGTCAGAAACGAGAGTATCAGCAGCGGCGAGGCAAGCAGCATGGCAATCAGTGTCACGCGGCGACCACCAAAGCGATCGGCGAGTGCCCCACCAAAGAAGCCGCCAACCCCGCCAAAAAAGATAAACCCGGCAAGGACCAGACTGCGTGCTCCTTCGGAAAGGCCACTACCCTGCAGTTCGAATGGCAGAAAAGTCTGGATGCTGACGGAGACTGCCGAGCGAAAGACGACTGCGAAGTAGAGCAGCGACAGGGGGACGATTGCCGCACGCAGCGCCGGTCGAAGATCGCGGACGGCAGCCGTGCCGCGCGCCATCTCCAGCGGCGGACAGTAGCGCCACATCAGCGCACAGATCAGGACTCCCGGCAGAAGGATATACCAGCTGCGTCCAAGTCCGAAGATCGCAATCGAGGCCGCGATGATCGGTGGTCCCAGCGCATATCCGACAGTTCCCGCCGAGGAGAAGATTGACATCACCATCCCCTGGTTCCTGCCCTGCCCGTCCCGCGAGGCCATCCGTGATACCATGGCCGCCGCCTGCGGATGGAACGCCCCGACCCCGACGCCCCCGACAATTACCAGCAGCAACAGTACTGGCAGGCTCTGCGCCAGTCCGAGGAAAGAGAGGAAGACCGCGGCAATCAACGGTCCGAAGACGGCCATCGAGCGCTTGAAGTAGCGGTCAGAGATCATCCCGTAAACCGGCTGCATCAGCGAGGAGCTGATCATCAGCGCCGGAGAAAGCCACGAAATCTGCGTCGGCGTCAGGCTCAGGTTGACCGTCAGGGTCGGCAGCAATTGAAAGAGAAAACTCGAATAGGAGTCGAGCACGAGATGCGTCAGCGCGAGCAGCCCGATGGTCAGTCTGGTTCTTCTGTCCATAATCGAGATCCCCATCGACAGGATTAGCCGTCGGGCAAGACCGAATGAGCAAGCGGCAGAAGGTGCCGCCTTTTCGACTTACCAAAAGTTCTAAATCGGAGCAGGCAACATTGGGACACTGCACGCTGGAATCGCTGCAAATCAGGGACGTGTTCCAAATTTAACTGTTCCGACGTCGACTGTAACCATTTAGACTATGCGTCAGAGTGGGGCCTTGTCAAGAAGACGGCCGGATGCCGCATCAGCCGGGGTCCCGTCACTCATAGCTGAGTGCATCAACCGGATCCTGTGACGCGGCGCGAAGCGCGGGGTAGAGCGCACCGATCAGGCCACTGAGGATTCCGGCAACGGAGGCGAGAAGCATCGATGACGGCTCAAGAACAATATTGACGCCGAGGAACCTGACGAGGGCAAAGGCGGCGGCGGATGAAACGAGCAGCCCGGCGGCAATGCCGATGAGACTGATCAGCAGAGCCTCCTTCTCGAAGGTCCAGGCAATCCACCCCTTTGAGGCCCCGAGTGATTTGAGGATACCAATCTGCCGGGTACGCTCGGAGACGGAGGTGTACATCGTCAGAAGAATGACGAGAAGGCTGATGATTACTGCCAGGCCGCGGACGATATTGAGGAAGATATTGAAGGAGGCAAAACCATTGGTAAACAGTGTCGGAAGGTCACGGGTGAAGAGGATGCGGTAATCGGGGAAAGCCTCGAGGATGCGTCGGGCGACGGTCTCCTGCTCAGCAGAGTTCCGGCATTTGACGAAGATCATCGAGCATTTACCCTCGGCACCAAGGATCTCCTGGAGGGTGGCAAGGGGGATCTTGACACGGGCACCGCTTTCCGGCTCGTAGACGCCGACAATTGTCATCTGGCGACCGACGGCAGTGAGCTTGTCACCGGGGCCAACCTTGTTATTGAGGGCATATTTGGCATCGACGATGGCAAAGTCTCCGCTGGCCGGGAGAGATTGGCCCCGGGTGATGCGCAGATTGGAGGCAGCGGTGAAGCTCTCGAAGTCGATGCCATCGATCTGCTGAAGGCCGAGTCCGTTGCGCCCTCCCATTTCGAGATTCTGGCCAACCGGGGTGGCGACGGCGACCCCCGGGATCGATTTCACCTGGTCAAGATTGGTCACCGGGATGGTCATATCGGCAGAGGTGAGCGAGAGCCCCTGGCCGGCCTGGCGGAGCATAATCTCGACGCCGACGTTGGCATCACGATTGGCCCGCTCGCGAAGAGTACCGCGGACGAGGCCAACGGTCAGCACGACGAGGACGACACCGACGGCAACGCCGAGGATACTGACGGCAGTACGGGTCGGATGGTGGCTCAGATTGGACGAA
>CAIKMY010000145.1 GCA_903828635.1 uncultured Acidobacteriota bacterium
CGAAATAACCGCAGATCGTCCCGTCGCTACGAATCTCACGCAGATAGAAGAGGCCGATGTTGGTGACACGCATCTGGCCGACCCCCGGGCCTCTCGCCAGTTCAATCGGGTTGAAGAGCAGTACGGGGATGATCGTCGCCAGCGTGTTCGGTGCGGGGTAGGAGATGGTTTTGACGTAGCGATACTGGGTAAGGGCGGCGGTGTCGACCAGATCGCCATCGCTCCTCCTCAGCAATGATGTCAGTCCGCGGCGTACCTCTTCGTATATCACACCGTAGCCCGGTGGATAGACAGTAAAGAGATCGCCAACGCGAATCTCGCCACAATATCCGAAGTTGGCGGCCTCCTCGGTACTCAGGCTCTGGTAGGTGACGCGCGGCAGGCCGGCAAAATCGGGGATGCGGTAATGTTCCGGCCTGATTTCGAGATACTTTCCCATGACGGTCTTCGTTCCTGATTCGGACTGCTGTGAGGTATCGCGCAGACCGGTGACCCAGGGTCCAATGGTCGAGAGGCTGTCGACATAGGGCGAAGCGTTGCGCGTGCCGATGGCAAACCGCGAGCGATAGTAATCGCCGGGCTGACCGGGAAACGGATTGGCGGCACGAGCGGGATCACCGACATAATGCACTGTATCGCTGGAATCAAAGAAGGTGTCGGGGATCATAATCGGCCGCCAGCAGGCGTTGACGCCGCCGGTGCCGCCATCGACCGGAAAGACCGATGCTTGCGCGACCGACTGAATGGTCGTCGACGGCAGGCCGAAGAGGCCGGCAAAGAGCAATGGCAGATTGAGCCGGGTATCGATCCGCAGCCGCGGCAGGTCGCCCGAAATATCGATGGTGACATCGCCGGGATCGATCTGCAACCGGTTGGGATTGTCGCCGGATCCGCTGCCGGTACTGTCAGAGAAGCGGCGAACCTGATTATACGAGGCGTAGAGGACGGCCAGATCCCTGGCCAGTGACTCCTGCTGCGCCATCGAGGGGCTCAGCTCGATCGAGGCGCGTAGCGTCGTCGCCCCGGCGAGCGCGGCGGCATCGACGCCGTTCTGCAACTGGCTGCGGGCGCTGAAAGCGTATCCGAGGTCGATCGAGAGCGCGAGCATCCCGATCAGCAGGGTAATCAACACTGCAGTCAACGCAAGGATCGTGCCTCGCTGGCGTCGATGCAGGGATGCCTGCCCCCTCCGGCGAGGGACAACTCCGACAGCCGTCGGAACATTCACGGCAGATACTCTCTCGGAATGGGCTCTCATCTCCAGTGTGGCTCCTCAATCCCGGAATTGCGGATGATCCCGCCGCGTCACTCTTTCGGGCTCCGGCGCGCCGGCTTTGGCACTTCTGCCGGTACCGGGGCCACCTTCGGATTCTGATTCGGAATCGACCCGACATCTCCACCAGTTGGCCCGACCAGTGAGGCGGCGACACTGCCACCAATATTGTTGGGAGTATTGCCGGCAGTATTATCAGCCACCCGATCGGGAGCCGTTCCGCGCACCGATGATGGCAGCAATTCCGGCTTCGAGTCGGCTTTTGAATCGGTCTTCCGGGCGGGGCTCTGCCCCTGCTTCTGCTCAGACCTCGTTGCCGATTCCGGCTGCTCCTCATCCGGCTTGCGTGGCGCCACCGAGTGGCCTGACTGCCCTTCGATTGAGCTGGCAGGCGAGCTGGCAGGCATGCGCGAGGAGGCTCCGGGAACCGTGGTCGAAGTGTCACCAACCACCGGCTTGAGGTCACTAACTCCCGGCAGTCGCGGCAACTGATCCGGATTGAGTGGCTCGACAATCCGCACCGTCGCAAGGAAAAGCAGCTCTGTCTCATTGCGCCGGAAGCTGCGGCTCTTGAAGAGTTCACCAATCCACGGCAGATCCCCGAGGAGCGGGAACTTGGCAAGGTTGACCTGCTCGGCATTATCGATCAGCCCGGCCAGCGCGAAGCTCTGACCATCGCGCAGCTCAAGTGTCGTCTTCGCCCGTCGGACGCGCAGTCCGGGGATGGTAAAACCGGAAAGACGAACCGCCGCCGTTGTGTCGAGACTCGAAACCTCCGGCTCCAGTTCGAGCCGGATATGGTTCTCATCGATGATCGTCGGCGTGAATGAGAGCTTGACGCCAAACTCCTTGTAAGTGATGCTCACCGCACTCTGACCAGCGGCCACCGCCTGCACCACCGGGATCGGAAACTCACCGCCGGCAAGGAAGTTGGCCTTCTGGCCGTGCATGGCGATCAGGTTGGGCTCGGCGAGGTCACGCAATGCGCCGCGCGAATACATCGCATTGAGGAATCCCTGAATGACCGTGCCGCCAACGATGCTCCCCAGAAAGAGGTTGATTGCCGGACTGGCCGTCACGTCGAGCAGTGATTTCTTGACCCCTCCGATACTGGAGAGATCGGCACCGCTGAACTGCGAAGGACCACTGGGATTGATATAGGTTGGCAGCCGCGTGTTCTGAATCCCATAGGCCGGCGCGATCTCACGCATCACCTGGCGGTTGACCTCGGCGATGCGCACCTGCAGCTGAACCTGCGCGGCATCGAGCACCGGGCTCTTCAACAGGTTGGTCACCTTGAGCCCCGCTGCCTCAATGATCTTCTGCGCGTGCTCCGCCAGCTCGGGTCGCGTCACGCTCCCCGAAAGCACCACTGAATTGTTGGCCTGGCTGAGCTGGATGTTCTCTTTCGGAAAGAGAATCTTGATCTGGTTGTCGATCAGCGTCAGGTTGACCTGCACGAATATGTCAAAGACCACCATCCGCGGTGCGCCCGCCGGTGCGTTCTTTGCCCAGACTACGAGGTTGACCTGGCCGAAATTGAGGCCGTTGACCATGACCTGTCTCGTTGAAATCGGCACCACCTCCGCGATCTTCTCGCCGGAGATTGAGACCCGGTCGTAATCTTCGTCAAACTCGATCAGCCGCGACTGGCCGACGAGGACATCGATCTTCACCGATGACGACGCATTGCCGGCAAATGAGACCTTCATCATTGGCCGCTCTTGCGCGCCAACCCCCGGTATGAGGGTGGCCTGCAGCAGCAGGCAGAGGCCGATGGCCCTGGCAACGAATGACTTGACGCTTCGCAGAGAGCTTGCTGTGTATGTCACGTCTTTCCCTCGATCCAACATAAAATCTCCAGGTATGGGGCATTTCTCCGGTCAGGCGGCGGTCAGGCGCGCTAGGGCACCATCTCGACGCGCGTGCGCTTCGCCCCCTCGATCAGCTCGATGGACGGTCTTGATGGCCCCGCCGGTGCAGGCCTCTTCACGGCTGCCGGAGCCGCAGCGGTGGCGGGTGCGGCACCAGTGTTGATGATCCACGCCGGTGGCTGTGATGAAGGCATCTGCGGAGAGGTCTGGCCGGAAGCCATCGGGACTCTGCCACCACCACCCCGAGTTCCCTCAACCGCACGCTGCTCAAGCGAGACGTCGCTCAGCACGTCTCGTCGCGTTGCCCCCGGCGTCTTCTCGATGACCATGTCGGTGGCATTGCGGATCGAGAGCTGCAATCGCCCCTCTGCCTCCGCCAGTTTCAGCTTCTCGGCCTGCGCCGGCGTCACCTCAAGCGTCACCGTATTGACCAGCGCCGGCTTGCTGTCGCTGTTGTTGCGCATCTGCTGACCGCCGGCAAGCACCCTGACCTTCTGCAGAATCACCTTCGACACCTGACGCGCTCCATCGAGCTGCGGCTGCAGAATGGCGATGACATCGACATAGGTTCCCGGAGAGACGAAGCCGCCGACGCTGCTCGCCTCGTCAACCCTTACCGAGACCGCCCGCATCCCCGATGGTGTCACTCCCGAAAGCCCTGGCAGTGAGCCCGGTCCCGCCAACTGGCGACTGAGCACCGGAGTTCGCGCCGGAATGTCGGCCACTGAGACCCGCCCGACCACCTCCGACTCGCGCACCATCACCTGATCCGGCAGCAACTCCTTCGGATAACGCACCACCGTCACCTGCTGTGGCTCGATCTTTGTTCCCAGCGGAATGTCAGTTGCCGCAATCACTATCACGGTCTCCTGCTGCGACTTCGTCTGGTTGACGCGCTGCTCAAGATAGAACTTCGCCGCATAGATCGAGATCAGCCCAAAGAAGACCGCGCCGGCAAGGGCCAGCAGGAATCGCTTATTCATGATTCAACTCCCGGTTGTTTCACCATTCTACTCGTGCTCCATGTAGCAGGTCGCGCCCATGTTGATCGCGCTCGTCGCCTCGCCCCCGGGTGGCGCTCCGGAGTCGCCAAACATTCGCACCAGCAACGGCATCGGACTCTCGAAGCGATGGCTGATGATGAGGCCAACCCGCTGCCCGCGGACTCCCTGCGTGTAATCAATCTGCGGCCCGATGTCGTCCGCCGTTCCATACTCTCCGTCATTCCCGGCACCGATCCGCGCCACTCTGATGACGGTTTCATCCCCGGTTGCTACGCCTGAGCTCGCCAGGTACGATTTCGCCCGTGCCACCGCCGCTGTCTGCACCTCACCCTCGCTGCTGTAGCGTAATCCTGCGCCATACGGCAGCACCAGAACCCGTGCCCCCTCCCGCACGGCAATCGTCAGTGCCTGCTTGACCGCATAAGCCCGCCCGATCTCAATTACCGCCAGAATCGCCACGAGAAAGACCGGCAGAACCAGCGCCAGCTCGACCATTGACTGGCCTCGTGACCGGCCTCGTGAATGCCCGTGCAGCTGAACCTGAGAACGACGGCAACCGCCGATCACCAGCGCCACCGGATCGATTACAAATCCGGCTGCTGAACGTCCGGCATCAGAACACGCGGTATTGCAAGGCGTCGCGGATTCGTGGCCATTCCGGCGTACCGTGTCCCGATGTTGCGTGTTCAGATTGAGCATCACCCTATAATTCCAGGCCCGTGGATGGGACTCAACTTCCCCGTTTGAGCGTACAGGTTGCCGTGACATCGAGGTTGGTGAAGCCCTCCCCGAAATTGCCAATCGGCAACTTGATGCTGTAAAGCAGTGATAACGTCACTACCTGGCGATTGCCGCTGACGAGTTGCAGGGCATTGCTGTACCCGCGACTGTCCTTCGAGAAGAAATAGACTTTGCTGCCGTCAAAGCCGTTGTTTGTCACGTACTGGCGAACCACGGGGATAACATACCGTTCAAAATTGACGGAGTTCCCCTGATTGGGGTTGCACGCCGGCGGTGAGCAATAGTTCCCGCTTCCGATCGGCGGATTTTTGGCCCAGACACGGGCCCCCTCATAGGCTGCTCCATAGAGCACCATCTGGAGGTTGAAGCCCTGGGCGATGAAGGCGACTCCGAGCAGCAGCAGGAAGAGTACCGGGACGATCAGCGCAAACTCCATCAGTGACTGGCCCGACTGCCCGCGGCGCCTGACGCCGCACAGAGCCTCGCGGCCACTCACCAATGTCGTCGACTTGATCTCCGAAGTGATCGTCATTTTCCTGTTTTTCCTGCTTTTCCTGCTTTTAGTGATTGCTGACGTTCTTCGCCG
>CAIKMY010000146.1 GCA_903828635.1 uncultured Acidobacteriota bacterium
ATCGCCACCAGCGCCGAGGCCGCTTCCTCGGGTAACATCGCATAGCCAATATCGCGATCGCCCGTCTGAACCTCTCCGCCCTGCCGGTTGGCGACCCGCGAAAAATCGGTCGCGACCGATCCGGGCAGAATGACCGAGACGCGGATGTTGTCACCACGAACCTCGTGGCCCAGCGATTCGGTAAAGCCGATCAAACCGAATTTCGAGGCGCAATATGCAGCCATATTCCTGATGCCATTGCGGCCGGCTCCCGACGAGACATTGAGAATCTGTCCGCTCTGCTGCCGCTTCATCGTCGGCAGCACCTGACGACACATCAGAAAGACCCCGGTGAGATTGGTATCGATCACCGTGCGCCAGTCATCGAGCGCGTAGCCATCAACCGGGCCGTTGAGACTCAGCCCGGCATTATTGATAAGGATGTCGATTCGTCCTTCACGGTCGAGCAATCCGGCCACAGCGTCGACCACCGCCGCCTCATCGCGAATGTCGCCAGGGGTGACGTGAACCGCGCCCGCTCCCGCCGCCAGCGCCGCCGCTGCCACTTCACGCAAGGCCGGCTCTGAGCGTGCCATCAGGCAGAGCCGCATCCCCCGCGCCGCCAGCTCCAGCGCCGTCGCTCGCCCAATCCCGGATGAGGCTCCGGTGATGATCGCTACCCTGTCCGACGATAAACTGAAGATCGGCTCAGACATTTTACCCCTTTACCAGATTCTGCTTCAGAAATTGAATCACGACCTGCCAGGCATCGGCGGCATCAGACGGACTGTAAACATCAGGGCGAGTATCGTTGAAGAAGGCATGCGAGGCCGCAGCGTAGATCTTCACTTCACCATTGTGGCCATGCTGCTTCAGCGCCGCTTCAAGCCGCTCCATCTTCTCCAGCGTGATCCATTCGTCCTTCCCGGCTCCGATGAAGAGCAGCGGAGCATCGAGTCTGGCAATCATCGCCGTATCCTCGGGGACATCGCCGTAAAACGGGACGGCCGCGTCGACCCGCGCATTGCAGGCCAGCTGCAGGGCGAAACTGCCACCCATACAAAAACCGGTGACGCCGACCGAGGTCACTTCCGGCCACTGGCGCAGCGTTCCGAGAACCGCCCTCAGCGATGCCAGTCCGCTCTCCGTCGACAAGTTCGACATCAGTCGCGATGCCTCTCCGGGATCGGTCGTCACCACGCCATTGTAAAGATCCGGAGCGACAACCAGAAAGCCCTCACCAGCATAACGACGCGCCACCTCCTCGATATGCGCGTTGCGCCCCCACCACTCGTGGATCAGAATCAGCGCCGGCCACGGCCCGCCACTCTTTGGCCTGACAACATAACCATCGCAACGTACTCCGGTCTCGCTGTCAACAAAACCAGTATTGTAAATCTCAGCTTCTTGCAACATCGATCTCTCCTCCCTGCCCTTCGGGTTCTGCGATTTTGAACCGCCTTGAAATCATCCGTTCCGATTATTCAGATATTTGAATATAATTGGTCGCCTGATGGCGTGCAAGAAAAGAGTCGTTCACGGGGATTCGGTGGCGCGGATAATCGGTACTGACTCATGAAACAGCGTAAAGCAGCGTGAATCAAAAAGAAGAAACGAGGACATTCATGGGCACATCACTCCGGCTGAAGAGATACTTCTGCGCCATTGTGGCGACCCTGATCATCGGTCAGTTATCGGCAGCCAGTGTACGCGCGCTGCCCGATTATCTGAAGACCTATGCTGGTGACCGGTATGCGCGAGCCGAGTTGCGCACGAAGTGCTCGGTCTGCCACCTCAATCCGGCTGGCGGCGGGGAACGTAATGCGTTTGGCCGGGCATTTCAGGCAAACGGGATGACGATATCTCCCGAGATGCGTCGGCAATTCCCCGACCTCTTCGTCAGCGACCGGCAACCGCTCGTCACCTTCACCGAAGGCTCCGACTCCGAAGCAACCATCGAAATCGACGGGCGGAGGTATGTCATCAACACTCGCGCGAAGACAGTAACCGAGACCAAACCAGCCCTGCCCGCATCACCAATAGCGACAACGACAACAACGGCGAAACCGGAAGCAGCACGACGAACCGACATTCACCGCACCGCCGATGTCCGCCTCGTCAATCTGCCGACGGCGATGCCCATTGCCCGGGGCTCGCTCTGGACCGACTTCACCCATCGCTTCCCTTTTGGAAAACCGACCAATGCCGAGGGGCTCTTCGGGCTCGATGCTCAGGCAATCCCGTCATTCGGATTTGTCTATGGACTGACCGATCGGCTGCAGGTCGGCGTCTACCGTTCACCCGGCGATCTTGGCCGGGCACTCATGATTTACGGCGGCGCCAGCATTCTCAGCGAGGAGTCCGGCGACCCGATCTCAGTCATGGCGCGTGTCGGCTTTGAGGGGCGCGACAACTTCCGGCGCAGCTTTACCACCAGCTTTGAGGCGACGATCGCCCGCAGTCTGACGCGACATGCAAGCCTTTACTTCGTGCCAACTATCTCAATCGGCGACCGACCATTCAGCCTCGATCCGAAGACCGATCAACCCGGAGTAACGGCCGTTGCCCTTGGGATCGGCGGATCGTTGAACATCCGCCCCTCAGTTGCGCTGATGGCCGAGGCCAATTACCGCGTCAACGAGACCGCCAGATATCTCGACCTCGGCAGGGGCATTCATCGCCCGGTGATCGGCCTTGGCATTCGCAAGACGAGTGCCTCGCAGCGTCACTCCTTCAGCCTGACCCTGAGTAATGGGCCGGGAACGACCTTTTCGCAGCGCTCGCAGACTCGCGGACTCTATTTTGCCGATGATGGATTGCGTGGGCTGACCATCGGGTTCAATCTCTCACGGCGACTCTTCTGATCCAGGGGGCGGGCTTACCTTTTACGCTTCGAGTAGCGCTCAAGCGTCACCGGGAAGATCAACACATCATCCGTCGGCTCAGCTTTTCCCTCAAGGATATCCTCGGCGTTCGCTCCCTCGCCATAGACGGCACGATTGTCACGTTCGTCCTGCCTGATCACCGTGCCCTTCAGCTCAAGCCCGGCGAAGACGCCGCGACTGCGCGAATAGGAGAGAATCTGGGCGTCAAGCCGCAGATCGGTGCCGGCACCAACCTGGCGCCCCACCGGGCCGGCAGCGACTGAGGCATCCCCACCCATCTCAAACCTGCTTTTCAGCAGGCTCCGCATACCATCTGACGAGACGAAGAGCAGAACGAAATCGGTTGCCTGGGCACCGATCTGGAGCCCGACACTGCCACCGGCAAGATCAAAGTAGGCCGGCCCGCTCCATCCGCCATCCTGGCGTCGGCAACTGGCGACCCCACGCCCACCCCGTCCGCCAACGATGAAGCCGGCCTTGATCACATCCGGAAAGACGGCAACACAGACCGCCTTGTCAAGAACATTGAGCGGCACCGCGTTGTCCGGGGTCGCCATGATCTCCTTGAAGACCTCCGCCGCTTTTTTTGCCTGCCTGACCGCATCCCGCTTGTCCGCCAGCCCCACATTGGCGAGTGCCGACACCAGCCAGATCAAGACCACTCCGCGCATCAGAAATCTTCCCTGCATATTGCTCTCCTGTCTGTTATCAAATAAGCCGTGTCAATCAGGCGGCTGCCCCGGCCGACCGGTAAACCAGTCTGCCGGCGATGATCGTTGCCGCCACCGAGAAATCAGCATTGAGCAGCGCCAGATCAGCATCCATCCCCGGGGCAATGCGACCCTTGCGATCAGCCACCCCGCAGAGCTTTGCCGGCGCAGCCGAGGCCATCTCGGCGGCATCGATCAGTGACATCCCGGTGAAGGCGATGGCATTGCCAACCGCACGATTCATGGTCAGAACCGACCCGGCGATCGTCTGCCCATCCATCAGCGTACACAGCGCTCCCCGCACCTCGATCCTGAAATCCCCAAGAGTATAAATGCCATCACCGTGTCCCTGCGCGGCGGTGGCATCCGTCACCAGCGTCAGGCCTTCCCGCCCTTTGGCCCTCCACGCCAGCGCCGCCATCCGCGGATGAACGTGAACCCCGTCACAGATCAACTCCGCCTGGATCCCCGGTTCGTTGAGACAAGCTGCCGCCAACCCGGGCTTTCGATGATGAACCCCTGACATCGCATTGTAAAGATGGGTCGCGCGTGTCGCCCCCGCCTCAATCGCCGCCAGCGCCGTATCATAGTCGGCCGTTGAGTGGCCCAGCGATGGCGCAACCCCCGTTGCCGCCAGCATTCTGATCATCTCCATCCCACCCGGCAGCTCGGGGGCCAGCGTCATGATCTTCACCTGCCCCTTCGCCGCTTCAAGAAGCTGCCGGCATTCGTCAAAGTCGGGGTCACGGATCCCCCACTCCGGCTGCGCTCCCTTGAAGGCAATGTTGATAAACGGCCCTTCAAGATGGATCCCGAGAATCTCTGCGCCGGTCGCCGCAGCGGCCTGTGCAGCCAGCGTCTCATTGATCGCCCGCATCAGTTCGTCGTGCCGCGCCGCAATCGTCGTCGCCAGGAATCCGGTCGTCCCGAAACGCAGCACCGAGGACGAGATTCGTCGCAATCCCTCAACTCCATTGGCCATGACATCGTCACCTCCGCTCCCGTGAAAGTGCGTGTCGATGAACCCGGGCATGACGATCATCCCTGCTCCATCGATGATCGTCGAACCAGACTCCGCTGATATCCCGTCACCCGGGCCGGCATAGACGATGCGCCCTTCCTCGCAGAGAATTACTCCGTTCCTGATCTCACGATCCGGGAGCACTACCAATCCTCCGATGATTGCCAATCGATCTGCCATTGTTTGCTTCTCCTTGGGGGGGGTTATGGACTATGGACTTTATGGACAGTATGGACTATGGACTTTATGGACAGTATAGACTGTATGGACAATGGACATATGGACGGGATGTGTCATCATTGAAATGCCCGGTTGAAATGCCCGGTTGAAATGCCCGGTTGAAATGCCCGGTTGAAATCCATAATCAGGATTTACAGCCAGAACATATACGAAGTCAAAAGCCGTTTTGCCATCATTGCTACTAACCCCCATATTTTGCATTGTCCCTGAAAGATATCCAACCTTACAACCCACTTTTCTTCCCGACAATCTTGCCGGAGGTGAAGCTCAATTTATTACTTTAGTAGTGATTAGCACCTGAAAATTGAGACAAAATGCCCCGGGCATATGCGACAATCTGTCACGACAACGAGCCGCGTGACCGTCGCTGCAACGTCTCAACGACTTTATGTCCCATTGACCTGCCGGATTAGTGATAGATCGACTACTGGCACGGTAATTGATAGAGTCGGTATTTTACTGACAGTAACAAACGGAGTGGGGAGGCCAATCAAAAAGGTGGCAGGAGGAGATCACAAGGACGCAGCCCATGGCGAGCATCTGACGCCGTTCCAGCGGCTGATGCAGCTGATTCAGCTTGACCGGGTCGACTATGTAGTGATTTTGATCTACACGGTAGTCATCGGGCTGCTGACACTGGCGGTGCCGCTGGCCGCACAGGCACTGGTCAACACGATAGCCGCCGGGGTGCTGATCCAGCCACTGATCGTCCTGACGATCGGGGTGCTGGGTGCATTAACCTTCGCCGGGATACTGAGGCTCTTCAAGCTGGTCATCCTCGAAAAGCTGCAGCAGCGGGTTTTCGCCCGGGTTTCGCTGCATCTGGCGGAGCATCTGCCGCGAGTTGAGCATGATGTCATCGAGAGCGAGTTCTCACCGCAGATGGTCAATCGCTTCTTTGACGTGCTGACGATTCAGAAAGCGCTGTCGAAGATTCTCTTTGACGGGCCGGGGGCGGCGCTGCAGGTGCTGATTGCAATTGTTCTCATGTCGTTCTACAGCCCCTACCTGCTGGCACTGGCCCTTTTCTTCATACTCTTCATCGCCTTTGTGATACGCATTCTCGGGATAGGCGGACTGAAGACGAGCATTGACGAGTCGTATCGCAAGTACAATGTCGCCGACTGGCTGGAGGAGCTGGCGCGCTGCCATATCAGCTTCAAGATGAGCGGGCTGACCGGATTCTCACTGGGCAAGGCCGACGGACTGGTAATCGATTATGTGCGCGCACGACGCAACCATTTCCGCGTACTCTTCCGGCAGTCACTCGGGATCTACCTCTTCCAGGCGCTGGCCAGTGCCGGAGTGCTGGCAATTGGCGGATGGCTGGTGATCAACCGTGCGCTGACGCTTGGCCAGGTGGTCGCCTCGGAGATCGTCGTCGTCGGAGCACTCGAAGGGCTGGAGAAGCTGATTCGGCTGATGGAGAGCTACTATGATCTGCTGACCGGTCTCGAAAAGGTTGGTCATCTGACAGACCTGCCGATTGAGAGATCGAAGGGGCGGGATCTTACTGTCAATACCGAGGGTGCGAGTGTTGTCTGTCGTCAGGTCCATTTTTCCTATGAGAGCGGGCAGGAGGTCATCACCAATCTCAATCTGACGATCGCACCTGGCGAACACGTCAGTCTGGTTGGCAAGAGCGGAGCCGGGAAGTCGACGCTCGCGCTGATGATGTGTGGCCTGCATGCGCCGACGCACGGGTTGGTGCAGATCAATGGAATGGACATTCGCGATACCAGACTGGAGAGCCTTCGTCGCTCGGTGAGCCTGGTTGGTGACAATCACGAAATCTTTGCCGGAACGATCGAGGAGAACATCCTGCTTGGGAGAGAGGGCATTTCGCACGAGGATCTGCAGTGGGCGATCGAAATCGCACAATTGAATGAAGAGATGGCGAAGATGTCGCAGGGTCTCCAGTCATGGCTGGTGACGGGTGGGCGGAATCTCTCGCGGGGGCAGATGCAACGGTTGATGATTGCGCGAGCGATCGTCAACCGGCCCCAGTTGCTGATTCTCGATGAGGGCTTCACCGGCGTTGACGAAAATGACAAGCTGG
>CAIKMY010000147.1 GCA_903828635.1 uncultured Acidobacteriota bacterium
AGCGTCGATGCCCGTCGCGGCAAATGCCAGGCAAGCCACCCTTCATCAATCAGCCACGCCAGCACCAGCACCAGCACGTAGAGCAGTATCGAGACCGGATCGAGCTGCCTTGTCATAACCAGGGCACAGAAACCCGTAACGACCAGTGCGTGCGAGGAGAGTCTGAAGAACCGATCGAAGCTCATGCCAGCCTCCGCTCTGCAGTGGCCGGACGGGAGAGATCATCAAGATGAATAATGCAGAGGCGATCGGTCGGAAGGTCGCGTAGCAGGGCATGTGGCGCCGCCGTGATCAGCATTATCTGGCGATCTTCCGGCTCGGGAGCCTTCAGCCTTGCCGGCAGATCCTGATCGAAGAGCGCCAATGACGCGAGCGGACGTTGACGATGCCACCCGCCAAACAGTCTCCACCACGGGAGCGGCGACTGATCGGCAGCAACCGGCAGCCGTGCCAGCCGATCGAGCAGCCCCGCGAGATGCTGCTCACCCGCACCAAAACGTCCCCATTCACCCCCCTGCTGTCTCATGGTCACCAGGCGAATCGACGCGCCAAGCCCGTTCAGATAGCGCACCAGACTTGCCGCAAGGATGATCGCCTTCTCATAGCTCTCGCGCAGTTCATTGCCAACCGGTGCGGATTCATCAATGCCGACATCAAAGACGACCGTCACACGCCACTCATCATCACGAGCAAACTCGCGCACCATCATTCGCCCGGTCCTCGCCGTTGCCCTCCAGTCGACGCGGCGGCGCGAGTCGGTTGGTTGATACTCGCGGATCGAGTGCAAATCGCTGCCACTACCCCTGACATGACTCTCCAGCCGCCCCTGCCCCAACGGCAATGAGCCGGGCAGATCCTCCCATTCGCGCCTCTCCGGCAGCACCAGCAGGCGCGCATCCACCCTGAGGAGACGGCAATGACCGGCAAATCCAAAAGGAAAACGGCTCTCGATCCGGAACCCCCACAAATGATGCTGCCCCCGCCTCCCGAAGATCTTCTTCAGCTTCATCCGTGCCTCGCTGCCGGGAGCAATCATCGGGAAGTAGCCCAGATCAACAATCTCACTAGCTGATGCTCCGGGCGCCACCTCGATCGTCGAGATCGCCACCGAAATCGCCGGAAAGATCCTCTTCCGGTTGATCACTATCAACTCCAGCGGCGCAGCCTCACCCGCATGAAGCCGATCAGGGTACCTCACCGACATCGAAATCCGTGAAACCATCAGCCGCGACACCATCAGCGAGATCATGAATGTCCCAAACATTGCGGCAAAGAGCAGATAGAGCAGGTTGTTTCCGCTGCTCAGTGCCAGCAGGAGAATTACTCCCCCCAACACGAGAAAGAGCTGACCCGCCCGCGGAATGGCAGCGTAGGGGATCATCGTGATAACTCTTCGACCACGACGCCAGAACCACGCTCCGCCAAAGAGCAGCAACGAGAGCAGTATCGCCAGCGTCAGCAGCCCCACCCCGGAGACGATGATCACCGGCACCCCTGCAATCAGAGCAATAGCGATGGCCACCCGGAGCGGATGTCCGATCCAATCCCGATATAAGACTCTCCAGCGATCGTTTGCCATCTCCGTTAGCATTGCCCAAGTCAGACAGCGCGTAACCGTCGCGCGACACTGCCCTAAAGCGGGACGGGTATCGTCTCCAGCAGATCGCCCAGTAACCGCTCGACTTCGTCGGTTCGCCCCTGATGGCCGGCATGGCGCGGGTTGAGCACGATCCGGTGGCCGAAGACCGGTACCACCAGCCGCTTGATGTCGTCGGCGATACAGTAGTCGCGATCTTCCGAGAAGGCCATTGCCTGGGCGGCACGGTAAAGAGTGAGTGATCCGCGCGGACTGATCCCGAGATCGAACGACTCTGATGCTCGTGTCGCGCTGACAATAGCCATCAGATAATCGATCAGTGAGTCTTCAACCCGCACCCCGCGGACCTCCTCCTGCATTGCCATCAGATCACCAGCCGTCAGCAGCGGAACCAGCCGTTCGAGGGGATGAGATTTCGCCTGCCGCCGCAATATCTCCTTCTCCTCGTCGAGTGACGGGTAACCCATCCTGATACGCATCATGAAACGATCCAGCTGCGATTCGGGTAACGGGTAGGTTCCGTGATGCTCTGCCGGATTCTGCGTCGCCATCACCAGAAAGGGACGCGGCAGGTCGAAGGTACGGTTTTCGACAGTCACCCGCCCTTCGGCCATCGCCTCAAGCAGGCTGCTCTGCGTCTTCGGTGTCGTGCGGTTGATCTCATCGGCAAGGACGATGTTGGCAAAGATCGGCCCCGGCTTGAACTCGAAATCACCAAGCTGCTGATTGTAAATCGAGACGCCGACGATATCCGACGGCAGCAGGTCACTGGTAAACTGGATGCGCTGAAAGCCGCAATCGAGACAGCGCGCAATCGCCTGCGCCAGCGTTGTCTTGCCAACGCCGGGTACGTCCTCGACCAACAGGTGGCCGCCAGCCAGCAAGGCCACCAGCGAGAGCCGAATCGCCTCCGTCTTTCCACGAATTACTCCCTCGATTGCCTGCTGCAAATCCCGCAAACGATGAGCCGTACTGATAATCAAAACAGCCTCGCAATTCAGGTTATATCCCGCAGGTACGCCAGCCCGCCCGCAGCGCGACGCCCCCCTCGCTCAAGCTCCCCCCTCACCAGCCGATGGCGTAGCGCCCTCGTCGCACGTCGGCACCAGCCTGAATCACTCCCGTGCGCGAGTTACGCAGGACTACCGTTGGTGCCGCCGTCGGATTGAAATTCTCCCTGACCTCAACCACATGGCCGCGGCGCTTCATCTCCTCCGCCAGCGTCTCGCCAAATCGCTTTTCAAGAATCAACGATCCCGGGTTGAGGCGATGGTCGTCAAATGAGCTGACATAATGCTGCGTCTCGAAACGTTCCGCCTCGACTGCCTCCTGGGGATTCATGCCAAACTCAATCAGATTGAGCAGTACCTGAGCCATCGCCTGATCCTGATTGTCGCCCCCCGGCGTCGAGAGCGCGGCAAATGGCTGCCCGTCTTTCATCACCAGCGTCGGCGAAAGAGTGATCCGCGGACGCTTGCCCGGCTGCAACTCGTTTGGATGGCCCGGCGTCAGCAGAAAACTCTGCAATCGGTTGGAGACCGGAATCCCGGTATCGCCGGCAATGAAGGCCGGCAGCCATGCCCCGCTCGGCGTCGCCGAGAAGACATTCCCCTGCCCGTCGATGACGTTGACGCAGGTCGTGTCGTTGGCTCGCTCATCCGGCGGAACACTCGATGGCCCTGTCTCTGCCCGCTCGGACAGCGCCACCAGCGCACGCTTGTTGACCGGATCCCCGGGTCGCTGCTCAAGCGAGGCCCGCCGTGGATCGATCAGACTGCGACGCACCGCCGCATAGTCTTTCGAAATCAGCTCCAGACCGGGAACACGCACCACCCGCGGATCGCCGTAATAACGATCACGATCGGCAAAGGCCAGCTTGATCGCCTCAATCAGGGTATGCACATAATCGGGCGAATTGTGGCCCATCCCCTTCAGATCATAGCCTTCGAGCAGGTTGAGCGCCTCGATCATCACCGGCCCCTGGCTCCAGAAACCCGGCTTGTAAATCTCGTAGCCGCGATAATTGCCGCGCACCGGTTGCTCGACCTCGGCACGGAATCGCGCCAGATCACCGGGCCTCATCAGGCCGCCAGCCTTCTCGATCGCCTCGCAGAAGCGCTTGCCCAGCGGGCCGCGGTAGAAGTGATCGCGAACGGCTTCAAGCGCCGCAAGGCGTGCCGATGGGGCGCGCCTCCCGGCGAGACGCTTCTTCTCCACCGCCACCAGCTCCCGCAGCGTCGCCGCCAGATTCTTCTGGACGAAGATATCGCCAACCGCCGGAATCTCGCCTCCCGGCTGGAAGATCGCGCGCGAGTCGGGCCAGACCTCATAAACGCGACGCGTATTCCGCAGGTAACTGACCCTCATCTCGTCGATCGGAAACCCGTCGGCCAGTTCGATAGCCGGCTGCAGCACCTCTCCCAGACTCATCGTCCCGTGGCTCTCCAGCGCGACGATCATCGCGTCGAGCACTCCGGGAACCGTCGCCGCCAGCGGACCTGACGAGGGAACTCGTGGCGGATTCTGGCGCAGATAGAACTCCCGCGTCGCCAGCTCCGGAGCCTGCCCCTGGCCGTTGATCACCACCACCGGCTGACCGGCCATCCTGATCAGCACCGGCACCTCACCCCCAAAGCCGAAATGGGAGATTTCGATCACCGAGGCCGCAAAGACCGCCGCCACCCCTGCATCAACCGCATTGCCTCCGCGATGCAGCATCCGCAAACCAGCCTCGGCCACCAGTGGGTGCCCTCCCGCCACCACTCCGCGCATCCCACGTACCGGCGGTCGAAAGGTCTCCGGTCGCCGCACCTCCTGCGCTTCTCCCGATCTCCCGCCCGCCATCGCCATCACCAGCCCCCCAAGTACCAGAATGCTGACCAGATATTGTCTCCTGCCTGTCATAACCGCTCCTTAAATACTGCTAACAATTCTTCACCCCCCCTGACGCGTCTCTCGGGGAATATCTCTCCCATTCTTTCATCGTCCTTCAGGCACGACCGACAAACTATAACGCAGCCGGCAATGACGCAGCCGGCCAGGCTTTAGCCAGACAGATGCTGCCAATCATTCATTAAGTGTCCACTTATCAATACGGTTCCGCAAGCATCTTTTCAACTCTTCACGTATAATCTCGCGGTTGCCGGAGGCGAATAACCGGTGAATATTTCATTTGGCAATTGACGTCAGAAGACCCATCAACAGGGGGGTAAGATATGAGCGATTCCAACAGACCATTGCCGACCTATGATGAGCTGCCAATCGACCCGGCAATGCCACCCCGCTCGGCCTGGGGCCTCTTTGGCAGTGACGATCAGATCGGCACCCTCAACCTGCTGACGCCGGAGCGAGTACTGGCCGCCGCGCGCCTTGTCAGCAGTGGCGAGATCTTCGCCCTCAACTGGGACCTCGAACTGCCCGATCCACCGCTTTTCGGACGCCCGGCCCTCAAGCATACCATCCATCGGCGACGACAAAACGTCTTTGATGATATCTACGATGATTTCAACACCCAGTCATCGACGCAGTGGGACGGACTGCGCCATTATGGCCACCCCGAGCACGGCTTTTACAATGGAGTGACCGAGGAGGAGATCGCCGAAGATGACAACCCGATCAACGGGATCGCCATCTGGGCACGCCGCGGCATTGCTGGTCGCGGTGTGCTGATCGACTTCGCACGTTATGCCGAGGCGACCGGGCTGCGTTATTCCGCCGGTGAGAGATATGCCATCAAGCCGGCAGAGCTGGAGGCCGCCGCCGCCTGGCAGGGCACACGGTTCGTGGCTGGCGACATCCTCATCCTGCGAACCGGCTGGATCAGGTGGTACAACAGCCTGAGCCTCGATGAGCGCCATCAGCTTGCACAACCGGGTAACTTCAACGCTGCCGGGCTCGAACAGGGCGAAGACTCTCTCCGTTTCCTCTGGAATCACCATTTCGCTGCCATTGCCGGCGATGCTCCCTCCTTCGAGGTCTGGCCGCCGGCCGGCTCCGAACCCGGAAAGAGAGGAAAGATGATGCACGAAACGATCATCGGGCTCTGGGGGATGCCGATCGGTGAGATGTTTGATCTCGATCGCCTCGCCGCCGCCTGCGCCGCTGATCGGCGATATGAGTTCCTCCTGACCTCGGCTCCCCTCAATAAAAAAGGTGGCGTCGCCTCTCCTCCAAACGCCATCGCCATCAGATGACCGAATCCCTTTCAAGCGTCATCGATCCGCCTGTTTAAATTTACCTGTGGTTTATGGTACTTTTTTCATCTGCCGGCATTCGCCAGCGCGAACTGCCGGCGTGATGACATTCTGAACAGATGATTATGCCGGAGGTATAACTGAGACTATGCCGATTTATGAATACGCCTGCCTCAAGTGCGGACACCAGTTCGAAGTGATGCAGAAGATGAGCGATGAGCCGCTGAGCAAGTGCCCGGAGTGCAAGGGCAGGCTGGAGAAGCAGTTTTCCCAGACCAGCTTTCAGCTGAAGGGTAGTGGCTGGTACGTCAGCGATTATGGCCGCGGTGGCAAGTCAGGGAAGGTCGATAAATCTGACAAAGCGGAGAAGAAAGAGACAGCGGCGACCTGCGCCACGACCGGCGGGGCCTGCGCGACCGGCAACTGCGGAACCGGTAACTGAGCAGGAACCTCCGAATCATGAAGCACAGATTTCAGACATACAGAGCCATCATTGCCGGCCTGGTTACCAGTCTGCTGCTTCTCTCTACCTTGGCGTTGATGGCTGGTGGCGACGTTGGCGCGCAGTCAGGGCGAACTCCGGTCTCCGGACGGCGGACCACGGCAATCAACGTCATCGGTCAGCGCATTGATGATCCCAACAAACCGAAGCCGCTGCTGACCCCGGCAGAGGAAGAGAAGGCGGCGCAGGAGCGTATCATTCCACGCGACGCGCTCAGCCTCTTTGATGGCGGGGTAATGCAGAAGATCGAATCGTTCTCGCCGGATCCGACGCCCGCCCGCATCGTCGTTCTCATGGACAACTCCTCGACGCTGCAGTCGGATGTTCGCCGGCTGGCCTCAGTCGCGGCTGCCTTCTCACCCGAAATCTATGAGGGCGACAAGGTGATGGTCATCGGCTATGATCTCAAACCTGAGATCATTACCGACTTCACCGACGAGCCTGACAAGCTTCAGGGGACGCTTGAACTGCTGCGCAAGACCGATACTCCGCGCCTCTATGACGCGCTCAATGTCGTCGTCGAAGATGTTCTCCGTCCCCAGGTTGGTTTCTCCAAGCGGATCGTCGTCATCGTCGGTGACGGGCTCGACCGTGGAAGCGCCATCAAATTCGACGAGATCCTTGCCAAAGTTCAGAATGAGAATATCACCATCTACGCCATGCAGGTCCGCGACCGAACACGCGGCGCGCTGAGAAAAGATCAACCGAAGCCGGCCGAAGTCTTGCGACAACTGACCGATGGCACCGGCGGCAGAATCTTCCCCCTCGATACCGAAGTCAAAGAGGGGGTTAAACTGATCTGCGACGAACTGCGCAACGATCGATATCTGCTGACCTACTACCCTGAGGGGGTCAACCCGCTCAACAAGCGGCTCATTCTCATCTCCTCGACCGATCCGACCGTCAGTCTGCGCTACAAGGGCTGGCACCCGCCACAAAAATTCTGAGCCCGGCGGGCAGCGGGGCTACCTGACAATTTCGACGCGATAGTTCTCGATGACCGGGTTGGCAAGAACATCGTGAGCAAACTTTTCGACCTCGGTGCGGGCCTGATCGTCGGCAAGCGACGGGTTGAGCCTGATCTCGAAATATTTGCCCTGGCGCACATCCTCGATCCCCTGGTAGCCGATCGTCTCGGCAGCGTGATGGATTGCCTTCCCCTGCGGATCGAGAACGCCGGTTTTCAGCGTGACATAGACTTTGGCAAGCATGTTGCGAACTCCGTTCGATGTTGGTTGGCCGTCCGGACCGGCCGGTTTCATTTGCCCTTGCCGGTAAAGACGCGGGCAAAGACGCGATCGACATTCTTCAACTGGGTGCGAACATCAAAGGCGCGATCGATCTGTTCCGGGGTGATGGTTCGGGAGATGTCAGGATCATCGCTGACCAGTTGACGGAAATCGAGCCCCTGATCCCACGAGGCAAGGGCGTTACGCTGAACCCAGTAATAGGCCTCCTCGCGCGGCGCTCCGGCGGCGGCGAGTTCAAGCAGAAGCTGCCCCGAGAAGACAAGGCCGCGAGTAGCACCAAGGTTGCTGAGCATGCGCTCCGGCTTGACGACAAGGGCGTCGATCAGTGACGCCGTCTTTGCCAGCATATAATCGAGGGCAATGCAGGCATCGGGCAGAATGACGCGCTCCGCCGAGGAGTGCGAGATATCCCGCTCGTGCCAGAGGGCATTGTTTTCGAGGGCAGTGACAGCATAGCCGCGAAGAATGCGCGCCATACCGCAGATACGTTCGGAAAGGATCGGGTTACGCTTGTGAGGCATGGCCGATGACCCCTTCTGCCCCGGCTTGAAGTATTCGTGTGCCTCACCAACCTCGGTTCGCTGCCAGTGGCGCACCTGAAGGGCGATCTTCTCCAGCGACGAAGCGATGATCGCCAGCACACAGACAAACTCGGCGTAACGATCGCGCTGGATGACCTGGGTCGAGACGCTGGCGGGTCGCAGCCCGAGCAGGAAGCAGACGCGCTCCTCGATCTCCGGATCGAGATGGGCAAAGGCACCGACCGCCCCGGAGAGCTTGCCATAGCTGACCACGGCACGCGCCCGCATCATTCGATCCATGTTGCGCCGGTTCTCCTCAAACCAGAGCGCAAATGTCAATCCGAGCGTCGTCGGCTCGGCGTGAATACCGTGAGTGCGCCCGATCATCGGCGTATCCTTGAACTCATAGGCCCGCCGCTTGAGAATATCGCTCAGCGTTTGCAGCCGCCCGACCAGCAGATCCCCCGCCTCCCTCATGAGCAACGCGTTGGCCGTGTCAACGACATCTGACGAGGTCAGCCCGAAATGGACCCAGCGGGCCTCCGGACCAATATTTTCGGCGAGGTTGGTGGTGAAGGCGATGACATCGTGGTCGAGTGTCTTCTCCAGTTCGTGAATGCGCTCAACCGAGAAAGCGGCCTTCTGGCGAATCACCTCGACCACCTCAGCGGGGATGTTGCCAGCCTCAGCATTGGCCTGGCACGCGGCAATCTCCACGTCGAGCCACTTCCGATAACGGTTCTCCTCCGTCCAGATAGCGCCCATTTCGGGCAGCGTGTATCTCCTGATCATCTGTTTGTGTTGCTCCGATTACTATCCTTGCGGGCTTGTGAATAAAATATAAAACTGAGAATCGCGGCTGCGACCGGAATTGCCCAGACCAATGGCGACTCACCCGACCTGTCGGAGAGAGAGATTGCCACCACCCAGCCCACGGCAACCACCGCGAGTCCGATCGAGGCGCGGCGAAATGCCGAGACAAATTGCTGGTGATCCTCGCTCATCAAACTCCACCCGGCCAATCATCGCGATCGGTCATTGGCCGAATCCTTCCCGGCATCGCCGGCATAATAAGTGCGACGCGAGCGCAGACTGAGGCCGGGACGCGCCGGCAGGACGTCGATCGAGCGATAATCCTCGAGGCTCGGCTTGCGCTCAGTAATAAAAGAGAGACTATATTGTGCTCCGATCTCCTCGGACAAGGGGCGCGCGGTGGCCGTCAGATCTTCGTGAGTGGCAGGCAGGCGAAAAACACCACCACTCCTCTCGGCCATGAGCTTTAACCCGGCCGTGGCGGCGTCGAGATCGGCAAGGTAGCGGCGCAGTTCGCCAATCCGACCAGCCGAAGCACTGGTAAAATTCTCATGGCCACGCATCCAGCCGACGGCCAGCTCGATCTCGCGACGCAAAACATCGGCCCAGCCAACCACAAAGAGAGTCGCGCGCGCCTGTTCAAGAGCAAGCTCTACTTTGGCGGCACTGGTGCGGCTTGCCGAATCGAGGCCATCCGTCAGCAGGACGACCAGACGCCGCCCCTCGGCAACCTCTTGCAGCTTGTCGGCTGCCATTTTCAACGCATCACGATAACTCGCCTTCAACCCGACCCGGTACTTCGAGCGCAGCGACTCCATTGCCTGCTGCGGATCATTCGTCCAGTTCTGAATGAGCTGTACCCGATCAGAATACTGGATAATGGACACCCGATCCCGGGGCGAAAGGCAACCAAGGAGCCGCAAGGCAAACTCCCGTGAGGTCGGATCGGGGAGCGCTGAACGTTCCGGCTTCTCCCAGACCGGTCTCTCCGGGTGACCGAAGCGCTGCGTCGGTCCGTTCTTGAAGGTTCCATACTCATTGCTGCCATCAATCACGAAAACGATGTTTGCCGCCTCCCGCTTGAGACTGGCCACCTGACGTGCTTCCTTATCTTCGAGAACCACCACCTCGCGGGGCTGCAGGTCATCGACGAGACGCCCGCCGGCATCGAAGGCCAGCAGCGGCAGGACCACCTCGACCGTCTCAATCCGCACGATCGGCTTCTCGACGCGCCCCTGAGGACGACGCCCTGACTGTGCCAGCGCCGTTGACCAGGCCGTCGCCAGCAGGAGAAGGGTCATGAGCAACAGCCTTTCATGCAACAGCCACTCGGGCAACGGCCACTCGGGCAACAGCCAATTGGGCAACGGCCAATTGGGCAACAGCCACTTGGGGAAGAGCCGTCGGATTGATCCAATCGGATAAGCCATCAACGTCAAAGCCTGATCCAGTCACTCGGGGCATCATAGCGTGCCACCTTCACCCGCCGCTCGGCATCGGCCGACAAAAGCGGAGAGCGCTTCTGCAACGCCACAATCGCCGCCTGCCTTGCGAGCTCGGGAAGGTTAGTGTTGCGCGAAAGATGGGCCAGCATGATGTGCTGTGCCCGGTCATCGAAATCCCTCTCAAGAAAGGCTGCCATCTGGTCATTGGAGACGTGCCCGCGATCGCTCCAGATGCGCATCTTCAGGTTCCAGCTGTACTTCGGATGCGCCCGCAGCATGGCGATCTCGTGATTGGCCTCGATGACCAGTGCATCGCAGCCGCGGAAGCGTGCGGCGGTCACCTCGTCGAATCGCCCGAGATCGACGGCCATCCCCATCCTGCATCCGCGCGATTCGAAGGTGAACGCCAGCGGATCAGCCGCATCATGCGAGATCGAAAAGGGATGGAAAACGAGGTCGCCAATGGCAAAATCACTGCCGGCAACAATCTCCTCTCCGCGCCGGATCTCCTTCAGTCGCTCGCCAAGCCGGCAGGCGCCAAGGGTCGCTGTCGAGGCATAGACCGGCACATCGAGCATCTTCGCGAGGACGCCGAGGCTGCGCGCATGATCACCATGCTCGTGCGTCAGCACGATGCCATCAATGCGTGATGGATCTTCGCCGATCTCCCGCAGACGACGTACCGTCTCGCGACCGCTGATGCCGCAATCGAGCAACACCCGCGTCTCCCCGGCCGCCACCAGTGCCGAATTGCCGGAACTCCCGCTTCCGAGAAGACAGATTCGCATCAATATACCTCTACTCCCCCCTACTCCCCCCTAACCACGCTAACCCCCTTCAGAATGACCCGCCAGCCGTGGCCGACGGATTACTCTGCCAGACAGTAAGCACTCAGAGCCAGTCGA
>CAIKMY010000148.1 GCA_903828635.1 uncultured Acidobacteriota bacterium
CCTGCCGCAGGACATCATCGACAACACGATCCGTGACTTCAACGTCACCGGTACTCGTGCGACAACCAACTACGGCGCACAGGGTGCTCCGAGCGGTCGCTACATCGCACCGGCGAGCATGGGTGCCTGCATCGAGGCCTTCACCGGTCAGTGCGGATCGACCAACCTCGTGCTCTACGGACCGAGCTTCGCCCGGTACGACCTGAGCATCGTCAAGAAGACGAAGATCACGGAGCGGGTCAACTTCGAGTTCCGCGCCGAGTTCCTCAACGCCTTCAACAACATCAACTATATCGTCGGCAATCCGGCGAACGACGTCAACACGGTCGGCGGCTTTGGTACCCAGACCTTCGGTCAGGTGACTCAGGCCTACCGTGACCTCTCAACCACCAACGATCCGGGTGGCAGGTTGATCCAGTTCGTTGGTCGCATCAACTTCTAATAACCTGGTCCCGGCACAATGCCGGCAAGAGGGGGGGCGGAAATATAACGAGGAATCCTCGATTATCTTTCCGCCCCCTCTTTTCATTGGCAGTCAACAGAGATGGTAACGCGAGGGATGGATCGCGAGGGATGGATATGGATCGACGCGAATTTCTGGAGCGGCTTTCATGCGTGGTAACGTCATTGGGAATGGGAGCTGAGGCCACTGTTGCCGGTCCCCCTGCAGGCTGCTGGCTCGACCTTGCAATGCCGATGGTGATCGATGACGCGGTGGCGGGTACAAGAACGGAAATAGTGCTGACAGCCGACTCATTCAGCGGCGAGATGGGCCATGCTGATGGTCGCCAGGGCTCAGAGTATGAGATATCGATTTACAAACCGTCGGGTGAACTGATTGCCCCGTCAAGACGCATCGAGAGAGTGGCGATGCAGACGACGGTTATCCCGGTCGCCGATCTGACTGGTGGAGGGAAGGAGGTTCGAGGAGGTGCCCGTATCCGCGTGAGACCAACCGGCGGGCAGTTGAACAATGCCAGCGACCTCTTCAGCGCAGCCTTCATTCGCTGGAGTGAGCGGAAGAGTTTTGATAATGTTCACGCCAACCCGGACCCACCGCAATGGCAGAACAGCGAGAGCTACTACTATTCGATGCCATTCCCGTCACTTGCCGATTACGACTGCCATTACAGCCTCTTCAACCCCAACGCTGAGCCGAGCCGTGGTGAGATCATCGTGCATGATCCGCTGGGGCGGATTGTCAGCCGCAACCGCTACAGCCTGCCGCCACACGGATCACTGCTCTTTGACATTGGCAAGGGAGCTTTTTGCGAAGGTGCCCTTGGCGAGGTGGCGAAGAGAGCATCGCCGCGACGTCATCTGCGCCACTCGGGCCTGATCGCCGTGATCAATGACCGTGGAACCACCAAATCATTCGCCTATCTGATGATCCGTCGGCACGATGGTGAACAGTTAAGCATCGAGCATCCAATCCATCAGGGGGTGATCGCCCCCTCAGCAGCCGCGGCGCCATTCGACACCAGCGGGCGATTTCGGGCACGCAATGTTCTCTACTCGCCACTACTCTTTAATGGCCGCAAGATCGATTCGCGCGTCGGGCCGCTGACCCTCGAAACAAGGATACACTTCGGCTCCGGACCAACACAGGAGGGAGCGCAATGGTACTATCCGTTTGCCGTCGACGAGAAGGGTGAGACCGCCTGGTCGGCACTCGATGATCCGAAGCTGCCACACCGATTGCCTGAGCGGACAGAGCGTGGCATCATTCGCCTTCGTGCCGGACAGAGTGGAATACTCGACTTTGCCGAACTCGGGCTTCGTCGGGACTTCTCAGGGGGGCTTGGAGTTGCCGTCTCTCCGGAGACTTCCCATGTCCTGATCAAGGCAGAGATTCGCATTCCCGAGTGGAAGGCCCACGCTTTCACCCATTTTCGTCCCGGTCTGAAATCGGCGCGCGGGTACCAGCGAGCCCGGGAGCGTGGCGGTCTGGCGACTGATTACATTGCCTCCGGCGCGCGAGCCGGCGGAAATCTCTTTGACGAATTGATCGGCATCATCAATATCGATGACAGCGGTGGTGAGGCACAACCATTCCTTGAGCTTTTTGGCCCGAAAGGATTGCTCCACAGACTTCCTCTCGGTAAACTTCCACCCTTCGCCTGCCGGCACTATCTTCTCTCGACTCTCCTTGGAGGGAAAGAGGTTGATCACCGCGCGCTGACCCTGCGCCTTATCGATCGACAGGCAACGCTGCTAATGTCAGTGATTCACCTCGATTATCAGCGACGGGACCTCGCACTCGACCACGGGTCGGACCGATTTTCAACCTATCTCGATTTTGGCTGTCAACAGATCGGAGACCAGACATGAAAAAATTTTCCGCGGCACTGATTGCCCTCTCGCTACTAACCATTGTCACCATTGCGCAAAAGAAAGCGAAGCCCTGGACGGAGTGGTCCGAGAAAGAGACACTGAAGATGCTCAATGATTCACCCTGGGGCCAGACACAGGCGGACACCAACACCTCGGAGATGTTCTACTCGCCAACATCTCAGGGACGCATTGGCAGCCGTCCGCTCGACACCTCCGGCGATCGCAACAGTCAGGGAGCCTACAATCAATCAGCGGTTCTCAACTACCATATCCGCTTCCTGACGGCCCGCCCGATGAGGCAGGCCATTGCCCGCCGTGCGCAGATGGCCAATCCGCAGCTCTCTGAACAACTGGCTGCCTTTGCCGAGCAGAAGTCTGACCAGTATATCGTCGTTGCCGTCGATTATGACTCAAGTGACCGGCGAATGTCCGGTAACGCGCTGCAGCTCTTTGGCGGGCTGAATACGGGTGCGCTGAAAAATGGCACCTACCTCGAACTCCGCTCGGGCAAACGTGTCTTCCTCCAACAGTATATGTCCCCGATCGCTGATGGCATGGGTGCCAAATTTGTCTTTCCGCGCCTCGTCGATGGCCAGCCATTCATCACCGAAGACGCGGGCTACGTCCGCTTCTACTCCGAGATCTCCAAAACCTTCAAACTCGATATGCGCTTCAAGACAAAAGATATGCTCTATGATGGCAATCTCGAATACTGATCGCAAAGCCAGATCGGGCCCCGAGGATCAGCGACGGGCCCGATTTCTCCGAATTTTGCGATCTCTATTCAAAAAAATGGATACGCCCCCTCCCGTCTCTACTGTTCCCACTTACCAAACCTACTGTCTTCAACAATTTAGTTTCCTGCCCAGGTTTTGCACAGAATTTGCCTTGAACACAATTTAAACTTTCATTCACTGTTGGCACTTTTCGAGACCAGAAATCAATAACGACGAATCCTGAAGGATTCGCATTCCATGGGAGTCAAGGAGACCATCGATGAGAAAAGGATTTTCATTGATCTGTTCATTACTGGCTCTGTTGCTGATGAGCGGCGCGGTGATGGCCCAGAATCCGCTGGGTCGGATCGTCGGCACAGTAGTAGACCAGACAGGAGCGGTAGTGCCGGGAGCGACGGTGAGCATCGTCAACGAGGGCACAGGTTTGCAGCAGACGGGAACGACGACGGCCGAGGGGGCTTTCATCTTCGCGCAGCTTCAGCCGGGGAACTATACCGTCAAGGTCGAGGCCAAGGGCTTCAAGACCCGAAGCTACACCGAAGCCAAGGTCGATCCCGGCCAGGATTATTCGCTGGCAGTGAGGATGGATATCGGCGAGACGAGCGAGACGGTAACAGTGCAGGCTGGTGCCGACATCGTCAACACCTCGTCACCCGAGGTCAACAACACGGTGGCCAAGCGTCAGATCATCGACCTGCCGCTCAATGGCCGCAATCCGATCGAGCTGATCCGTCTGCAGGCAGGTGTGCCGGGCATCCTCAACCGCGTCAACACGGCGATCAACGGTGGTCGCCCCTCGTGGACGCAGGTGACACAGGACGGCATCAACATTCAGGACAACTTTATCAGGACCAACTCGCTCGACTTCGTGCCGAACCGCCCGACGGCCGACACGATTGGTGAGTTCACGATCACGACGACCAACCAGGGTGCTGACAGCGCCGGCGGTTCGTCACAGGTCAAGCTGATCACTCCGTCGGGGACCAACGAATTGCACGGAACCGTTTACGAGTTCAACCGCAACTCGGCCCTTTCGGCCAACAGCTGGTTCAACAACGCCTCGCGTCCGACACCGGTTGCTCGTCCGTTCCTCAACCGCAACCAGTTCGGCGGTAACGTCAGCGGCCCGATCTTCAAAAATAAACTCTTCTTCTTCGCCTCATACGAGGGATTTCGCCAGTCAACGGCGACGACACAGAACAACACCATTCCGGTCAACAACGACTTCCTGCAGGGAGTCTTCCGTTATGTGCGTCCGACCGACAATACCGTGCAGTCGATCAACGTGTTGCAGCTGGTTGGTCTGGGTGTCGACCCGCGCATCAAGAGCCTGATCATCGATCAGACACCAAATTCCTCGAAGGTTAACAACTTCGACGTCGGCAACTCGACCAGCAGCCGTCTGCTGAACACAGCCGGCTATCGTTTCAATCAGCAGGATCTCAACGATCGCAACCAGTACCAGGGGCGGCTTGACTACAACCTCTCTGATGCCCACAAGCTGGAGGGCTCCTTCCAGTGGTTCAGGGAGACTGACGATCGCACCGATCTCGACGCGATCAATGCGCGCCCGAAGGTCTTCACCGAGTCAACCGTCAAATTCTTCGTCGGAGCCTGGCGCTGGAATACGGCAAAGTTCCAGAACGAGCTGCGCGTGGGTGCCAACCTCGCGCCGGTGGCATTCAATACTGACGTCGACTACGGCGGAGCAATCCTCGGCGTGCCGTTCATCACCAGCCGGCAGGTGACCTTCCTGCCACAGGGACGCGACACGCGGACACGGCAGTTCATCGACAATGCGTCGTGGATTGCCGGTGACCACTCAATGCAGTTTGGTGGCAACCTCCAGCAGATTCGTGTGCGACCATACAACTTTGCCGGCCAGTTCCCATCGGTCAGCTTTGGCTTCAGTGCGGCGGCACCGACCAACATTCAGCTCAACGCCAACCTCTTCCCGCAGGATCCGGGCAATCCGACCGGCCAGCGGATTCAGCCGACCGACCTTGCCAACGCCAACGCGCTGGTGGCATTCCTCAACGGAGTGATCTCGCAGGTCAGCCAGACCTTCCAGGTGCGGAATCAGACCTCGGGCTTCATCCCTGGGCTGCCGGAGCAGAAGAACCTCTCGCTCGACAACTACGCATTCTATTTCCAGGATAACTGGAGGATGCGACCGAACCTCACGGTTCGTTATGGCGTCAAGTGGGAGTATTTCAGCCCGGTCAAGGAGGACGAAAATCTCGGACTGATTCCGGTTCTCGGCAATCGCAGCGTGCGTGACGTGCTGCTCGATCCGAATGGTGTCGTCAACTTCGTCAATGGCGGGATCTACAACAAAGATCTCAACAACTTCGCTCCGACCGCGGGTTTTGCCTGGGATCCTTTCAAGGATGGCAAGACGTCGGTGCGTGGCGGCTACACCATGGCCTTCGTCAACGAAGAGGCAATGACGGTCGTTCGCAACGCCTTCCTCAACAATTCGGGTCTGACCTCTTCGGCGGCGCTGGTCAACCAGTTCACGCGCCTCTCGCAGGGGATTCCGGTTCCGACGGTCACTTTCAAGGTTCCGCGCACCTATGCCGACCAGCTGGCGCTCTCACCGACGAGCGTCGCCTCGGCGGTCGAGCCAAACCTCAAGCAGCCCTACATTCACCAGATCACCTTTGGCATCTCGCGTGAACTTGGCGGATGGCTGAGGGACTTCGCGGTTGAGGCGCGCTATGTCAGCACCATGGGGCGTGACATCTGGCGTGGTATCGATCTTAACCAGATCAATGCCGGCGTCAACCAGCCCTTCCTTGAGGACTTCAAGCGTGCCCGGAACAACGGCTTCCTCGCGCTGTCGTCATCGGGTGCCTTCAACCCGAACTACAATGCCGCGATCGCCGGCAGTCAGCAGTTGACGCTTCTGCCAAACATCGGTGGTGCCGGTGCGACAGCAGCGCTGCTCAACAACACCACCGTTCGCGGCCTGATCCAGCAGGGTCAGCCGGCAGGTCTGGCAGATTTCTACCTGACCAGCCGTGTGGCGGGGTCGAATGCCCTCTTCCAGCCGAATCCGGGGATCTATGCCTCGAACCTGATCATCAACGGCGGCACCAGCGACTACCACTCGCTGCAGCTCGAAGCGCGCCGCCGTCTGCGTAACGGTGTCTTTGGCCAGGTCAACTATACCTTCAGCAAGGCGCTGGCCAACTCAGCCGGAACATCACAGCAAAGGCTTGAGCCCTTCCTCGACAATGCTCGTCCGGAGCTGGAGAAGACTCGTGCTGACTTTGATGTCACCCATATCCTCAACGGCAATATTCTCTATGAGTTGCCGTTCGGTAAGGGGCGCAAGTTCCTTGGTGGGGCAGGTCGGGCACTCGACCTCCTCGTCGGCGGGTGGCAGGTGAGTACAATTCTCAAGTGGCAGAGTGGTGCACCGATCTCAATTCTCTCGCAGCGGGCGACCTTCAACCGCTCGGGAAGAGCCGCCGGTAACCCGGCCAACTCGACACTGACCAAGTCGCAGATCAAGGATCTCTTCAAGGTTCAGAAGCTGCCAAACGGACAGGTCTTCTATATCAGTCCGGGCGTCATCGACACGGCCACCGGTCGTGCCGTCGGTGCTGATAACCTCAACAACACCGCGGCCTTCAGCGGCCAGGTCTTCTACAATCCGCTCAACGAGCAGCTCGGCTCACTGCAGCGACTGATGTTCGACGGTCCTTCCGCCTTCGGTAACGACCTCTCGATCTTCAAGCGTTTCGCCGTCACCGAGCGGATCCGTGCCGAGCTTCGTGGCGACCTCTTCAACGCGATGAATACGCCGGTCTTCTTCTTCGGCGATCAGAGCGTTAACAGTGCCCAGTTCGGCCGTATCACCGGCCTCACCGTCGGTCCGCGAGTTGTTCAGGTCTCGGCAAGACTCAACTTCTAAACAGAAGCAGTCGACAACCGTAACAAAGAACGCCCGGGAGGGTGGATACCTTTCCGGGCGTTCTCTTTGATATCTAAAAAGTTCTCTCAGGCGGTCAGAAAGCCTCTCTCAACCTCTCGACTCCCCGCCTCAATCGCAAGCGAAGTTCCGCCATTAAGGCCGCCCGTGTGTCAGGATATTCCGGCTGACCTTCAAAACTGAATGAGCATACCGTCGGCGCAATCTGCCGCTGAACATCGGCCAGATCACGCGGATCGAGCGGAAAGGTGAGACATGGTGGCGGGGCATGCCTCTTTGAGGTGAAAATGCGGCAGGCCGCCTGCTGATCCTCTTCGTGGAGAAACGGGCAGGTAAGGACGATGCGGCAGCACATGCCACAGCGATTGCATTCACCCTGACGATAGGGCATCCAGCGTTTTAGCACACTCTCCGGCAGAAAAGTCGAGAAGATCCACCTCCTCGCCGTACCGTAAAATGAGCGCGTGTAAAACACAGCCAGACTCTTGCGAATGAGAATCGACACTTTCTTGCGAAAGATTTCGCCTTCCGTCAATGCGGGTAATGTTGCCAATTTAGCAGACTCTTTTTCTGTTGAGCGCTTCTCTATCTGAACAAGCCTGACAGTGTTACCACTCTCGTTTTGCATGCATGGCTCCTTTGGTGGCGTGAACCAGTTGACGATGGAAATACCCTGACGCTTCAGATACGCTGCCATCCTAACATCTGACATCAGACTGCCCAAACGTGGCCAAACGTTGACGACCTGGTGGGTGACATGATGGTGAAGTCAGTTTATCATGTATCAATGATACCGCACGTCATCGAACACATCGCCCATGAAGAGGATCTGCGCCGGCTGGCTGTCAGGCTGAGTGAACCATCATCGCTGGCGATCGACATCGAGACAACCGATTGGTGGAGTCGCGACCAGGAGCGTATTTCAGTGGTACAGATCGCCTTTCGCGAGAAATCGACGATTGTCGTCGCGATCATTGATCTGCTCGCGCCGGTCTCACTCGACCCGCTGCGACGCACGCTTGAACAGAGCCTGCAGACCAAGGTGATGCATAACGCTTCGTTCGATGCCGTGCGCCTTGCCCGCCACTGCCGGATAGCCACTTCGCCGATTCACGACACGATGATTGCAGCGCGTCGCGCTGGCGAGAAGGGCTGCTCGCTCAAGGCGCTTGTCGAGCGTCACCTCGGCATCCGGCTGGCCAAAGAAGAGCAGCGCAGTGATTGGAGTCGCCGTCCACTCAGCGATTCTCAGGTACGCTACGCCGCACTCGATGCTGCCTCGACGCTGCTTCTATACGAAAAACAGCGATCATTCGGGCTTGCTGGTAACTACCAAATTCCCACCACACTCCTCCGGCGTGAAGATCAACGAGTGGCCCCAGAAACAACAGCCACTCCATTAACAGCCAGTCCATTAACAGCCAGTCCATTAACAGCCAGTCCATTAACAGCCGGCTCGCCTGCGGAGTCGTACGAATCAGGAGAGCTTGAGCAGGCATTGCTGGCGATCGTCGCACTCTTTCCAGGCAGGTACAGCCCACTACAACTCGTGGTTCTCACCTCTGGTGAGCGATCCGGCCAGGCAGGCTGGATCATCGACTGCCAGCTCGGTACCGAGGCAACGATCGATGAGAAAGTTGCCAGCGAGACAATCAGCCGTCTCTGCGATCATGGCCGTCTGGCTGTCGACGCTGATGGTCGGCTGCACACCTCCGGCATCCCCCCATCCTGAATGACGCGGCAACGCCACCCTGTTACCCCATTATGGCGCGTTGCGAATGGCGGCAATGACGCGACGAACAAACTCGGCCTCGTTGCCACGATGCCATCGCCAAATGACCACGAGGTCATGCTCGGGAGAGATGGTGATCGTATTGCTACCGGCACCACGGGCACCATAGACACTGGCCGGCAGATCCGGATAATTGCGACGCTCGGTGTTGAGCCACCAAAGATAGCCATAATCGGGACCGTGCGCGCTCGGAGTAATCGCCCCTCTGACAAATTCCGGAGGTAGAATCTGGCGATCGCCCCAGCGACCACCACGCAGCCAGAGATACCCGAAGCGGGCCATATCCCACGAATCGATCCACATCCCTCCACCCCAGCGAGTACCTCCGCTGACGGAGGCCATCCGCCGACCGTCGATATCGACATAACTGTTGTGGTAAGGCACCCACTTCCAGCCATTCGAGGCCCCGATTGGCGTCATGACCTCGTCACGAAAGACCTCTGGTACCGGTTTGCGGAGGACGCGCAGTAGTGAAAGTCCGAGGCGATTGATCCGGACATCGTTATATTCGTAAAAGCTTCCGGGAGGTTGCAAGGCGCGCGGCTGACGCTCACCCTCGCCAAACTGTTCACGTCCGACAAAGTCGTGCTTCTTGCCGAACATTTCACCCTCCCACTCCGACTCCTGCTGAAGGTGCATCTTCCAGGTGACGAGGCGGTTGTGCGGTGAGTCATAGCCTCCGTCTTTAATTTTTTTGCCAACCGGCTCATCGAGCACGATCAGCCCGTCACGCACTGCAATCCCGGCAACCGTGGCCAGCATACTCTTGGCCACCGAATAGGTCGGGTCAACCCAGGTCGTGTCGCCAAACTCGGCAACGACATAGCCCTTGTAGATGACGACGCCGTTGGTGGTCGCCCTTCGCGTCGGTATCGAGCCGAGCAGCGATCCGAAGATCCTCTCCTGATCGGAGAAATCGATCTCGCGAGTCGCTTCACGACTTCGGGCAAAAGCCACCGCCTCTGCCAATCGTGCGGGATCCATCCCCAGCTCCCCAGGGTCCTTCCTTGCCCACGCACCCGGTGGCGGAAAGTACGGGCCCTTCTGCCCACCTGATGATTGACCGGAGATGATCGTCACCGGTGCCAAGGCGATCATCAGCAAAGTCGCAATTATAATTCGCCTGATCAAGCTGTATCTCCCTTCCCGCAATTCCACGAACCTGAGGCATAAATTATTAGAACAGCACCTACGCACTCGAACCACTTCAGACAGGGCAATCGCATTCTCCTGCCCTCCATCCTGCTGCCGGAATAAATAACCGACCTGCAAGCCAATATAATCCGCCATTATTCGCGATCCTGCATTCCTCCCCCTTCGTGAAGTCGTGGGAGATTCTCTGGCGAGACAGAGTGACGCGGAAGGTGTCTGACACGAAACCACGAAGTCACAAAGTTCTGCGGAACGAAATGGATAATCAGCGGCTTCTCCGCGTGAGATCAATCTGAAGTAATGTCGACGCGGAACTTGTATTCGCGTCAGTCAGACAAAAGACAGCAGATGATCCGCAAACTCAGCCAATTTCAGCCAGCCCGTAGCGCGGCTCGCTCCTGACCCGCCGGATCAATCGATCAGTCTCATGTGTCAGCGCGCGCTCACCCAGCATATAGTCCGCTTCACGCCTTGCCAGATCGAGCAGCGACTGATCTCGCACCAGATTGGCCAGCCTGAAAGTGGGGATCCCCGACTGGCGAGTCCCCATAAGCTCGCCTGGTCCGCGAATCTCAAGATCCTTCTCGGCGATCAGGAATCCGTCGCTGGTCTCCTCCATAATCTTCAACCGTTCGCGCGCTTCGCGCGTTTTGGCATACTGTGCCAGCAGAATGCAGAAGCTCTCTCCCCCACCGCGGCCAACCCGCCCGCGCAACTGGTGCAGCTGCGACAGGCCGAACCTCTCGGCGTGTTCAATCAGCATCACCGTCGCATTGGGCACATCAACGCCAACCTCAACCACCGTCGTGGCCACCAGCAGACTGGTCTCCCGGCCGGTGAATGCTTTCATCGCCGCCTCTTTCTCGGCCGGCTTCAGCTTGCCATGGAGCAGGCCAACGCGAAACTCGGGAAAGATATCCCGACGCAGAGTCTCAAACATCTCGGTCGCATTGCGCAGATCGAGCTTTTCGGACTCCTCGACGATCGGATAGACGACATAGGCCTGACGCCCGGCGGCCATCTGTGCGCGGATGAACTCGTAAATGCGCTCGCGTCGATCGTCACCGCGGACGTGAGTCGAGATCGGCGTTCGCCCCGGTGGCAGCTCGTCGATCACCGAGACGTCAAGGTCGCCATAGACTGTCATTGCCAGCGACCGCGGAATCGGAGTCGCCGTCATCACCAGCACATCCGGATTGACCCCCCGCCGCCTGATCCCCGCCCGCTGCAGTACCCCGAAGCGATGCTGCTCATCGATTACCACCAATCCGAGCCGGCTGAACTCGACACCCTCCTGGATCAAGGCATGCGTCCCGACTACCAGATGGATCTCGCCTGACCGCAGCGACTCGTGAATCGCGCGCTTCTCCTTTGCCTTCAGACTCCCCGTCAATAGTGCAACCCGGTACGGGGTCTCTGTCAGCAGTCGAGCGATATTACGACCGTGCTGCTCAGCCAGAATCTCCGTTGGGGCCATCAGCGCCGCCTGATAACCATTTTCAATGGCCATGATCATTGCCTGCAAGGCGACGATCGTCTTCCCGCTGCCAACATCTCCCTGTACCAGTCGATTCATTGGCTCGTTACCAGCCATATCCGCGGCAATCTCTGCAACAACTCTCCGCTGCGCGCCGGTCAGTTCGAAGGGAAGAATCCTTCGTACCGCTTCCCGTACCCGATCGTTGATCTCGATTATCGCGCCCTTTGGCTCTCGTACCCGTTCGAGCCTCCTCACCCCCAGCGCAATCGCCAGCCAGAAGAACTCCTCGAAGATCAGTCGTCGATGTGCCGGCGAGCTGCACCGGTTGAAATCGTCAATCGATGCTCCCACCGATGCTCCCACCGATGCTCCCGCTTCGGGAAAATGAACCTCCCGCACTGCCTCACCACGCGACATCAATCCGCAGCGCCGGACCATCTCCTCCGGCAGCGATTCAGGAATCTGCTCACCCAGCGCTTCGAGCACACGATAGTAGATTGATCGTAACTGCCGCGTACGAAATTCACCCAGCTTGCGGTAGACCGGGACTCGCCGCGCCGTGTGGATTGCCCCACTCTCCCCCTCATCATCAGCCTCTCCGCTCGTCCCCCGCGACATCTCCGGCATGATCTCGTATTCGGGGTTCTCGATCTCGAAGCTCCCCTTGTAGCGGTTCAGCTTCCAGACGCCATACAGAATCACCCTCATCCCCGGTCGAAAGACCCGATTGAGGTAGACCTGATTCCACCAGAAAGCACGGACGGTGACAACACCCGACTCTTCGCCGCCGACAAACTCATAAAGCCTGAGGCGTCCGCCCTTGAGCGGAATGACCCCGCCAACGCGCACAATCACCTCAACCGAGGCCTCAAGGCCATCACTCAACCCCTCGATCCTCGTCAGGTTCGAGCGGTCCTCGTAACGCATCGGCAGATATTGCAGCAGATCCTCGACTGTCGCCTCGCGCGGATCAGGACGCGCGCAGTTGGCGGCGATCTCCACTGCCAGCTGGTCTGCCGTCTTTCGCCCGATTCGCGGCAGTCCGTATGCAGGCAGATCAACCAGCAGCGTCTCCAGTTTCAACCGACCCGATTCCATAATCTCCCATCAACCAATCTTCGACTGACATCTCAGCCAGAGAGCGACTTGCTTCAACCAGCCCCCCGGGGCATTCACCGGCAGACTGAGTCAACTCAACTCCTCCAACTATGCATGACAATGGAAATGCGTCGTGATCCCCCATCTCCATCAATAATTTCCACAATTTCCACATCGAATGCCAGCGGCAGGGAGGTCCGAGCAAGCCTCTCCGGCCACTCGATGACGATCACCGCGCGCCGGTCGTCGAGCATCTCCTCCCAGCCAAGGTCGTGGAGCACGGTGGTGGCATCTTCCAACCGGTAGAGGTCGAGATGATAAAGGTTGAGACGCCCTTCATGGCGATTGACCAGCGTAAAGGTCGGGCTGGTAACCTCGGCCGGATCGATCTCCAGCCCGGCCGCCAGCCCCTTGGTAAATACCGTCTTGCCCGCCCCCAGATCGCCGCGCAGCAGGAAGATCTCGCCACCTGCCAGTCGCTCTCCAATCGCGAAAGCAAGCTCGAAGGTCTCCTCGGCCGACTCCGTTCTGTATTCTCCCGTTGCGATCATGCTTCCCCGATCGGATCGATTGCCACCCCATAATTGAGCCGGGCCGATCTCCCTTTTTCACCCTCACCACCCACGGCAATAATTGCCTGCGGTAATGCCTCGATGATCGATGTCGCCATCACCGCTCTCTCTCCGAGGGTCGTCGCCGCGAGGTCACCGGCCATGGCGTGCAGAGAAACACCGGCAACGACTGTCTCTGCCAGCGTGACCGCTTCAATGCCGACCGCCTGCCCCAGCAGCGCGACGAGAACCCCGGTCAGCACATCTCCCGATCCCGCAGTCGCCATCCCCGGATTACCAAAAGGTACGATGAAGATCTCGCCATCCGGAGTCGCCACCAGCGTCCGCGCCCCTTTGAGGACCACCGTCAGATGCTGCTGACAAGCCAGATCCCGCGCGGCACTGATGCGATCAGACTGCACCCCGGCTATCGTCATTCCCGTCAATCGCGCCATCTCTCCCGGATGCGGCGTGATGACGATCGGTCGCGAATCATCACCACAAAGCTCGGTCGGCCACGGCGCAAGAGCGTTCAACCCATCAGCATCGATCACCATCGGTGCCGACCTCTCCTCGACAAATTGCCGCACAAAACTACGTGAAGCCTCCTCGGACGACAAGATCCCCGGCCCGAGACCGATTGCCGAACGACCACCGGCAAGGCGTAATGCCTCTGCGAGCGCTGCTGGTGCAATCCCGCCCTCGGACGTCTCAGCAAGTGGTGCCGACATCGCCTCCGGCACAGCCTGCGCTACCAGCAGGCCAATTGCTGATTGCGGAGTCGCGAGCGTCACCGTTCCTGCTCCCGCCCGCAAAGCTGCCGCTGCCGCCAGTGCTGCGGCCCCGGTCCTTCCCCTCGATCCGGCCACCAGCAGCAAATTGCCCACCGCCCCCTTGTGCGACGCCAATTTTCGCCGCGTCGCTGCCAGCCAGCGCGCAACCTGCCACTCCTCCACCAGTTCCATTCGTCCTGCGGTGCCACTCGCCAGTGAATCGACCAGCCAGTCAGGAGTACCAATCGCCGCCACCCTCAACCGGCCGTTAGCCTCCGCCGCCGGCATGACCACATTGGCCGGCTTCGGATTCATAAATGTTACCGTCAAATCGGCACGAACCGTCGGCCCGATCATCCCCCCGGAGTCTGCCACCAGTCCCGATGGCAGGTCGATCGCAATCACCCTCGCTCCGGCCGCCCTCATTGCCCCAATCTCTTCTATTACCCGTGCCGCCAATCCCGACACCGGCCGACTCAGACCCGTCCCGAAGATTCCGTCAATTACCACCATCCCGTCCATTACATTTAACCCGGGACACGCCGGAAGCCCGCTCTCATCCTTCACCTCTGTCAGAAATATCCGCCCCTCTGACCCCTGGCCACTCGCCAGACGTCTGACGATCTCCATGTTGACCCGCGCGTCATCCTTCATCCCCTCGACCTCGCCCAGCAGAAAGACATCTACTCGCCGTGCCCCCCGCATCCAGAGCTGACGCGCCACCACCGCACCGTCCCCACCATTATTTCCCCGACCACAAAAGATCATAAATCGCCCGCCGACGATCGCGATCCCCTCGGTGAGCATTGCCTCGACCACGCGCCCTCCTGCCACCTCCATCAGCGTCCCATAAGCCACCCCATACTCCTCAACCGTTCGCCGTTCCAGCTCGCGCACCATCGCCGATGTCAATACCCTCATTGCTCCCCCCTCCTCTCTTCAGCGCTCCCCCGGTACTTTACCACTACCACATACAAAAAACCCCGGTGATTCTCGATCACCAGGGTCTTCTTTGCTCTTCGTAACTGGTTACCTCCTCTTCATTGGATTTCGTCCCGCTCTCTTATCCCCCTTTTCCCTCTCAATTTTTACGGAGCCTTCGCAACGGCTGCACCCTGACCTGGTTCCGATCGGCTGTCGGCGTATTCGCCTCCCTTTCGATCTCTTCAAGACTGAAAATAATACGGTCAAGTTCAAGCACCACCTTCTCACACCTCGCACATTGAATCATATGCTGCTCGAATACCCTGACCTCATCCGCTTCAAGCGCTCCATTATAGTAGTCGTAAACCTTGTCACCCATCATCGGATCATTGCAATTTGTGTTAACTCCGACTTGTTTGGGTGGCGTGATCATTTCCTTCATTATCGCTCCTTTGATATGTTGCCGATGAACCGATCATTCTGTTTAAAAATGCCGTTGCGTTTGGGGTTTCTCCCGCCCGCAACGGCCCAAGGGAGAAAGATCGACTAACCAGTCAGTAACTTGTTGATCAGCAGCCCGGAGGGAAGACCGGAATCGTGTAGGTCACTCTCGGGGCGAGTCGGAGAACGTGTAAGTTGTGCCCGCCACTGTATGGTGAAGTGCTGTTCGGGTTGTTATCGTTGATCAGCACCGCTCCAAGGACTCCGACATCGGTCGACGGGGGATACATCTTGACCCATCCTGTACGACCTGCCGGGATGTGCACGTTCGGTCGAGGCACTGTGCGTGGGAAAGTTCTTGTTATGCCACCCTTGAACTGACAAGCTGACGTGTTAAAGCTGAAGCTTGCCGAAACACCCGCATCATTGAAGAGTTGTCCGAAGATCGTTCCGAGTGGATCCGAGGCTCCCATCAGCGTCCCGCCTATCCGATTAAGGATCAGCTGCGTGTCGAAGGAACTGCTCAGACCATCCGACGGGCTCGGCAGACTGGAGATGGCGACGACGTGCGGCACCCGGTTGTAATTGCCTACTGTCCCATCGAAGATCAGCGTTGCCGACGAAGAGTTTGGATCGTATACCGGATCGACAGGTCCGTTGGGTCCGTCGATCACCGTGAAGGCCTCCGCACCAAGGTTCGCCCGGTGTCCCGAACCGATGGTGATGAACTCATCCCCGATCAGGTAGTTGAAGCTGATCGGACGACCAGGAACCCCACCCTTGCCAAAGCCGACGGCATCATTGTCGACTGCGGCAACCACCAGATAGCCGCTCGTCCCCGGATCGACCTCCGCCAGCGAGAAGGTTGTCGTCTGGTTCGGATGCAGACAGACGAACTGATCAGCCACCGAGCACGTCGTCCCATCGACGAAGAAGAGGTGCATCGTTACCCCCTCACTCGGGTTGGTGTTGGTAATATTGATGCGCGAATTCTCCTGAAGTGCGCAACAGGCGCTCGAACTGAAGTAGTTATATACCAGCAGTGAGCCTGCCTTCTGATCACTCAACTCCGAGGTGTTCTGATACGGCAGCCCCGGATCAGCAGCCCACACCCCCGAAGACATCGCCAGCATCGCCAGCGTAAACACCATCAAACGATAATGAACTCGACTGAACTTAACGGTCATGATCTTACTCCTTGTAGATTTACAGCACTTCGGCTGCTTTGCTTTACTGTCATTGATCAGCCGATCGATACTTGCTATTCCGCGATATCATCGATACGACTGCCTTGCGAAACCGACATTGGCGCTCATCGCTTGCCGCTGTCGGCCGCCTCGTTCATCGGTATAGACGCTGAACCCATGACCGTTTTGTACCTCAGAAAAACTTTTTGTTACTCGTTTTTGCTATTCAATGAAGCCTGTAAGTAACATCATATCAACAACTAACAACCACAAGCACAAACAACAAAAGCCCCGACAGCAACAGCCATCGAAGCCTTTAAATCGCGCACATGCTCTGCAAGCAACTCTGACAACAATCATACTACCTGGCAACACTAACAACCAGGTAACATCATTGAATCAGACCCACACGAGGACCAGCAATCAGGTAACACACAAGTAACATATACAGACACCAAATAAAGACGACACACATCGACAACATTACCGCACAACTCAACCTGACAACATAACCAGGCAACACGACCAGACAACACAATAATGCAATAACACAACCATCACCCTGATAACACAGATCAACCGCACTGGACCCGTCAACATATTCCTAATGTCAGTTAACGAGAGAGAACTCTTCCAACTGTGGCGAACAAGTTACCCGGACTGGTGCGACCACCACCGCCCGGCAGCATCGAACGGAAAAACTGATCAGCCGGGCGAGGTGAAGAAATATCCGGAAAGACGGGTGTCTTCGCCAGGCTTGAGAACGCTGCAGGAAACCTGGCGGACGCCATTAACCTGCTTTCGATGTCAATGCCAACCGTATCGCCGGTGGCACCACCAGCCAACAACAACTTTCGGTCACTCCGATCACCCGGAGTCAAACCACTAAATTCGTAAACCCTACTAAATTTGTAAACTCAACTAAATTTGTAAACTCAACTAAATTTGTAAACGCAACTAAATTTGTAAACGCAACTAAATTTGTAAACGCAACATGGTGACGCAGTGGGCTGGCCCCCTCACGAATGAAAGGAGTGTCCCAACGGTACACGTTCTGATGTCGACTGTTTCTGCCCGGAAGCGACAGCACTTTTTACAGCGCACTCATTCGCTTCGACTATTTTCAAAGACAACCAATCTGACTCCGGCACAAACCTGATAAAGACGCACCATCCGCCACCTTACTCACAGACGAACCACAGCCAACATCCAGCCTGACAGCGTCGGATGACACAGATCGCCCCTCTCCGGCTGAAACCAGTAACGATGATGATGGCGATGATGTTTCTGAATGGCCTGATTGACCTGATGGATCCGATACTCTCAACCATCAGTAATGTGGGACTATCTTTCGATCATTCCACCTTCCCGATCACCGGAGCCTGCGGCCTTTGCCGAAAGGCTCCTGGTGATCATCCCCGGCAATCCCGACACCGGAAATGCCGCATCCATCCTCTTCCGATTCCTCCCCTTGCACCCGTCCATACACCCTCTGCCTGACTTCAATCTTCAACTCACCCTCACCCATCCCCGGGCTGCTTTGTTATGCGATCCATGACCGCCCGCCAGCTCGCCCCACCCCAATACTCGCACCTTCACACCCGTCCGCCACCCATCCCTCAGCTTTGTCTGCCACCCGGGTCGATTCATCACTCATTACGAAATGATCAATCAACCCGATCCACACACCTTGCACCAGATTTGACCTCACAGTGTTGCCTGATAACAGAACCAAACCGGCAGTTCCAACGAATCAGATACCAGCCTCGTGACTCTGTTAATATTTCCAATATCACTGAACACTCCGATTCTGACGATAACATTCAACATTTGATCACTGATGTTCCCGATACCTTGAAAAAACAGGGAGCCGCCCGGAAGAGTAAGATGATGTAACCTTTGCTGCTTCCTGTCGGCTCCCGTCAGGGAGATCGGGGATCAATAACCTGTTGACCGTAGCCTAGTTCGGAGGAAAGACCGGAATTGTGTAGCTGACCGTGTCGGCCAGACGGAGCTTGTGCAGATTCCTGCCGCCATTGAGTGTCTCGACACCAAGGCTCAGAGTATTGCTGCTGTTATTGGCAATCATTACTGCACCGAGCAGCCCGACATTCTCAGTCACTGAAAAGAGCTTCGACCAACCGGTACGTCCCTCGGGGATCAGCTGATTGGGGCGAGGTGCCGTGCGCGGGAAGTTACGATTGATCTGCGATCTGAACTGACACGAAGCACTGCTGAAGGTAAAACTCAACTGAACGCACTCGTCGTTGATCAGCAGACCGAAGATCGGTCCGAGAGGCAGCGCGCTGCCAACGAGGCTGCCGCCAATTCGGTTGAGAATCAACTGCGTATTGTATCCGGCAACACTGTCTGACGGACTTGGAATACTCGATATCGCCAGCATCTGCGGTGCCCGATTGTAATTGCCAGGAGTGTTATTGAAGATAAGGTTTGCGGTCGTGGCATTGGCCACGTATGACGGATCGACTGGCCCATTCGGCCCGTCAATGACGGTGAATGACTCTGCCGGAAGACATGTCTGATGACTTGTCGACAGTTCGATATACTCGTCACCAATCAGAAAATTGTAACTGATAGGTCGTCCCGTATTGGCCCCCCCGGCAAACCCCGTAGTCCCGTCAACAGCGACCGCTACAATATAACCCATCACCCCGGGATCGACCTCACTCATCGAAAATGTCGTTGTCTGATTCTGTGCCAGTGACAGAAATGAATCGGCCACCGAGCAGGTCGAACCATCAACGAAGAAGACGTGCATTGTTACTGCTCGTGACGGGTTCGTGTTGGTGATGTTGATTCTTGTATTCTCTTGCGAAGGGCAACACCCGCTTGAGGTGTAGTAGTTAAAGAAAAGCAGCGATCCTGCCTTCTGGTCGCTGACATCCGAAGATGTCGGATACGGCAACCCCGGATCGGCAGCCTGAGCCACCATCGTCAGCAACATCAACGCCAGGATGCTCATTGCCCCCTGGAAGTGCGTCCAAACAGCTAACTTCTTACTTGTCATGATCTTTCTCCCTGTTATACATTCTTCGTTCTATTCCCGCGGCTTTGAGACTCATTCATCTCGCCGCTCACACCTATAGACGATTGACACAGAGAGTTTTTGTCGATAACTCAACCAATCATCATCATATTTTTGGGGCTTCAGACAGTTGCCCTGGTATACGTGATTATGGCCAGATCTACCCGACATGGATGCGGGCCACAGGCATTTGCACATCAGGACAATCGCATTATCAATTGAGAGGATCTTCCGAATTCCGACAGCAGGATGGCAGGCGAACTCGTTCACGCCCGGTGGCTGAGGCCCAGGCAATCAGATTGGCGATGACGGTTCAGGCGCCGAGTTCGATCATCGACCCCGGATCATCGGAGATCTTTTGCTGGCCGGCATCAAAGACCTCCTCTTCCTGCAGAATTCCCATCATTCGATCGAGCTGCGAAATCACCGCTTCACACTTCGCGCAGGATACCAGATGACGCTCAAAGCGGCGCACATCGTCAGGTTCGAGTGCTCCATTAAAGTAGTCATAGAGGCTCGCTCCCTCGACGGGATCGATGCAGACCAGATCTCCGGACCCTGACCCGCCCTGTGTTGCAATGTCATTACTCAAGTTTCTCACCGATCTAAACTCCAAATGGGGCATCCGGCTCTGTTCCAAACCAGCTTTGAGAAGGGCGTGAGCGACGCGATTCCACAAGACCGATTCCGGCCGGTTGTATTTATGCGATCCGGGCTTCTCCGCCCGATCAATACCAACCTTATCTATCTAAACCAATCTATCTAAACCAATCTATCCAAACCAATCTATCCAAACCAATCTATCCAAACCAATCTATCCAAACCAATCTATCTAAACCAATCTATCTAAACCAATCTATCTAAACCAATCTATCTAAACCGCTCTGTTGAAAACTTGCAACCCGTTTTTTCAATCCGGAGATCCTGACCAGAGAACCCGATGCACGCCTCACAAGAACACCTCAGGGGCTTGCCGGACGGCCAGACCCCGGCTGTTCAGGTAAATGTGGCTCCCTGACAGCTTTGACAATTATGGATTGCTTCTCAATGATCGCGGGAATGACCTTTGAATTAAGGTCCGCAAGCAGATCAGGCCTCTTAAGATTAAGAGAACTCTCCCTTGAGAGATCGCCAACTGGTCATACGGCACGTCGGCATATCCGGGGCGACAAGGCTTCAGGCACCTGATTTATATTACACCACGCGCAGTTTGTCAAAAACCGGCATGAAGAAGAATTCACCCGGACCGGTGAGCTCTGATCACCTCAGTTCAGCACCCCGGGCGACGCCCCTGACAGGGGGCCGGGCAGCTTACCACGGTGACCAGCGAGGGTGAAGCACCTTCAGTGCTTTCAACCGACGGTTCCTGATAGATTACAGAGGGAATTTGATGGTGAAAAAGGAGGGAACGGGCACTGGCGGAGACAGAAGAGATCGTGTAACGCCTCTTCCGTCCCCGCATCACCGTCGCAGACCGATTCGCCAATGAGTTTCACTGCTCAGCGGTTCAGGCGATCGGATGGGGACTGTCACTGAACGGGGATGGGGCACACCTGACAGTGTCAGGCTCGACTTAACGCCTGGGGGGGCGATCAATACTCAATCTTTTCCGGAGACCTTCTGCCCTGGAGCCGACCAGAGTCGACGGCAGAGAGCGCCTCCTGCAGCTTCTGCTCAACCGCTTTGAGCTCACGAGAGATCTTTGGCCGGCGATTCTGAATATCGCGCGGGTCGGTCAACCCGTCGAGGCGACTGACAATCTGATCGAGTGTCTCTTCCTGCCAGCGCAACTGAATCAGCCTCTTCTCGCGGTCGCTCAACCTCGCAAAGGCCTGCTGAAGCGCAAGACGGCTGTCGGCCGTATCGACCGTGCGCTCGTGCTCGATGATGACAAGATCCATATACTCGACCCTGTCGGTGTCGCGCCACTGCCGGCGCAGCATGTCAATATGCAGGTGGCGCATGACTCCGCACGACCAACTGACAATCGAGGCGCCATGCCGATTGTTAAATTTGCGAATCTTCGCCGGCAGGCGAAGAAAAAACTCTGAAAGAAGCTCATCCGACTCGATTGCCGAGTGTCGGCACATCCATTTGCTCGTCCGCGTCAGCGCGGCAAGGAAGGTCGAGTTGTTAACCAGTACCTGGTAGGCGCTGTTATTGCCGGTTGCAGCGGCAAGAGCGTAACGGGTCAGCTCCTGGTGCGGCGCCGTCTCCGTGTGCTCATCTTTGATGGTTTCAGCAGCGTAATCATAAACATACGGTGTGTGCATTGCTACAGTCTCCATGTGTGTCAAATATCTCCCGACCGACAGACGTCAGTCTGCCTTGCCGGTAAGATAGCTCCCGATCATCTCCGGACTCTGTTGGCCTGGTAGTAATCGGAGCAGGTTGTATAACGGTTGCATCGAGTTAATTCGCGTCCACCTTGCTTTCGAGGTGCCCGCGATGACCGTCCGCTGGTCTTCAGCCACCCGTCAGGACCGCGACTTCGAGCTTGATCGCCTGCCTGATCCCTGACAAATGACGCATCGCTGGGGGGATCACTTTCGTTCTCCACTCTGCTCTGCACTGCTATAGACGAAACGTCTTAGTCGATTTTGTACCCGTGAGCATTTTTTTTGATTCGCTCTGCAACTATGTGTCTCATTGGCGCATCTGAGCCGCGTTCAGATCGTCCGTGTCGTCAGCACGATCACGCAACCGGATCGATCCTGCATCGATCCTGCATCGATCCTGAATAGACCCTGCACGATCTTTGTCACCACGCCTGTGCACTGTCCATTAATGGCCTGCAGCCATCTGCTCAGACTTTATCTCGCCATCTCATATGAACCTGATCGAGACTGGCTGGTAACCAGGCTGCCCGTAAAGTGCAATCTGGTCGCCTGTCACGGTCGCCACCGGGTGGGATCGAAGCAGCCTGAACCTTGTGATGAGAGGCTGACCACGGCCAGATGCTCATCTCCAAGCCCCGCCACCCTGTCCAAGACGACACATCCAGCCGGAGAGTCAATGCTCCTATCGGATACTCCAGTCGGATACTCCAGTGATAACCTGCAGTGACAATCTGCCTGATATGTTGACCAGAAGACAGCCAGGGCGTGCGTTCGACGGTGACAGCCGCCACGATCAAGTCTGGTCAATACTGATCTGGTCAATACTGCCGGATCATGCTGATAATATTGATCGACTCTGATCGACACGGGGAGTAGACGAACAGACGCACCAAGCCTGATAACTGAAATCGTCTGAATGACTGGGACACGGTTCAGATCTTTACAGCCCATCCTTGAGGCCGGCCCATCAATCGGGGAGGGGAGCCGGTCAGCAGTGACAATTCGAAGGAGCAGTCTGATTGCCGCGAGCGGATCAACTGTCGATCAAAACAATGGGCTCAAGCAACAGGGGCCAACCAATGGCACCTGACAAAGGCTCGTGATGAGGACTTCAGAAATAAGCCCTGGATACATACCTGAGTGTAACCAATACTCAGCGATGAGCATTAAGTTACCCAGCGATGAGCATTCAGTTACTCAGCGATGAGCACTCAGTGGTGAGCCTGAGATTTGACGAACCGGCCGGTTGTCAGACGGCAACCGGGACAAAGCGGGAGACTGTCGATTTCCACGTACATCGACTGTCTACCGGTGAGGGGACACATAGCGCATTATAAAGACATGAGAAATGAAATCAAGGACAAATACAGACATGTCAACAATTCCGCAGATTAATTTCCTGCCGCCGGGTGGCAGAGGAGTGATAACAATCTCCGGTCGATCTCCTGTTGATACGATAAATTGACAACAAAGAAAATGGCAATGATAATGAAAGATCTTGCCGGCCGCGTAAAAAGGCCGATACAAAAGAATCAATGAACAAATCGGGGGAGATCCGGATGCGCGCGAGGGAGCCCTTCCGATCGGAGGTAGCAAATGGCTGACGACAACATTCTGAATTTGCCTGAAGAATCGGGTGTAATGGAAGTCGACATTGAGGTCGAGGTTGGCGAGGAGAAAGCGGTTGGAACAGAGCCGTCGGAAGCGGTGTCGATGGCAGATTCGGAGAAAGATTCAGGCATCGACCGGCTGGCGGCACGGGCGCGCGAGGTGTTGGCCGGCCACTTGGCGCCGATCGGAATGGAGATCGGGACTGAGATCGGGAGGATGCAGTCGGCGCTGGCAGAGGCCGGAGAGAGGTTACGTGGTCTGATTGAGGGTGGGGCTGGTGGTGAAGTCGGCGTGACAATAGGGAAGTTGCTGGCGAGCCATCTTGACGGGCAGGTGCGTGAGCGGGTTGAGGCGGGACTGGGGGCGGTGAAGGCCGGGTTGAAGGCTGGGATGGAGGCGGAGTTTGATGCGCGACTGGAAGCAGCGAAGCAGGAGGTGGTGAAGGAGTACGAGCAGAAGCTCACGGTTGAGCGAGCAGAGGCGTCGGCGCGGACTGCAGGTATCGAAGAGGAGTTGAAGGCGAGCCGTGAAGCACTGGCCATGGCTGTGGCCGCAGCAGCAAAGAGTGAACTGGTGACGCCAGTGGTGCAGCCTGAAGTGGTCGGTGAAATTGCAAGGATTGGTGAGGCAATCGAAGAGATTGACTCGCAGCGTTCGCAACTTGACACGCTTGGAGCACTGGTCAGGAACTGCACCGGTCATGCGCAGCGCCTTGTGTTCTTCATTGTCAGGGGTGGGTCGCTCCACGGCTGGCGGGTCGCGGGTTTCGAGGGAGATCCGAATGAGGAGAGGGTGAGGCAGATGGTCATCTCCACACAGGAGGATTCCATTCTGCGTGATGCGCTGGTGACAGGCAAAACAGTGAGGGCCGGCTCGGGAGCAATGTCCGGAATCCCGGCACCGGTGGGAGATGACGGAAGTGCGTCGTTGACTGTCGCGGTGCCGATGGTGGTGCGTGGCAAGGTGGTAGCGGTACTCTATGCAGAATCCGGGAGCGGGTCAGCATCTGAAGTGAGGATTGACGCACTGGAAGCGCTGGTCAGAGTAGCCGCAATGGCGGTCGAATTGTTACCTGCGCGTCGTAATGTCAGTCCGGCAACTCCGGCGACAAAGTCGGGAACAACGGCGCAATTGTCAACGACACCCGCAGCCACCAATGTCGGACTGCCGGCCGTCGCCGGTGTGGAGACAGGGAAAGAAGCGAGTAGACCAGTGGTGTCGGGGGTAGCGGGGCCTGAATCGGGCGTGGCGGCGACAAGTGCTCAACAGGTCAGTGAAGAGGTACCAGAGACCAGGGAGGCGCAGCAGGCGAAGGAGGCAAAGGAAGCGGTGGTCTTACCGGCCAAAGAGCTTCCGGCAGAGGATTCTGCAGGCTCACCAACGGAGGTGACAGCGGCAGCGATCAAGGACGAAGCGCAGGAGAAAGAAGAAGCCACACCGGTAAGCGCGGAATCCACGCAGCCACCAGCCGAGCCG
>CAIKMY010000149.1 GCA_903828635.1 uncultured Acidobacteriota bacterium
GGTTATGAGAGGTGTGAGGAATATAACCACAGTTTGGTAAACGCTACAGTCATCCCACGGCTGTAGCGTTTTTTTTTGCCCGATATTGCCGGTTGTCAACACGGAAGTGGCTTCAGCGCATAATTCCCGTCAATGAGACTCGCGAGTCACCTCGACCCCGCTGCTGCCGACGAGGAAGTCAAGGTCGGCGCCGTGATTGGCCTGCATGACGTGATCGGTGTACAGCTTGTAATAGCCTCGTTGATGAGCCATGGCCGGTGGCTGCCACCTCTCGCGACGGCGTGCCAGCTCATCGTCGGAGACATCGAGGTGGAGTCGACGTCCGGCAACATCCAGTTCGATAAAGTCGCCATTTTCGACCAGCGCCAGAGTTCCGCCCGCGGCCGCCTCGGGAGCGACGTGGAGAACCACCGTGCCATAGGCCGTCCCGCTCATCCGCGCATCGCTGATGCGCACCATATCGGTAATGCCGCGCTTGAGCAGCTTCGGTGGCAGCGGCATGTTGCCAACCTCGGCCATGCCCGGATAGCCTTTTGGCCCGCAGTTCTTGAGCACCATGACGCACGTTTCGTCGATATCGAGATCGGGATCATCGATCCGTGCGTGGAGGTCTTCGATCGTCTCGAAGACGACTGCCCGGCCGCGATGCTGCATCAGTTCCGGAGTCGCCGCCGAAGGCTTGATTACCGCGCCATCCGGAGAGAGGTTGCCGCGCAGCACTGCGATCCCTCCCTGCGGTGCGAATGGCCGGTCAAACGGCATGATCACCTCGCGGTTCCAGCAGGGAGCCTCTGCCGTATTCTCGCCAATCGTTCGACCGTTGACCGTCAGCGCATCCCGATGTATCAGGTCTCCCAACTCCCTGATCACCGCCGGAACTCCGCCAGCATAGTAGAAATCCTCCATCAAATAACGCCCCGATGGCATGAGATTGACCAGACAGGGCACTCCCTGCCCGAGCCGATCCCAGTCGTCAAGTTCGAACTTCACTCCGATGCGCCCGGCAATCGCCAGCAGATGGATCACCGCATTGGTCGATCCGCCAATCGCTCCAACGACGCGCACTGCGTTCTCGAAGGCTTCACGCGTCAGAATCCGCGACAGACGCAGGTCTTCATGCACCATCTCAACGATCCGACGGCCGGCCATATGTGCCAGTGAGTAGCGTCGCGCATCGACTGCCGGGATTGCCGCATTCATTGGCATCCCCACCCCGAGCGACTCAACCACGCTCGCCATCGTCGACGCCGTCCCCATCGTCATGCAATGGCCCGTCGATCGGCTCATGCAACTCTCCGCCTCCTGGAAATCGCAGAGCGGCATCGCTCCGCTCCTTACCTCCTCGCTGAACTTCCAAACGTTGGTTCCCGAGCCGATCTCCTCACCGCGAAACTTGCCGTTGAGCATCGCTCCACCGCTGATCGCCAGCGTCGGCAGATCGCAACTCGCCGCTCCCATCAGACAGGCCGGCGTCGTCTTGTCACACCCCACCAGCAGAATCACTCCGTCCAAGGGGTTGGCCCGAATCGTCTCCTCGACATCCATGCTCGCCAGATTCCGAAAGAGCATCGCTGTCGGTCTCATCAGATTCTCGCCCAGTGACATCACCGGAAACTCCAGCGGAAACCCGCCTGCCTCGTAGACCCCGCGCTTGACGTGCTCGGCAATCTTGCGAAAATGGCCATTGCACGGCGTCAACTCTGACCAGGTGTTGCAGATCCCGATTACCGGCCTCCCGTCGAAGACGTGATCCGGATAGCCCTGATTCTTCATCCAACTCCGATGAATGAATCCGCCCTTGTCTGCCGGCTCAAACCAATCCCGGCTGCGTAACCGTCGCCCTTCAAATTTTTGCTCACCCATCTGCTGGATTCTCCTTCAAATCTCCAGTGTTCCCGATCTGATAAATTCACGATCCCTTCAGTACCATTTAAAAATGAACGGCAGACAGTTACTGGTCTGAAAGACCTCTCCGCCATAATTACTCTTTAAGACGCCTTACCGCCTGTCCGACTCTTGCCCCTGATCGTAGCTTTTCAATCGTTCTTTTCCAAGTCTGTCCGGGCTCAAATTGCTGTCTGATCCATTCTTTTGAGTGGACGATTGAGCGGGTGAAGACTACTCCGGGGATCGGCCCGGCCTGCCTCCAAACCCGCTTAATTTGGTTAATTTGGCAGGACTGATGATTGCGGGCCGGAGGCTCGCGCACCCAGGCCAGCCAGACGTTGAGATCTTCCTGGAGGGTGATGAGTTGAGCAGAGTGAAATCATTGGCGTTTCTCTCACTGACAGTACTCTTACCACTTCGATGGCGGTTCTCACCGGTGTTGAGGGGGACTATGACCCGATCTGCGCGAAACAAGCCACCGCCACCATTCCGTAATTGGGGAGAGATGGTAAAATCGACACGTCTCCGTTGATGGAACCCGGCGGCTGTCTGGTCACCCCGGGATGAATGACTGGTACGTGGCAGAACCCGGATAAGCGCCATACCGGAGTCGGGGGACATTTCTATTTTGGTAAGACGGTCAATTTTCATTATTTATTTCATCGAGGTCACATGCAGATAATTCCCGCCGCACAGCGTTATCATTTTGATGGAGGATGGCTCTCCGCCTTGTGGCTCTTCAGTTTTGATCATTATCACGATCCGTCCAATATTCATTTTGGCGCGTTACGTGTCTTCAATCACGACCGCGTAGCCGGTGGGGCCGGCTTTCCTACCCACTCGCATCGCGAGATGGAGATTGTCACCTGGGTGCTGGAGGGCGCGCTCGCTCATCGCGACAGCACGGGTGGTGAGGGGATCATTCACGCCGGCGAGGTTCAGCGAATGTCGGCCGGCTCCGGGATTGCTCACTCGGAGATGAACGCTGACCCGGACAAGCCGGTGCGACTCCTCCAGATGTGGGTCTTTCCCGAACGTCGCGGCATTACTCCATCCTATGAACAACGCCGGTTTTCTCTTGAAGAGCGACGCGGCAGGCTGCTGCCAATCGCCTCGGGAGCCAGCCTCCCCGGTGCCGTCAAAGTTCACCAGGATGTGACCTTCTTCGTCTCACGCCTCCTCCCCGGTGAGTCGGTTGTCCACAATGCCACTCCCGGACGTCGCGTCTTCCTCTATGTCATCGAGGGTGAGATCAGCCTCAACGGCCGCAACCTCGATGAAGGAGATCAGGCGCGCCTCTCCGTCGATGGCCCTCTCTCCATCGAGGCCGCTCGCGAGACGGAACTGATTCTTATCGATTTGGCCTGAGGATGTTTACACTTTGTGGAGGCGATGTGTATAATCGTCTCTTCCCCGGGGCGTAGCACAGTCTGGCTAGTGCGCTCGGTTTGGGACCGAGAGGTCGGGGGTTCGAATCCCTCCGCCCCGACTCTTTATACTCAACAATTTACAATTTACGAGTAGGAAAAGGCACCTCAAAGGGTGCCTTTCTGCTTCTCACTCACGACGTCCTCGCGACGCTCGCAAACAACCAATAAAAACAAGCTTTTTTACGCGCGCAATTTGTGGCGCTCATAACTTGACCTTCCCGGCCTCAGAACAAGTTTTGTTTAGAAGTTCGATCTGATTCCTGACTGCTTATCCGTACACCAGAATGAATGCTGATTGGTCTATCGGCTTTTGGTGA
>CAIKMY010000150.1 GCA_903828635.1 uncultured Acidobacteriota bacterium
CTATCTCGTCGCTGGCGAGGATTCTGGCAGCAAGCTTTCCAGGGCCCGCGAACTGGGTATCCCCGTCATCGATGAAGCAGAGTTGCTTCGCCTGGGTGACGCCGACAGTTTCCCGCCGCTGACGGATTAAAGCCATACATTACAACATATTTACAATTAAAAGCTTATAAAACAGTGGTGAGATTATTGACAACTCAGGGAAGAATGAACATAATTCGAAGCAATTAGCAGCGGTAAATACCCTAATGGCTGAGGACGCTGCTGAACCGGGGGACCGAAAGGGCCCCCATTAAAGTTTTTGCTGTCCCAATTACACTGCCATTTAAAGGCTATTTCTGTTCCCATTTATTTAGATTTCGAAATACCCTTCAAAAGACACTTAAAAGTCTGAGACATTTTAAAGCCTGAGTCATATTACTGCCTGATTCTGACACGATAACTGAGGACTGATTCGCCATCTTTGGCGACGGGGACAGAGAAGCGAGCGGCAAAAGCGGCCGTCTTCTCGGCGGGAAAACTGGAGCTGACGATCTCCCAGTCACCGCCGATTGGCTCGTTGACGATGATGTTGACCGGCTGATCCTTGTGATTGCGAATTTTGATCTCATAGGCATACTCGAAGACGCGGCGGGCGATTGCCTTGTAATCGGTCTGGCGACGTTCAGCGACAACATCGAAGACATCTCCGAGCTTGATGCGGACCGACTCGTCCTTGGGGGTATGATCGATTCTGTTTTCGCCGATGAACTGCTGGGCACCTGATTGATCAGCCTGGTAGACGCGGATGACGCCGGCGGGCAGCGGCATGCCGAGGTTGTTATCCTTGTTGTTCTTGAACTCGACATAGACTCCGATCTTTTCCTTGACCGGCTCGCCGGGATTATTGTAGCCCTGAAAATAGAATGGCTGTCCATTGAGAACAAACTCTTTCCTGACGGCAAGGTCGTTGGCGGTGAGGAGGTTGATCTGCTTGGTCTCATTCTGTTTGACCGTGGTCTGGCGCTGCAGCGTGTAAAGATGGTATTCGAACAGTGACTCCTCGGCGAACTGCCTCTCCGGCATCATGGCAACAGACGGCATGGTACGCATCATCTTCACCATCTCGGGTTGCTCTTTGGGAACGCGGTTGACATCGCCGGCGACCAGCTTGAGTTCGGCATTGCGGTAGGTGGCACCGCTCTTGTTGGTGATGGTCACCCAGCCATTGAGGTCAGCTTTGGTGTCATTCTGGGAGAGGACGACCACGTAATTGGATTCCCAATCGAGTCCGGAGGTGAGGTAGGAGGCCTCGACGCTGTGAGAGGCGGGCCCGGCGTTGCTGAGCGTCCAGACGAGGGTTGGCTTGGCAATGAGGTCAGCGGGCAGCCGATCGAAGCGGATCTCGGCGATATTGACCGGATTGATAACGATCTGGCCGCCAATCTGCCAAACCTGCCCCTCGTTGTTCGAGAGCAGGGTGGCGCGCGTCGGCACGAGCTGCTCGGTGTTGTTCTCCAGTTTGCGGAGGACGAGGGTCAGATCCTGGCCGACATATTTGTCGAGCATCTTGCGCGGATTGAGCAGATCATACTCGTAGCTCTGCTCAACGACACTGAGGCCATTGGGTGCGGTCAGCGATTTGATATGGACCGAGGTCGGATCGATCTGCTGAGCGACATCCATGAAACGCAACTGCGAGGTTCCTCGCTGGAGATTGATTTTGCGGAGATCCTTGACCAGTCCGATATCGGAGTTGTAGATGGTGATACTGACTTTCTCCTGGTTATCGATGGTGCTGACTCCGGGCTGACCTGATGAGCCTGGCGACTGCGGTGCAGTGGTTTCAGCCTCACCATTGTCACGGGGCGGACGTTTGGGATCGTTTATGTGGCTGACTGGCGCGGCAACTGCTTGTGAGGCGACCAGCAGCGAGATCACAAGACTCTTTATCCTCCTGATGAACATCATCATCCCCTCCTCTGTAATTGTTTGTCCGGCTCGTCAGATGACGAATAACCGGGTAACGGCTGAACGAAAAATGCATTCGGGGCTTGCGGCAGAACAGTCTCACGAGTCAAACTAAAATTGGATGTGATAGCGAATTGTTTCCAAACGGCCGCTGATTGGACAACCCGGTCAAACCACCTGAGGCTGGCCTGATGGTAGCACAAGGTACAAACAATGAACGCTCGAATCGTCAAAATTACAGCACTTTTTTTTCTATCCCTGCTGCCGGTAGCGGGATGTGGCGGCCAGTTATACAAGGTGGCGCCACTGCCATCCCGACAACTGCCGATGGCGGATTGGGCAGGTGCGGTAGCGTTGAATGGGGATCGATCATTGGAGCAGTTTGAGGCCAATCTGCCAATGGCCGGGGTGCTGGCGGTCGAGGTCCGTGTCACCAACCGCCGTGAGAGTGTGCTGCGCACCGGATCAATGGGCTTCGAGGTGCGTGATGGTGAGGGTCGCTCCTGCCTGCGGCTCTCACCGGAGAAGGCGCTGCGCAAGGTGATGAAGTTTTACGGCAACAACTTTTATCCGATCGAGTCGCACCGGGCAACGGAAGCGAGCTACCGTGCGATCGCCTTCGCCAGCGGCGCGGAGATCGCTCCCGGCGGAGAGCATCGCGGATTCCTCTTCTTCGACATCCCGCGTCAGGCACCGCTCTCCACCGGCTACACCTTGACGATCACCGGAGACGGAGCAGCGGCGACCCTGTCGCTGACATCCGGCAGAGAGTGAGGCACGAAAATGAACGGCATCGAGCTGGAGAGAAGCAACCCGGTCCGTAATTTTGTGCGGGGAGTCAGCTTCTACGTTTCAGGTGTGAAGATGCTGCTGCGCCACCCTTCCCTGCTGGCAATCTCACTGGTTCCCATCGTGGCAACGGTGATGCTGCTCATCGGTCTCGCCACCGCCGCAGCATGGGGGATCGGAGAGCTGACGAGCGGGCTGCTCGACGGGCCATGGCGGCGACTGGCGCAGGTGATCATTCTGATTCTGGCGCTGATGGCCGGCTGGTTTCTCTATCTGCCGCTGGCAAGAATTCTGCTGGCTCCCTTTGCCGAGTCACTCAGCCGGCGCGCGACGCGAATCTGCAACGGAGGGCCCGTCATTGCCACCGAAAGCGGAGAGCACGGATGGCTGCATGCCGTCCGCGAGGGTGTGAAGCTGGTCGCGTTGCAGGTGTTGATGGGACTGGCGGCGATGGCCCTCGGTGTGGCATTCCCACCGGCAGCCATTCCAATCGGGTTGGCGATGGCGATTGCCACCGCCAGCCTCGATTTCATCGATGTCCCCCTCTCGGTCAGGGGCTGGTCGCTTCGCCAGAAGCTGGCACTGATTGGCGATAACAAAGCCTTGACCGCCGGCTTTGGCGCTGCCTCCTGTGCTTCACTCCTCATCCCGGGGATCAACATCCTGCTCCTGCCCGCCGGCATCATTGGAGCGACGATCATGAGCAGAACAATCACAAACGAAGAGATCCGCTAATAATCGAGCCGATGAGCGCGAGCCCCTGCCAGAGAACAACATTCACCACCCAGAGAACCACCGCGCCGACCAACTGCCCGCGCGCCTTCTCAAAGTCGGGATCGCTCGTCTGCAAACCACGGAACTTTACCCACCAGTATATAAGCAGCACCGGGATGGCGACGAGAAAAAATAAAAATGCCCAGCCCGCGGCAAACCCGATAAATGGAACGAAGCTGATCAGAAGCGTAAAGAGCATTGCACGCGACATGAGTTTGAGCCTGCTTGCTCCATTGCAGGCTTCGGCTACCCTGTCCTGAAGCACGGCGGCAGCCGTGGCGGCGGCGGGATCGATGGCGACTCCGCAATACTGGCAATTGGACATCGAGAGATTGATGATCTCCCGACAATTGAGGCACGGAAAGACGTCTGATGACATTGGCTGATACCCTCCTGAGGCCGGGGATACTGGCTGTCATCCCCGGCCCGGCTGTAATTCTGACGTTGACTTTCAGCGCATTCGCCGACTGGCGATCAACCCTTCCAGCCCGCCTGCGCGAGGTATTCACGCATGACCCCGGCGTAATGCGGAACCGAGACCTCCGGTTCCTCGATCGCCGGATGCCAGCGCTTCTCCCACTCGAAGCAGTAGTAACCCTTGTAATTATTGGCGACCAGTACCTTGACGACCTCGCGGACCGGCACCTCACCCGAACCGGTCAGCACATAGCGACGACCGGTCTGATTCGATTTATCGGACACCGAGTCCTTGAGATGAGTGTGGCGCGCAAACCTGCCAATCTGACTGTAGGTCTCCGCCGGCTTCTCGCCACCACTGACAAAAGTGTGATGCGCGTCCCAGAGGAGCTGCGCCGTCGGCTGATCGATCCCCTTGAGAATTTTCGAAAGTGACTTCGACTCACAGAATTCGTCGTGTGATTCAAGCAGCAGCGTCACGCCGCTTCCTTTCGCGTAGTCGTGCATTGCCTTGAAGCCGGCGACGATCGTCTCGATTGCGGCATCCATCGTCTGCCCGCTCACCAGTTTGCCGCCAAAGACTCGCACATAGGGCGATTTCAGTTCGTGCGCGAGGTCGATGTAACGCTTCGCCTCGTCAATCTGTCCTGCCCGCTTTGCCGGATCCGGCTCCCCCAGCCGCGCCGAGGCCCCAAGATCAGAAACAACGATGTCGAGCGCCTCCAGATCTCTGATCGTCTCCTTCAGCTTTACACCCGTAAACTGCGGCGACTTCGTCAGGTCGATGTCGTTGAGCAGCCCGCGCAGCTCCAGCGCAACATAGCCATTCTTTGTCGCCTGGTCGAGAATCGTCTTCCACTCCCACTTCGGACAGCCGAGTGTCGAATAGGCCAGCGGCATCCGCTTCGCCTTCTTCTGCGACCTGATGATCCCCGGAAACGCGGCAACCGCCGCTGCCCCCGAAAACGACTTGATGAAATGGCGTCGGGTTTGATTGCCCATTATTATTGCTTCCTTTCCGGATAATGCCTGTTACTGGTAATTATTCTGATCCATGCGATCTGATCCGTGGGAATGGTAAACCCGCTTCCCCTCGGCCGCAAGCTTTTCTCCGCTTCCGGTACACTTCACGCTTGAATAGACTACGATCGCGTGCTAGCTTTATTGCCGGCCTGTTCCAGTGCGGAGAGCTGGCAGAATGGCTATTGCACCGGTCTTGAAAACCGGCGTCCGAAAGGGCATGGGGGTTCGAATCCCTCGCTCTCCGCCATTACACCTTCCATTATCCTTCTACCTTTCTCTTTTCAGTAATCCATTCCGGTCTCTGCAATCCCTGAGACCATACCTCCACTGGCCGCAGTACATTCCACATTGATTTTGGTGGAAATTTCACCATTAAACATGGAATTTTCCACATTCTCCTTTTGACGATCGGTACGGCAGGCATTGATAATGGGGTTTATGTATGAGCGAAATATCGAAGAGCGAATCAAAGAAGCTATCAGCCACTCCCGGGTAGTGCTGATCAACGGGCCGCGACAGGCGGGCAAGACGACGCTGGTGCGGGATCTGATCGATTTTGGCGCAGGGACACGCTACGTGACATTCGATGAGATCACGACGCTTTCCTACGCACAGCGGGATCCTGAAGGATTCATCAGACAGTTTGAAGGTCCGGTAATTATCGATGAGGTGCAGCGTGCACCAGAGATTACTTTACCGATCAAGGCGGTGGTGGATCGAACGCGGCGGCCGGGATCATTCATACTGACGGGTTCAGCCAACATCTTTATGCAGCCGCGACTGGGAGATTCGCTGGCGGGCAGGATGCAGATTGTGACGTTGTGGCCACTGTCACAGGGGGAGATAGTCGGGGTGAAGGAGGGGCTGATCGATTGGAGCTTTGGTGAAGAGGTTGAGGCTCCACAGATTGCAGGATGCGATCGATCGGGCATTCTGGAAAAGGCGCTGACGGGTGGCTATCCTGATGTCATCGAGAGACAAACAGAGAGATTGCGGCGATTATGGCTGGAGAGCTACATCAGCACGCTGATCAGCCGCGATGTGAAGGATCTTGCGAATATTCGTGATCTGCGTGACTTTCCGATGCTGCTCAACGTGCTGGCATTAAGAAGTGGCGCGCTGGTCAATCTGAGCGATATTTCACGGACGCTGGGGATTGCTCACGAGACGATGAAGAGATACGTGGCGCTGCTCGAAGCATTGTGGATGGTGGTTGAGCTGCCGGCGTGGTCAGTCAACCATGGCAAGCGACTGGTGAGAACGCCGAAGATGACGCTCAACGACACCGGGCTGCTGGCGGGCATTCTCAACCTTGACCAGCGTCGACTTGAGCGCGAGCCGGTAATGCTGGGGCAGCTGCTGGAGAGTTTTGCCGTCATGGAGTTACGCAAGCAGACCGGGTGGAGCGAGACTCCGGTGAGCATGTACCATTTTCGTGATCATCGGGGTAACGAGGTTGACATTGTTCTCGAATCAGCCTCCGGAGAGATCGTTGGAATTGAGATCAAGGCGACGGCAACTCCGCGGTCAGAGGACTTCGCCGGCCTGCGCTACCTGCGGTCGATGGTTGGCGAGAGATTCCGTCGCGGTATTCTGCTCCATACGGGTGAGAAGGCAAGCAGCCCGGAGAAGGGACTTCACGCGCTTCCCTTCCCGGCACTCTGGAGTGGCCTGCCTGCCGGGTCAGCCGGAAACGGAAGTGAGGCGCAATGAGCGGGGAGAATAAAGTGATGACACGGCCATTTCTTGAGGTGATCGCCTGCAGCGTGGCGGACGCGGTGGCGGCGGAGGCGGGTGGTGCGGATCGAATCGAGCTGATCAGCCGCTACGATGTCGGTGGCCTGACTCCGGAATTATCGCTGGTTCGCGAGGTACTGGCGGCGGTGTCGATCCCGGTGAGGGTGATGCTGCGTGACCGTGAAGAGTTCCGCGTCAGCGACGCCGGTGAGATCGCGCGACTGGGCGACAAGGCACAGGCCCTCGCCGGCATGGCCGACAGCGGCAACCTTGAGGGGCTGGTACTCGGTTTCCTGCGTGATCCGGGGCCGGAGCTCGACCTCGAACTGCTCGAAGCAATCCTTGCACGGGCGCCAAAGCTGAAGGCGACGCTCCATCGCGCCTCGGAAGAGCTGCCCGATCCGGGGACGGCACTGGATGCTGTCGCCGGCCTGGCACAGATCGACACCTTCCTGACCAGCGGCGGGCCCGAACCGTGGGCGGCAAAGGTCGGGCGACTTGGTGAATGGCAGCGACGGGCAGCCCCGCGGACGATACTGGTTGGTGGAGGAGTCGACTTCGCGGCAATCGGCGCGCTGCGACGTGATCCGCACCTGCGTGCCTTTCACGTCGGCGTCGCTGCCCGTGAGGGCAATCGCCTTGACGGCGTGGTTCTCTCCTCGAAGGTCCGGGCCATTGTTCAGATCCTTGCCGGGTAAGTGGGGATGATACTCAATTACTGAAAAGTGACGGGTGAAAGCCTTGCGATCACGCCATCGCCTTATATTCGTCGAATTTCTTGCGCCACTTGGCATCGGAACGGTCAAGCTACTCTTCGCAGACTTCCCTATGTGCCAATATTCATTAAGACACTTTGCCCAAATAGTTTAGTGTACAGGGCGAAGTGAGCAATGTATGGCAATAAGCGATCTCAAAGAGTCTGACCAGAACCAATCCGGAGCCAATCTGGATCCTGAGGTGCGGTCCCCTCTGTGCCAATATCAGTTGAGACACTGACCCCTAATAGTTTAGTGTCGAGGGCGAAGGGAGGTTTTCCGTGTCTCAAGACTCATCAAGCATCACAACCCCCGGGAAAGAGTCACTCACCAGAGTGGATCCCGAGGTCAAGGTCAAGCCAGAGCGACGCCGGTTTACCGCCGAGTACAAGCGACGAATCCTCAAGGAGGTGGCGCCTGTACGGATCCGGGTCAGACAGGTGCCCTGCTGCGTCGGGAAGGGCTCTATTCGTCCAATCTGACCAAATGGCGAAAGCAACTAGCCTCTGGTGATCCGAACGCACTTGACCCCCGCAAGCGTGGTCCAAAAACGGATCCGCTCGCGATTGAATATGCGGCTCTTCAAAAGCGGAATCAAAAGCTGGAAGAAGAGCTGAAACGGGCCAAAATTGTCATC
>CAIKMY010000151.1 GCA_903828635.1 uncultured Acidobacteriota bacterium
ACAGGAACTTCTTTTCATCGCTGAGCTGGACGTGGATGCCGACGGCCAAGTTTCGGGGGCGACGCTTCAGTGTGGTGCCCGGGTATGGCGATCGCTCGGTTTCCGGGAACCGGCTACCATATGCGCCGGAGCACCTCGCGGGCATAGTGATTGGCTATGCCCATCCGCGAGGGCTGACGGTACAGGCCGAGGCGGTGCACATTGGCGATCAGTTTGGTGATGACCTCAACACGGTAGTGGGGACGCCGGACGGGCAGCGCGGGCTGGTGCCGGGCAACACCATCTGGAACGTGACGATCAATCGCGAGGTGGAATCGATACGTTCAACGGTCTTTGTCGCGGTGAAGAATCTCTTCGACCGGCTGACGATCGTTGATCGGACGCGCGGGATCCTGCCGGGGATCCCGCGCATGGTACAGGCCGGAATCTCGTGGAGGTTTTGAACCGGCAATCATTGACTTATCGATCGATTCGGGCACAATGGCGACGGTTCAATTGATCTGTAACCCGTCTGTACGCCAACGGCAGGTGTGGAGGGGGAGAGGGTGAGGAGCATGTCCATCGATCAATCATCACGTCGTAAGTTTCTTTCGCAGGCAGCGCTTGCCGGACTGCATCTGACAATGGTGCGGGCACAGGAGGCGCGTCCGCGCCGTTTCATCATCGACTCGCACCAGCACTTTGATCCGGCACCGGATTACATTGATCGCCTGGTGCGGATCTATCGACCGCGCAACGCCATGGCCTGCGTGCTGACACGGATTGACTCGATCGAGGTTGTTCGCCGTGCCGCCGCTGAGCACCCGGATGTGGTCATTCCCTACGGCCAGATCAACGTCGATGACACCACGGCGATCAGGGAGGTTCGTCGTTTTGCCGCCGCCGGCTTCAAGGGGATCAAGATGCACACCCCGAAGCACAACTGGGATGACTTCTCCTATTTCCCGATTTACGATCTCCTGCAGACTCTGGGCCTGGTTGCACTCTTTCACACCGGGATTGTCTCCGGATCGAGCGATGAGCCGGAGCCATCGTCGATGGCGCGCATGCGGCCGGCCTACCTCCACACCATCGCCCGCTCATTTCCGCGGCTGGTGATTCAGGGCGCTCATCTCGGCAATCCATGGTACGAGGAAGCGGCCGAGGCGGCCCGCTGGGAGAAGAATCTCTATTTTGATCTGACCGGCTCATCGCTGCTGAAGAAGGCGAAGAATCCCGCAATCTTCAAGGAGTACCTCTGGTGGGAGGGGCCGACACTCCACAGTTCGAAGGATGCGGTCTATGCCTTTGAGAAACTGGTCTTCGGAACCGACGAGCAGCCCGAAAATCTCGAGGCGGTGATGAGCCGCTTCGAGGCGATGCTCGATGCCTGCGGTGTGCCCGAGGCCAGCCGCCAGAAGATTTACGGTGGAACCATGGCGCGGCTACTCGGGATCAGAGTGCGCAGTTGAATATGATTGTCGCCGGGTTACTCGGGATTACGGATGTAGTATCGGCGACCATTGAGCAGTACCTGTGTCGGCGAGGCCCCTTCGCGAATGGCAAAGGTCGTCGATCCTCCGGATGTGGCGTAAAGGCAGAGTACCGGGCCACCGTTTTGCATCAGTATTTTCCAGGTTCCTGATGACCGGTTGGAGCCGGCGTAGGTGCCGGTTCCGACTCCTCCCTGTGAGAAGAAGCCGTCACTGCCGGAGTAGCTGAAGCTGCCATTGGCATAGAGATCAATGTCGATGCGCTGGCTGCTGTAGGAGTCGGTCTGCAGGAAGAGCAGCTTGCGACCTCTCAGTCTGTCGGACCAGAGGCGGGCTGCTGCCGGCACCTCCGATTTGACGAAGCGTGCGCTGGCGGCGATCGACTCAAGTATCGTTACATACGATGGGTGCGCGGAGTAGTTGCCATAGTTGGCCGCAATGACAATACCACCACCATAGGGTGAGAAGACGGTCACCAGATCAAGGTTGACTGGTTGCTCGCGGGCAGTTCCCGATAGCCGGACGAAGGCTGTCGTTGGATTGAGCTTTTTGCCATCCATGCTGATGAAGATCTTTTCCGCAGGGTTGTTGATGCTGGCGACCTGCGCGAGAGTTTGGTCGATGCTGGTCTCGTTGTGAGGCGTGATCGTCAGCGTCACCGGAGATCCGGTGAGCCTGAGCACGAAGCTGCCGTTTTCGGCGGTCGAATTCCAGCCGGCCGGGATTGTACAGGTGTACTGGCCGAAGGGATCACGAAGCAGCGTTCCGGCAGTGCTGCCCGTTGTCGGTGGCGTCTCGGTGCGCTGCGGTTGCGTCCGATCGGGCGTGCCGGCTGTTCGACGGGTCAGTGGTAACTCAACACCCTCCGAGACGATGGTCATCGAATCTCCCTGCCTGATGATCGAAAAGGCAATGCGCTTTCCCTGCAACTCGTATTCACCAACCAGCAGGCCCGCCAGTCGAACCGCACTCAGTGGATAGGTGTTGCCCTGGTAGGTGAACTCACCGGCATAGCCGTTTGTTCCCGTGCGGATAGTGACAGTGATCCCCGTCTGCTCGTTGGCAAAGTTGCCGACGAAGGGATCCGACGACTGCGCAGGATACTGCATGGTCAGCAACAGTGCGAAAGCTGCGGTCAGGCAGATCTTCATTGTGCTCCAGCCTTGATAGTTATTCAGAGACATCAGTCAGAGATTAATCGACACGTATCGACACGCATCGACACTATTCAGGGTATGAAAAAGCCGGAGATCCCGTCAATTGACATCTCCGGCTTTGCTGCCTCGAAGGGGATGGCGCGATTACTTTGTCGGGGCGGGCATGCGCTCGATGGCGCCGCCGGCCGATTCCCAGGCGCTCATGCCGCCGAGGAGTGCGCTTGCATTCTTGAATCCTGCCTTGTCGAGAAGGAACGCCGCACGGGCGCTCGTATGCTCGGACGGTCAGGTACAGTATGAGATGATCTGTTTGTCGTTGGGCAGACCCTTGAAATCACCCGACTCCATTTTGCTGAGGGGGAAATCGAGGGCTCCCTTGATGTGGGATGCCTTGTAGGGTTCTGATCCCCGGACATCGACGATGACGGCCTTGCCCTCGCTGACCAGCTTCATCGCGTCCTCGGCCTTGGTACGGGCCATGAGATCTTCAGGGCTCTTGGTTGGAGACTGCTCCGCAACTGCGGGTGTCGGTTGTGAAGCGGGTGCCGAGGAGGCCTCGGATGAGGCGCCCGGCTTATTGCAGGCGAGGAGGGCGAGGACAACCACTCCACCTGTCAGCAAACGCCAGGACTGATTGAGGTATTTCATGCTCTTCACTCTCTCTTTTGAGGTCTGAATTAGATGGTCAGGCAGCTCGGTGGTCGGGCAGACCAGCCATCACTCCGGAGTTTACACGACTTTCGGGTTTCAACTCAATTACATTATGGGCAATTACGAGCTTTTCTGAATCCACTCCGGCGTGCCTCATTCTCTGAGCCGAAGTAGACGCGGTTTCTTTCGGAGATCCTGGCGTAGTCCGGACATTCTGCCAGGTGGTAGATGCCCGAGTTGCGGTTGCCGATGATGCGTCCTGAGACCGGAGAAGAGGGGGGGAGAGAGGCTGAGCTGCCGGCCCGTTGGGCATGGCGAAAATCCCAGGGCGGAGTTGGCGACGTGGATTGCCAGAGGCCGCGGCGGGCAGCACGCGCCTCCCTTTCGGCGTCATTGAAGCGGGAACGC
>CAIKMY010000152.1 GCA_903828635.1 uncultured Acidobacteriota bacterium
ATCAACTACAATCCGACGGCAGCCGGAACGACGACATCATTCAATCAGGGGCACAATCTGCATACGCTGACAGTGACGCAGTCGCCGATAGCGGTGCGCATCCCGCTGATACAACCCACCTGCAACTGATTTCCGGATTGCACGCCAGGGACTCCCTGCCTTGAGGAAGAGGCAGGGAGTGAGGCTGCAGGCGTTGGTGCTGTCGCAGAGGGATCGCCGGTGACATTTGAGTCGAGTTCTGGTCGAGTTCTGATAGCCCTGAACAAATAGCCCTGAATAATATGTATTCACGCAGGTTTTGCTACACACTCACGATTCTGGCCGCGCTGGTGGCAACGACGATCAGCCGCGGCGGGAGTGCTCCGCTCGTCGGGCGCCAGAATAAGGCCCTTGCATCGGGCGTTAGCCGATCGCTGGCCGCGCTGCCACTGCAGACGGCGGGCGCGACAATCACCGTCAATGACAAGGGAGACAGTACGGCCAATGATGGCAAGTGCACCCTTCGCGAGGCGATTATCGCCGCCAACACCAATGCTCCGTCCGGAGGTGTTGCCGGTGAGTGCGCCGCCGGGACCACCGGTGCTGATCTCATTTTATTCAATGTTGGATCGCAGGGAACTGCGACGATCAATCCAACCTCGCCGCTGCCAACGATCACCGCGCCGGTGACGATCAAGGGGAACTCCGGCGGCCTGACCAATGTCGAAATCAACGGCAGTGCTGCCGGCACCTCTGCCAACGGGCTGAGTATCTCCGCCGGCAACACCATTATTCAACGACTGGTCATCAATAACTTTACCGGTGCCGGGATCTATATTTCCGGAAATGGATCAAACATCGTCAGGGGCTGTTTTATCGGTACCAACTCCAGCGGCATGGCCAAAAACGGGAGTGGAAATGGCGTCGGGATTTCGATAGATGGCTCTTCTAATAACACTATTGGTGGAACCGCATCTGGCGAGCGCAACATCATATCCGGAAATACTGGTACCGGTATCCTGATTGCTGCCGGGACTTCGGGGATTCCGGTGGCCTCCGGAAACCAGGTGATCGGCAACTTTGTCGGAACAGATTTTATCGGGCGTGGAGCGGTTGGAAATGGCGCTGCCGGCATCGCGATTGTTGGCGGGACAAATACCACCATTGGAGGCGACACGCCCGAAGAACGCAATGTCATCTCCGGTAACAACAGTGGTATTAGTATCACCAACAATGCCTCAGGAAACAACATCACCGGCAATTTCATCGGGTCGGATATAACCGGTTTAAGCCCTTTGGATAACGGTACCGGCTCTGGCAATCTCAATAGCGGTATTACCATTAATTCATCTTCCAACAATACCATTGGCGGACTCCTCCCCCAGGAGGGCAACACCATTCGGTTTAATCAGGGAGTAGCAGGCAGCATCAGTATTACCGGGCCGAATGCCAATGGCAACCGGGTAGTCGGCAATGTGATCTCCGACAATGGAGGCCTTTTAGCCATCGGACTGAGTGGTGGGGCCAACAATAGTGCGGCAACGCCGGAGATTACTGATATTACCAGCAATACCAGCAACAACTCTGACACGATCATCGGAAAGTTTGACGCAGAACCAAACACTACCTATCGCCTCGAATTTTTCGTCAGTTCAAGATGTCCGAGTTTAGTCATGCCACCCCCTCTTCCGAGCGTAGCAGGTGGACAGGGACAAACTCTGTTCTACACCAGCAATGTGACCAGTATGCCGGGCACAACCAGCCAGCTTGTCCAGGGCTGGGTCGTCAACTTCTCGGTTGTGCCCAAATATACAAGTGGTGTTGATGAGTTAAATTACCAGATACAACCGTCTCAATATGTGACATTGACCGCGACAAAACTCGATTCACAGGGGGCGCCGGTCGAGACCTCACCTATTTCGCAGTGCTTCCAGAAGCAGGGATTATCAGATTGCGACAAGTTGGTCGTTGATTATAGTAATCTGACATTAGCGGGTGCCGGGGGAACGACCCGGTTGAATGTCAGCTACAAGGCCGGATGTCCCCTGACCGTGAGCAGTGACGAAAGCTGGATCTCTTATCAGGTTGGAACTCCACAGACTGTGGGTACCCCTCCACTGCAACAATTCACCGAGTCGACGGTGGCCGTGACGGTTGCTGCCAATACTGGTTCCATCAGAACCGGCAAGGTAAAATTGAATGATCAGATCTATGGCATCATCCAGGATGGTGCCTGTGCCGGGATTGTCTACTCACCCGGCCTGATTCCATACACAAAGGGTGATAGAACATTCACCCTTTTCAGTGGTTCGAGTTGTAACTGGCAGGCAACCATCAACCCGGCGATCACCTGGGCACGACTGACCAATGCCGTTACCGGCACGGGCCCGGGTTATCTCGACTACAGCGTCGATCAGAATGACGGCAAAATTGCCCGGATGGCTCCGGTAAAGATCTCGTTTCCGCCAAATCCTGACATTAACGCGATCATCAGACAGAATCCAAAATGCGGAGTGACTATCAGTCCAACCTCAAAGTTTGCGGTAACGGCAGGCGAGAGCGGGACGATCCTGGTGACGGTTGATTCGTCATGTACTGAATCCTGGAAGGCCGCAGTCTCATATCTAAACAACGAAGACACGGGGTGGATCACCCTGGCCAATTCTACCGGGTCAGGCAATGGCACCATCGGTTACACCATTGCTGCCAACACGACAACTGTCCAACGTTCGGGGATCATTACGGTCTATACCGGAACTGATACCTTGTCAGGACAGAAGTTCATTGTTTCGCAGGGGCCGGGATGTCTCGTCAGTCTTGAAAAATATAATAATGATCTGAAAGCCTCAAGTGCGATTACGCAGTTGGATGTGGCTGCCTCTCCCGGCGGGGCACAGTCAATTGACGTCAAGGTGGGCTCAGGTTGTCCGTGGCAGGCGACGACCATTGCCGATTGGATAACGATTACGTCAGGGAGCGGAACCGGCAACGGGACGCTGGCATTCAACGTTGCCAGTAATTCTACTGGCAAGAGGCGCAAAGGGGTCATCCGGGTTAGCGGGACTGATCTGACCGTTTATCAGGATCCGACCAACCCCTGCAAATTCACACTGACGCCCGATTCCCAATCGATTGCCTCCAAGGGAGGATCAGGGACGCTCAGTATTGCGACCAATTCAAGTTGTGCGTGGAAGGTTACAACCGGAAGTTCGTGGATACGAATCACCTCGACGCCGAAGGGGACCGGCAATGGCACGGTTGAATATTCGGCAGATACCAACGGCACGGGAGTCAATCGCTCCGGCATCCTCTCTGTTGGCGAGGATGTCCCCGATGGTACACAGTCACTGGTGGTTCCTGCGTTACTGACTGTCAATCAGAATGGCGGCTGCAAATACACGGTGACGCCGACGACCCGGTCGGTTGCGTCAGCCGCTGACAAGGAAGTGGTCAGTGTGACGACCGATGCGGGTTGTGAGTGGGAGTCATTCAGCAATGTACCGTGGATCACCTTTACCGCGAGCAGTCCGTATCAAAGAATCAGTATCGCCAATTCTCAGGGGCGAGCGTCGTCAAAGGGTGGGAGGAGCGGTACGGCGGCCAGTGGCAGTGGCAGTGTGAACTACTATTTTGCTGAAAACAAAGGCCCGGCACGCACGGGCAGTATTTCGGTAGCGGGCACGACGATTCAGGTAAGTCAGGCGGCAGGCTCGACGATTGCGATCAGCCCTTCCAGTCTGAATGCGGTGCCGGCAGGCGTGTCCTACAGCCAGCAGTTCTCACAGACGGGAGCCACAGGTGGGGTAACCTGGTCAGTCAATTCGGGTACTTTACCAACCGGACTGACGCTCAGTTCCGGCGGATTATTATCCGGTACGCCCACCATACCTGCGACGTATGGTGTCACCATCAGGGCAACCGATTCATCCGGCAGCTATGGTGAGAAAAAGTATGATCTGCAGATCAGTTGTCCGACGCTGACAATCACTCCCAGGGCTCTGCCACCGGCGGCGAATGGATCGGCATACGATCAAACAATGATGCTCAGCGGTGGAAGTGGCAGTGTTGGCTGGGAGGTTGTCTCCGGCTCGCTGCCTCAGGGGATTTCACTTGGCGCAACGACCGGGCGTTTTACTGGTACCCCGACGATGACGGGAACCTATTCGTTCAAAGTCAGAGCGACGCTGCTGGCATCCAACTGCTATGCGGAGCAGGCAATGCTGATTTCGGTTGGTTGTCCGACGGTCGCTGCCGATCCTCTCAGCGAGGGGCGCGTTGGAACCAGCTACAGTCATCAGTTCATCCAGACAGGTTATTCGGGCAATATATCCAATGTAAACTGGGCCGTCAGGAGTGGTTCGCTCCCTCCGGGACTGACATTGAACGCTGCCGGTCTGCTTTCGGGTGTGCCGACCCAGCCGGGTACCTACACTTTCACGGTCAGAGCTTCAGTTACCGGCAGCACTGTTAACTGTTATGGCGAAGTATTCTGCACACTGAAGGTTGGGTGCGAGGCGACGATTACACCGGGGACACTCAGTGATGTTTTCATTGGCGACAATTACAGCCAGCAGCTGACACAGTCAGGATATTCGGGCAGCGTTACCTGGAAAGTCAGCGCAGGGGCATTGCCTCCGGGGTTGACTTTGAGTTCAGGTGGCCTCATTTCGGGAGTCCCCACGCTGTCTGGATCGTTTACCTTCGCCATCAGGGTCGAGTTAGTCGGAGGACCGAGTGGTTGTTATGGCGAGGTTAACTACACACTGCTGATCAAATGCCAGTCAGCGCTGAGCATTGCACCAGCGACAATTGCTGCACCACTGGCAGGTAACGCATATGATCAGTTGCTGACATTGAATGGCGGGGCTGGTCAGGTCACCTGGAGTGTTGTTGGCGGGTCGTTGCCCAATGGGATCTCGCTCGGATCGCAGACCGGGCGCCTGGCCGGGGTGCCGAGAGTGACGGGTACATACAGTTTTACCATCAGAGGCGCAGTCAGTTCCACCGGTTGTTTTGCCGATCAGACATACACGGTGGTGATCAACTGCCCGACAGTGAGCGTTGTCACGTCGAGTATCGGTGAGGGTAAAGTCGGAGTAGCCTTCAATCAGCAACTGGTGCAGAGTGGAGGAGCCGGGGCAATGATCTGGACGGTCACCTCTGGCACCCTGCCGAATAACATTGCGCTCTCAAGGGATGGGCTGCTCTTCGGAACCCCGACATCAACCGGGATATCGCAGTTAACAGTTCGTGCGATGGATGAAAATGGCTGTTATGGCGAGAGATCATTCGTCTTTATCATTGGTCTCTGTCCGACGATCACTGTTGCGCCCGCAGTATTGCCCGGCGGGACGATCGGCACGAGCTACAGCCAGACGCTGACGGCGACAGGTGGAACCGGCGGCTACACTTTTGCCTACACCGGAGACCTGCCACGAGGCCTGACCCTGCTGCCCAACGGACTGCTTTCAGGTGTCGCAACGGTTGTTGGCGCCTACAATTTCGTGGTTACCGCCACCGACCAGACCGGATGCACCGGCACACGATCGTATACGCTGGTCATCTGCGCGAACATCACGGTCAACCCGTCGACACTGCCTGCCGGAGAGACCGGCAAGGCCTACAGTCAGAGGCTCGGTGCGGTTGGTGGCAACTTCCCGCAAACATTCAGCTACACGGGAACGCTTCCCCCCGGGCTTGCATTGTCTGCCAGCGGGCAACTCACGGGAACCCCAACCCAGGCTGGAACCTACAATTTTACAGTGGTTGCCACGGGAACAATCTCCTGTAGCGGCTCACGAACCTATGCGCTGGAGATTCGTCAGCGGGGGCTGATGTTCTACGCTTTGTCACGACCATTGCGTCTGCTCGACACACGTGCAGGCCAGTCTGCATGTGATGCACCAGGTCAGCAATTGCAGGCCGGGTCGCCAAGGACGCAGACGGTTGCCGGAAGAACCTGCGGCACCATCAGCATTCCGGCAGCGGCGCGTGCACTCACCGGGAATATTACCACCTATCAGAACAGTGCAGGCACTCTGACACTCTATCCGAGTGATTCTCCACAGCCAAACGTCGTCAATCAGCACTATCAGGCCGGCCAGCCGGCTACCAACGGCTTCACCGTCGGGCTGGGCGCGGGTGATGGGGCATTCACGATCCTTACCAGTTCAAGTGCGGATGTCGTCATTGAAGTCACTGGTTATTACGCTCCACCGGGGTCAGGCGGACTCTATTTCCATACCCTTTCCGGTCCGATGCGGCTGCTCGACACCCGGAGTGATAAGTCGGCCTGCTTCACGCCAAAGTCGAAGCTCGCCGCGGGCTCTGAATTGACACCACAGGGAAGGATCTTTTGTGGTGGAAAGACAATTCCGCAGAGCGCCGTTGCGCTTGTCGGCAGTGTGGCCACATACGGCCCGTCGGCACAGGGGATGATCACTCTCTATCCCGGCAATATCACGCCGCGACCAGTGGCGACAACCTCGTCTTTTGCGTCGGGACAGTCAATAAGTTCTTCGTTCACCGTTACCCTGGCTCCGGATGGAACTTTCAAAGTCTATTCATCCGCCACCACTGACCTCTCGATCGATATTGTCGGTTACTACAGCCAGAATGCCGCTGATTTGAATGGCCCGGGAGAGCTGTTCCACGCACTGGCTCGTCCGGTTCGCCTGCTGGAGACGCGCTCAGGCCAGCCCGGATGTTTTACACCCGGTGCACCATTGGCAAGTAATGCCACTCGTGTTCAGCCGGTTGTCGGGGTTTGCGATGGCATGACCATCAACTCCAACGCGAGGACTCTCGTCTTCAACGCCACTCTGGTCAGTCCGACTGCTGATGGTCAGGTAATTTTCTGGTCAGGTGTCGGAGTGCCCCCGGAATCGGCCGGCATTGGCTACCAGGCAGGAAAGACACTGACCCGTGAGGCTGTCGCCAGGCTTGGGAATGATGGAGGCTTGAGAATTTTTACGAATAGCGTCACGGATCTGCTGATTGATATCTTCGGTTTCTTTGCCCCGTGAGATGCCGTGAATCATGGGGGGGCGCCTGGGGCATTTATTGAGTCTCTGAAAGGAGCTGTGTGGATGCAGGCTGTTTCGGGTTTCCCGATATGAATCTACCGGATTCGCTGCCTGTTATTTGCTTGAAGACTGATATGAACAAACGTCTTTTATTCAGGGTCATTGTCACGGCGATGTCTGCTTTCCTGCTTGCTGGCATCGCCTTGGCGCAGGGTCGGCAGTCAGTGACGCGCACAACCACCGAGCCGCGTCCTGCATCAATGGTCCGCAACGAGGTGCTCGCCCTTATCGATGAGTTTGAGGCCCTGGCCGGGTATCTCTCGAACTATACGCTCGGGCGCAGCGCCCTGCAGGATATGGGATACGATGATTACAAGGATCTTCAGGAGGAGCTTGCCGGCTATCGAAAGCAGGTACGGTCACTTTCCGAAGATCTTCTCACCGCGATGGACAAGCAGATGCGCCATTCGAAGGCGCTGGTTGATCTCACCTCCAGAATGCGCAATGCTCGCGAAGATCAATCGATGACGAAAGCCCTCGACCGTTATGAGCGCTATATCAACCGCAGGGCGAGTGATTCCGGGGCTGATACGCGATCCGCACAATTGCCGGGTGGTGGTTCACCCTTAAATTCTCGTGCCACGGCCACGGCGGTGAACTACATTAAACCTGCCTGTAAGTTTGACGAGCTCGATGACTACCCGTCTGCTGATCCTGATATCGCCGCTCCAAAGGGGATTGCCTTTACAGCAGAGGTGGTATACGAAGCACTGCCACCGAATATTGAAATTCCAATTCCGGTAGTCGGAGGTGTAATCAAAATTCCCCAGGTCGGCAGAATCATTGCTACAGCAGCGTGGGGAACCGCCGCTGAAATTCTTAACGGGCTGGAAGCAGCACGTGAAGAGGCCAAGTACTGCGAAGCACTCGCTTTTACCATTGAAGGGGCTCTCAGCACCGATGACCCGGCAACGATTTCTCTCGTCCTTGACAGGGATGATGGCGGCTATCTCGACTATGTGCGTGATCTGGTGACGGCGGTCATCGACACGGCTGAGTTCGCACAGAAGCCAATCAAAATAAATTGCGCCAAGCGGGAATTGAGTGCTGCCAATGCCTTTTACTCTGGCGGTAAGTATCTGGAAGCCTATAAAAAATATCGATCCGCTTATGCACAGGTTGGAAATGACAGCTGTGAAATCAAGTGACAATAACTGACCTCTTCAATAATGCTGTGTTATTGATTGACAACTTATTTGGCCCTGGAAAAGTTTGACACTGGAAGGAGTAAGGCTGCTGCACGATTACATTGATCGCTGCATAGAAAGTGAAGTTTCTGTCAATCTGGCAAGTGGATCGGGATGTATGTTCTGTCCACTCTGATGATTGATCGGCAGTTCAAGGTAAAACCTGCAGAAAAAGCTGATGTCATCAGATCAGCACCTGGCCTTTTAAGATGATTGCGATGAACAGATATCACACTGCCACACTGGCAAAGATCTTCATTGTACTATTGTCGTGCACCACCCTGATTCGTGCGCAGGAGAGAGACAAATCTGCAAACGAGGGTGAGTTGCTACCGCGAATTTCGGGGCAACAGCAATGGCATCCGGAACAAGTCCGTGCGGAACTCCTCTCGCTCAGCGATGAGGCTGATGCCACGTTCACTTTCGTAAGGGATTTTAGTGTGGTTCGGCAGATATTCGCCAACTCGGGAAGGGACGGTCTGGAAGAGGCTATTCTCAATAACAGGGAGTCACGTGCCCGCATTGCCGGAATGTCTGCCACAGAGATGGCTGCTTACTCAGTTGCTTTTCCTGAGGGTGGGAGCCTGCGTCGGCTGAAATCCATCATCCGCAGAATGAGAAACAATCCTTCGTATCTGAGAGCATTGAATCGAGCCGAGGGATGGTTCAACGACAGTAACACTGCCGTGGCTGCCATCGACCGCAGTCGCGAGTCAGAGGGAAGGTTGTCTTCGAAAGAACGGGTCGAATTTACCAAGGACAGTTGTGATTGGAAATCATTAACTGACTTTCCCTCGGCAGCGGACGTGGCCATTGCCAACGGTGTTCTGATTGCCATACAAGCTGTTCTCCAGGGACTTGATGAGACTGCCGGTACAACTAGTGCACCTAATCCAGCCTACTATATTGCCCTTGCGGCAAAAACAATAGATGGAGCCGTGCTCACTGCTCTGGAAATCAAACGAGAGAATGGAACGTGGTGCCAGGACATGGCTTTCAATATTCAGGGGGGACTGGTTGCCGATTCCGGCTTTCTTCTCCACACTGTTTTCACCGAAGGCAATGGTTACGCTGAGAGAGTCAAGTCGCTGGTTACTGCCCTGTATGAGCAGGCTAAAGCCAAGGGGCTCGATGTTCCCTGCGTTGCCGCGACACTGGCTAAGGCTGATCAATTCTATGCCAGCAGGGACTGGCTGGAGGCCTACAAAAAGTACAGAGAGGCCTATCAATTCATCAGTGCTGACCCACCGGATACTTGTCCGGTTCCCTAAGGTTGGCTTAGGGGGGGCTGCCTGAGGGTGCTATCAGTACATGGTAATTATCAGTCAGGGGGTTGGCTAACCGATCGGACCAGACTCAAGCCTTCAGAGATGGCAGGAAGTGATTCAAGGCAATACTGATTCAAAGTAAAGGTGTTGGATCGAGGGCTCTGGGGGCCCCGGAAATGAATGAAATGCGAACCGCACACAACAGATTAGTCCGAAGATTCATTCCGGCAGGTGTCGTACTGGCAATGATTGTGGCAGGGGCAGTTGCGCTGGCCCTCGGGCCGCGGGGATCTGTCTTCGGAGCTGGCGTGACGCGCCTGGCAGTGAAGGCGGCTGCAAAAACCATTGGTTGGGGCGGAATCCGGGGATTGGTCTTTGATGCTCCAATAACTATCGATGCGAGTCCGGTTGATGGAACTCCGCTGGCGCAGGGGCAGGTTATTACCTACACGGTCACGGTGACCAATGACGGCAACAATGACGAGACCTTCGACAACAATCGTTTGCGCGTAAAAGATGCGATTCCTGCCAACACGACCTATGTCAGCAGCTCGCTGAAGATCCTGCAGCAGCCGGGAGGAGGGTCGAGTCCGTGGACGTGCGACTACAAGTCAACCGACAACCGCATTGAGTGTTTGACGCCCGAAGCTGGTGTCTTGCGGGCGACTGCTGTCTTCAAGTTCGAGTTCCAGGTGAAGATCAACGATGGGGCACAATATGGCACGGTGATCACCAACATTGCCGAGTTTTACAACGAGCAGCAGTCAGGGCAGAACACGGTGACCAACACTTCAAACCAGACCAGTCATCCGGTGACGCTTCCGGCGGATCTGGCGGTGAGCAAGCAGTCGTCGGCGGTAGTGGATCCTGATGGTGCAGGGCCGCTGCCAACGGTGACGCTGCCAGTTGTTGGCGTGAACGTGCCGGCGGGATCGGTCAACTCAGGTGGATATATTCGTTATGATATTCCATTTGGCAACAGCGGGCCGGCCAATGCTGACAACACCATGTTCACGGATCGCATTCCGGCAAACACGGAGTATCTTGGAGCGCTTGAAACCGGCGGATCATTTATTGCTGCGGGCACTTCGACGACCTTTACGGTGAAAGCGGTCGACGGTGTTGCGCCAACAGGACCGGATATCAGCCTCAGTTGCACGGTGGTTGGCGCTGCCGGCAACCAGACAATTTATTGCCGGCCGCAGGGGAATCTCGGGTTAACGCCATCGTATCTCGATGGGACACTGCCGTGGGGATATGCGGGAACCCTGACCTTGTTCGTCAGGGTTAACGAGTCAGTGACCGGAGGACAGGTGGTCTCAAACCCGGCGAGTATCGCCAGCGGTTTGTGTCCGAACAGCGGATCCTCGCTTTTTCCCCCGGTGAGTTGTGTGGGGACACCCGATGCAAATCCGGCGAACAACAAGACTCCGGCGACGCAGAACCTGATTGTTGCTTCGTCGAATCTGAGCGTGACCAAAGTCGTGCAGTATGCGGTGACGGCGGCGAGCAGTCCGAACGAGACCGGGCCAATCGCGCCGGCGACGCCGGCAAACGGCGTCGCGACCACTGGAGCGGCAGTGATTGCGGGGACGTATCTGACCTATCGTGTGACGCTGACCAACAATGGCCCCTCTGATGTCGCCGGGATCAGGCTGACTGAGCTGTTGCCATCGTTCAACAATGATCCGCTGAACAGGGTACTCGGGGCAAAGTTCATCTCGGTCAGCCCGGTGGTTCCATCCGGGGCGACCCTCGTCTGTGCGCCGCCGGTCGGAGTCAACACAGAGAAGAATCCCCAGGGAAATGGCGGAACAGTGGTTTGCACAGCGCCGCTGCTTTCAGCCAATGCTCCCAACAACACGGCATCAATCGATCTGACGGTCTTTGTCGATCCGGCGACAAGAGACAGTCTCATCTCAACCTCGACATTTGATGCGACGATCAACAACTTCAATCGCCCGGTCGCAGGAACTGCTACCCTGACGACACCCGTCACCGCGATCTCTGATCTGGCGCTGATCAAGACCCACGTCAATGATCTCGGGGTGGATGGTGGCTCGGTAACAGCGGGAAAAAGTTTCAGCTACCTTTTGTCGGTGACCAATAACGGACCGAGTACCGCCCGTGGCTACCAGTTGATTGATACGCTGCCGTCATTCCAGAAAGTGACAAAGATCGAGACCGGCATGATTGACGGAAACGGATTGTTTGTCACCCCAAATATTGTTGATGGTAATCAGAATCCGGCGGTGGGCTGTACACAGGTGGATGCCGGGGACTGGACGACCACTGTCACCTGCACGGCAACTGAATTGCCATCTGCCACGAAGCCTGACGGTATCAGCAACCCGGCGGGAAGATTTGTCGTTCGACTGACAGTGAGCCAGGATCAGCGGACGCCGCAGCCAGTGCCGATTTCATATCAGAATTGTGCCACTGCGACCTCGACCTCATCCGACCCGAATGATACTGACAATGTGGGAATCTGCGATACGGTCGGGGTTGAATTCAGTTCGGATGTGAAGGGGACGCTGACGGTTTCGCCAAATCCGGCGATTGCCGGCGAGACGCTCACCTACACGATTGTTGCTGTCAGCGACGGGCCGAGTGCGGCTTACAACATGCAGATTCGCGATGTGCTGCCGAGTGGGACAATATTTGTTTCGGCCTCAGCCTCGGCGGGAGCCTCGCTGACAACGCCTTCGGTCGGTACCAATGGAATGGTGACGGCGATCTGGGATGGCAGTGGCGGCACTGACAGCGTCCCGGGGGGCACGGCCGATGGGCTGACGACAGTTGGAACAACGCGAACACTGACAATCGTTGCGCGCATCTGCTCCGATGTTCAGCAGACACTCGGGCTGACCGACACGCAAATGTGCAAGCCAAACCTTGTCAACGAAGCGCTGGTCAGTTCTGATACGCTTGATCCGAGTATGACTGGCAACAGTCTGTCAGTGACCTCGACAGTGCAGACAAGGTCGAACTTACAACTATTAATGAGCGGCCCGACAGAGGTTCCATTCAGCACTTCGGTGGCAACGTCGTACATCACGTACACGCTCAGCTTCCAGAATAATGGATCATCCAATTCCAACGGAACGAAGATCGTCAATGTCCTGCCAAGGTCGATAAAGCTGGAGACGTGGAACTCGACGGTGCCGGGAACAACCATGAGCCTGAGCACAGCGGCCGGAGTGCAGACGCTGACCTTCACGCTCGGGGTGCTCTCACCGGTCGCCGGTAACCCTGCCGGGGCGATTCAGTGTTCCAACAGCTTTCCGTCATCGGGAACAATCACGATCAAGGCGAAGGTAGAGATTGCCTATCCGGTGATTGACGTTATCAATACCGCGACGATTTCGCTGACCAACTGCCTGGCGGACCCTGATCTGACCAACAACACCGCGACGCTGACGACGGCGATCACATTGCCGGGGCTGACCGATGCGGCGAGCTATCCGGCAACGGCCGAGGCCGGAGGACAGCAGGCGGGATCGATCCTCTTCTATCCGATCTACACCTCGGATGCGGTGACGGCGGCAAGGCAGGACACAAAGATCTCGATGACCAATGTCTCGCCGGCCGAGAGCGTGACGATGCACATCTTCGCAGTCGACGGTGCAAGCTGCGCAGTGCTTGATTATTTCATCTGTCTGACGCCGAATCAGACGTGGACCTATCGGGCCTCGGACTTTGATCCGGGCAACAGCGGGTACATTATGGCGGTGGCTGTCGATTACGCTACCGGGCTGCCACGAGCCTTCAATAATATGATCGGCGATTCATACGTTAAGTTGGCGACGGGGCAGTCCGCCAACCTGCCGGCGCTCTCGATCCAGTCCTTGACGGTCGCACCGGCGGGTTTTGACACGAGCCCGGTGGCGGTCGATCTCAGGTTTGACGGCATTGCCTACAACCGATTGCCGCAGACGGTGGCGATCGACAGTATCGCGAGCGTCGACAATCGCAACTCGACACTGCTGATACTTGACCGGATCGGGGGGGACCTGACGGCCAGCGGAGCCACGATCGGGAATATCTCTGGGATACTCTTTGATGATCAGGAGATCGCCTACAGCTTTACGCGAGGGATCGGAGCCTGCCAGTTGCGCGAGGTCTTCTCCAATAACTTCCCGAGGACCTTCACCCCGTTCACGAAGATCATTCCTTCGGGACGCGCCGGCTGGATCAAGATCTGGGCGACGGGATCCGAGACGAAGGCGCTCTTCGGGGCGGTGATCAACTACAATCCGACGACCGCTTCAAACTCGACGTCATACGGCCAGGGGCATAATCTGCACACGCTGACGGTGACGCAGTCGCCGGTGATCGTCAGAATCCCGCTGATTCAGCCGACCTGTAACTAAATGGAAACAGCCGACATTGGAACAGGCAACATAGGAAGAAGTCCCTGATTCGCGGCGATTCCGGCGTGCAGTGTCCCAATGTTGCCTGCTCCGATTTAGCTTGAATTTCTCAGAGTGCCAGATAAGACAGGATTTCACTCTCAGCATCCCTGAATCAGGCTGGTGAGCTCAGTTTGCCCCGAAGGGGCAACGCATACCAGCCCAGGGCAACGCCTTGGGAACCTTGCCCGAC
>CAIKMY010000153.1 GCA_903828635.1 uncultured Acidobacteriota bacterium
ACTCATGAGCGCCGCCAGCAATCCGGCGACGACGACCCCACGTACGCCTGAGGGGAGCACGTGCTGGACCATCAGGGGAAAGGCGGCCTGAGCCTGATCGGGGATCGCCGCCCCGGTCTGGTCGACAATCGTGTGCAGCGCCGGAATCTTTCCGGAGCGCGCCAGCGCGAGGCAGATCATCCCTGGAATGATAAAAATGAATACCGGCAGCAGCTTGAGGAAGGCGGCAAAGATCGTTCCGCGTCGTGCCTCGCGCTCATTTGGAGCGCCAAGCGCCCGCTGCACAATGTATTGATCGGTACACCAGTACCAGAGTCCGACGATCGGAGCGCAGAAGAGCATGCCCATCCACGGATAGTCACCGTTAAAGTACCAGGCAATCCGCGTCGCCTCCCTCACCGGGGCCCAGGTTCCCTGCATGCCATCGGGAACGATCGGTCGCCAGAGGTTGAACATCCCCGGGTCGAGCGCCGCCCGCAGCTCAGTCCAGCCGCCGAGCTTCGAGAGGCCGAAGAGCGTGATCAGCACTGAGCCGAGAATCAGGATGATCGTCTGCGCGGCCTCGGTGTAGGCTACTGCACGCATCCCTCCAAGAATCGTGTAAAGACCGGTAATGACAATCACGGCCACCGAGCCAACCCAGAAGCTGTCGAGGGTCACCCCGCCTAACGTCAGGCTGTATTCGGGCAGAAGTGTGGCAAAGACGACACCGCCGGCAAAGATGCCGACCGCCATCTTCGTCAGCACGTAGGCAATCAGCGAGATGATCGAGAGCACCCAGCGGGCCGTGGGCGAGAATCGCTTTTCGAGAAACTCGGGCATGGTGAAGACCCGCGAACGAACATAAAAGGGGATCAGCACCCAGCCGAGAACCAGCAGGCACCAGGCGTGCAGTTCATAATGGGCGAGGGCGACACCGCTGGTCGCCCCTGATCCCGCCAATCCGACGACGTGTTCAGAGCCGATATTCGAGGCAAAGATCGAGGCGCCGACGACAAACCAGCCGAGATTGCGGCCGGCAAGGAAATAGTCATCGGTCGTATTCTTTCCCTTGAGGATCACCCACCACGCGATCCCCAGCAGAACCGCGAAGTAGCCGGCAATCGCTACCCAATCGAGAGTTGTCATTGAGGTTCCTCCTCTTGTTATTCCTGTTATCGGGGAGTTTGTGTCGGCTCAGCGGCTGCGGCCCTGGCGACGAATCTGTTCCAGCCTCGACTGCATGCGTGTGGCGCGAGCAGCCTCGCCAGCCACAAGGTTGAGAGTCTCTCCGGGATCACGATCGAGGCGATAAAGCTGCCCGGCCGGATCGTTTCCGAGCTCGGTGTTGGTCGGCACACTCATCTTCGGCCCCTTGCCGGGCTCGATATATTTCCACTGACCTTCACGCAGTGAGAGGGCTCCAGCCTGCTCGACCAGCTCGGCACGTCCGGTTGCCGATTTGCCCAGCAGTGCGGGCAGCAGATCGACGCTGTCCGGAGCAGCCGCCTGCGGCAATTGCTGCCCTGTCAGCGCGGCGAAAGAGGCGAGGAGGTCGACCTGGGAAACGAGAGCATCAGAGACTCCGGGCCGTATGCGTGCCGGCCAGCGGACGATGAATGGCACGCGCGTCCCTGCCTCGAAGTTACTGTACTTGCCCCCACGCCACGGCCCTGCCGGCCGATGGGCTCCCAGCTTCTCAACAGCATCGTCACGATAGCCATCATCAACCACCGGCCCGTTGTCGCTGCTGAAGACAACCAGCGTCTCACGTGTCAGATCAAGCCGATCGAGTGCACGCATAATCTCACCAACCGACCAGTCCATCTCGACCAGCACATCTCCGCGCGGTCCCATCTTCGTCTTTCCGACAAACCGCGGATGCGGGACTCGTGGCACGTGGGGATCATGCGTCGCAAAATAGAGGAAGAAGGGCCGCCCGCGCTGCTTTTCAATGAAGCTGACCGCCTCGCGGGTGAAGACATCGGCCATGTCCTCATCCTTCCAGAGTGCCGCCCGCCCGCCCGTCATGTAGCCAATGCGACTGATGCCGTTGACGATCGTCATATCGTGGCCATGGCTCGGATGCATCCGCAGCAGGTCGGGGCGTGCCATTCCCGTCGGCCAGTCACCGATTGGCGCGCGATAATCGACCCTGATCGGATCGGCGGGATCAAGCCCGACAACACGCCGATTCTCAACATAAACCGTCGGCACACGATCACCTGTCGCCGCCATGATGAATGAATGGTCAAAGCCAAGGTCATTCGGGCTCGGCTCAATCCGGCCATTCCAATCCGGTCCGCCTGCACCGCCAAGCCCGAGATGCCACTTGCCGACAACTCCGGTCACATAGCCCGCCTGTCGCAGCATCGCCGGCAGTGTCAGGCGATTGGTGTCGACAACCATCGCCGCATCACCCGGCAGCACTCCGGTTCCCGACTTGCGAAAGGCATATTCACCCGTCAGCAAAGCATAGCGCGAGGGTGTGCAGGTCGCCGCCGCCGCATGCCCGTCACGAAACCGTAGCCCCTCCCGCGCCAGCCGATCGATATTCGGCGTTGTCAGCGCTTTTGCACCGTAGCTCGAAATATCGCCATACCCGGCATCGTCGGCCAGAATCACAATGATGTTTGGCCTCTTCTCTGACTGCATCGCCCGGGGATCCGTCCCGTGCGAAACGGCGATCATTGCACCCAGCAGGCAGATCAACCCACCGACGACCAACTGCTTCCTTGTCATCGCGTCTTCCTCATCAGATCCCTGAAAGTATCTCTGTCGAAGATGAACATCTCCACGCGGAGAGAGTTTACGCGGTTTCATTCAACTCGCAAGGGCTGGATGACAGCAGGCGAGATTAGTCACCAGGATGGACGACAGGAAAGCGCGATAGCACCGGGAAAATGAACAATTGAAAGCGTCGACAGAACTTCGTGACTTTGTGGCTTCGTGTGCGCCAATCAGTTGCCCGGTCCGTATCACCAGAGAACCACAAATAAAGCCACAATGTCATGAAGGACAAGAATTCCTGGTTGCGGCTCAACTGGTGCGATACCGGAAATAAGCGATTGCAGCCTCTTATCATTGATCTCGCCACCGATTCGTATTACTCTTCGCCTCACCCTGCACGGGTATCATCGTGAAGCGGCGTGTTAACGAGTCGATCCGCAGTCACCCTCGGATTGGCTTCCAACTTCGAACATCAGTGAATTCGGACAAACCAATATGGAACTGACAGCGATTGACTGGCTGATCATGGCCATCTACTTCGTTTTTGTGCTCGGCATCGGCTTTGCGCTCAAGCGATACATGAAAACAAGCACCGATTTCTTCCTCTCAGGCAGATCGATTCCGGCCTGGATAGCCGGGCTGGCCTTCATCTCGGCCAACCTGGGCGCGCAGGAAGTTATCGGAATGGCGGCTTCGGGAGCGAAGTATGGCATTGCCACCAGCCACTTCTACTGGGTTGGCGGGGTTCCGGCAATGGTCTTCGTCGGGATATTCATGATGCCCTTTTACTATGGCTCGCGTGCGCGCTCGGTGCCGGAGTACCTCAAACTGCGCTTTGACGAGAAGACGCGCGGCTTCAACGCCATCTCCTTTGCAGTGATGACGATCTTCTCCTCGGGGATTTCGATCTATGCCATGGGACTGCTGCTCAAACTGCTGCTCGGCTGGGACTTCAATGTCAGTGTCTGGGTCTCTGCGGCGATCGTCCTCGTCTATATCTTTCTGGGTGGCCTGACATCGGCAATCTACAATGAGGTCCTGCAATTCTTCCTGATCGTCTTCGGGTTTGCGCCTCTGGTCTTTCTGGGATTACGAGATACCGGCGGCTGGGGTGGATTGCAGGAGCGGCTTGCCCGGGTGGCGACAGAGAACGGCTATGCTGCCGGAGCCTGGTCCCATTCGTGGAAGATGCTCGATGATCCCTCATCAAATCCGATGGGGATCGAATGGTTCGGGCTGGCAATGGGACTTGGCTTTGTCCTCTCGTTCGGCTACTGGTGCACCGATTTTCTGGTGGTGCAGCGGGCAATGGCTGCTGACTCGATGCTCGCAGCACGCCGCACCCCGCTGATTGCCGCCGTGCCCAAGCTGATCTTTCCCTTCCTCGTCATCCTTCCCGGGATGATCGCCATTGCCCTGACCTATAAGGCCGGCGCCAGTGGATTCGCACTCCCCAAAAGGCCCGATGGTGCATTCAACTATGACCTCGCAATCCCGATGATGCTTGTCCACTACTTTCCGACCGGACTGCTCGGGCTGGGACTGACGGCGCTCATGGCCAGCTTCATGTCGGGGATGGCCGGCAATGTCACTGCTTTTAACACCGTCTGGACCTATGATATCTATCAGTCCTACATTCGCAAGGATGCCAGCGATGAACACTATCTCTGGATGGGACGTATGGCGACGGTCTTCGGCATCGTCGTCTCGGTCGCGGCCGCCTACGTCGCAACGGTCTTCAACAACATCATGGATATGTTGCAGCTGATCTTTGCCTTCGTTAACGCGCCGCTCTTCGCAACCTTCGTGCTTGGCATGTTCTGGAAGCGGGCGACCGGTCACGGTGCCTTCTATGGACTGCTGATCGGCACGCTGGGAGCAGCCGCCCATCACGGACTGAGTCTGCCGAAGGGCGCGCTGGCCGGCGTCAAGGGTGGCTGGTTTGCCACTCTTCACACCTACCCGAGCGAGATGGCTCAGAATTTCTGGACAGCCATCTATGCCTGGACTGCCTGCTTTATCGTGACAATCGTCGTCAGTCTCGCCACGAAGCCTCGCGAAGACAAGGACCTGGTCGGGCTCGTCTGGTCATTGACCGAACGACCGAAGGACGAGGGTTCGGCCTGGTATCTCAGGCCCGGCTTCCTCGGCATCATCGTCATGCTCCTGACAATCCTCGTCAATGTCATTTTCTGGTAAAGGAGGTCAGAGATGGGACTCGACATTCGCCTGCCTATCGGCTTCATGTTCATCCTCGTCGGAGCGCTGCTCGGCTTCTACGGCCATTTCGGTCCGCAGGAGATCTACCAGCGCTCACTCGGCATCAATGTCAATATGCACTGGGGCGTCGTCATGCTCGCCTTTGGATCGATCATGACGCTGCTCGGATCACGGGCCCACAAAAAGAAGTAAACAGAGAGCCTGTAAAGAAAAATCGGGGCAGGAGAGAATTCCGAAAAATTCTACCCTGCCCCGTCTCAGTTGAGTGGTTGTGGTTGGTGGTAACTCGTTGATCCCGTGATGGGATCACATAACTCTTTAAAAACCGAAGCGCATTCCAAGTTCGAACTGGCGCGGTCCGCCGGCTGAACTGGAGCGTCCGAAATAGGGCGACCCGAGGACGCCGCTGAAGCTCCCAAAATTGACCCGGTTGAGCACGTTGCTGATCTGGGCAGTGATCTGCAGGGTAAAGCGAGCATTCTCGTTGCCGCCACCCATCATCCCGCCACCCATCATCCCACCGCCGCCCATCATTATCGGGCCGCCACCCATCCCGCCGCCACGACCGCCCCCGCCGCCACGACCGCCCATATCACCAGGCCCTCCACTCTGAGCCGTCGCGCCCTTGCGCTCGCCAAAGCCGAAGGTTTTGCTGATGGTCACATTGGCATTGAGTGAGCCCGGGCTCTGCGCTTTGACGCCGTTCGGATAGACTGCCGCGAGGTAATCGCGCAGGTAGACCGGAGCGCCAGTCGCGCCGAAACCGCAGTTGGAAATGCAGCGGTTGTTGATCAGCGAATAGAGGCTCGGTGAGAGGCTGGAGTTCCTTGCCATCCCGGCCGGCCGGTCATTGATCGAGGTATCACCATTCTCGTCAAAGCCGGTGGTGATGTTAAACGGTCCTCCTGATGAGGCGTTGATGAACGGGGAGAGGCTCAGCCCCAGCGGGAGCCCGATCCGTCCACCAACGAAGAACGAGTGGCGACGATCAGTGAAGGCACGACCCCATTCGCTCTTCAGATCATAGTTATTGGCCGGCAGCGATCCTGATCCGTCCGCATCACTGTTCGTCCACGAGAGCGTGTAATTCCCGAAAATATTGAAATTACGCCCCATTCGACGATCGAGACGGAAGAGCAGTCCGTTATATTTCGAATTAGCCGACGACTCGATCTGATTGATGTTGCCAACGTCACCAAGCGGCCGCACTCCGCTGCCACGCACCGCCGGATCGTAGGTTCCGGGCAGTGGCGCATTGATGTTGCGAGTGCGGAATTGATGAACTCCGCGCGCGTAGATGTAAGAGAATGACCCGTTGAGATTGAGCGGAAGCTGCCGCTCAACGGTCAGCGAGTAGTTGATCGTGTAGGGGGCCTTCAGGTTCGACTCGAAGATCCGCTTGACCGTATTGCTGACCTCGATCACCGGAGTGCCGGCAAACGGATCGGGATAGAGTGGATTGCGAATGATGACACTCTGCTGCGTTACACCATCGAAACGCAGAATCGACTCGTAGAGATTGCTGTTGAGCCGCGAGTAAAAGAGCCCGCCACCAACACGAATCGTCGTTTTGCGATCCTTGAACGGTGCCCAGGCAAGCCCGAAGCGCGGCGCGAAGTTCATCTTGTCTCCGAGCTGTGTCTGAAACTCGTGACGCAGACCGAACGACAGGGTCATCGCCTGGCTGAGACGCCAGTCGTCATTGACAAACCACGAGTTCTCCGTTCGATTGTACTTAAGCACCGGGTTGCCGCGGTTGACCGTGTACTGCTGCGGTCGCACCGTCGTGTCGCCACTGATCACCCGGCGATACTGTTCGAGGTTGGAGAAGGTGAAGGTCCCATTGAAATTGGTCGCACTGTAGTCGTCGACATTCTCGTTGCGTAACTGCCAGCCCGACTTGACCGTGTGCTTCTTCTTCGTCCAGGTGAGATATTGCTGCCACTCGATGTCGCGGTTGGTCGAGCGACTCGGGCAGCAGGTGGCTCCTCCGCCGTTGAAGGCATCGAGCACATTGATCGCCACGCCGGCCGTCCTCGCCTTTGAGTTGCTGTTTTCCCGCTGAATCTGCAAACGTGATTCAAGCAGCAGCGCCGTCGACATGATAAAAGTCTCGGATAGTCTGATCGTATGATTCCCGTTGGTCGAATCCGATCCGCGCTCCGGCAGCGTGTAATTTCCACCACCACCGGCTCCTCCTCCACCAAAGCCACCACCTCCAAAGCCGCCGCCTCCTCCACCGCCGCCACCGCCACCGAAGCCACCACCAAACCCGCCAAAGCGCACGGCAAACTCACGGTTGAGGCTCTCGGAACCGAAATACATGTAGCTGAAATTGAGGGTATTCTTCGGATTGAGGAGATAATCGACCCGCGTCATCAGATTGCGATTATTATTCGGGGCCTGGACGTTGAAGACCTCCTGCCCCTTGAGGGTCGTCGCGACAATCGCATTGCCACCAACCAGCCTCCGATCCTCATAGTTGGCAAAGAAGGACATCTTCTTCGCAATGATCGGGCCACCAATGTTAAACCCGTAGCGTTGCTGACTGACATCCGGCTTGACGAGGGCAAAGGCGTTGCGCGCGTCGAGCGCGGAATTACGCAGGTTGGTGCTGACATTGCCGCGCCAGCGATCATTTCCTGGTTTGGTAATGATCTCAACCCGCCCAAAGCCGGGATTGGAGAACTCGGCAGTGAATGGATTCTGATTGACGCGGATCTGGAAGATCGCCTCACGCGGTGGCAGCCGGCCGCCGCTGAAGCCATCGACCATGATCTGCGCACCGCCCTGACCACCCGTAGCTCCGCCACCACCCGGACCGGCCAGTGCCGTCAGGTAGTTGCGCAGATCCTCTTCGTTGTCAGGCAGGTTATTGCGAATGAAATCCTCGTCGAGAACCGTCGCGCTCAGGTTCTGATCCGGCTCGACCGAGACTGTCTTGCTCTCGGATGCAACATCTGTCACCACATTGACCACGGCAACAAGCATCGTCACCTGCAGCGGCGACGGCAGCGGAAGCCGAACATCCGCCCTGACGAAGGGCTGAAATCCATCGAACTCGGCGATGACCGTGTAACTGCCGGCAGCAAGGCCCTGAATGCTGAACTCGCCAAGCGCATTGGCCACTGCCGTCTGCTTCTTGTCGGCTCCCTTACCTTCAGCCCCCTTCGCCGTAACCGTAATCTTTGCGCCGGGAATCACCGCCCCCTGCTCGTCCTGTACCTGCCCTCTCAGGGTCGAGACCTGTGCAAGTGCCGATCCCGCCAGCAGCAACAGCCCAATCGCCAGCGTCAGCACCCCGACCAGCAGCTTTTTCACAAATGTGATCTCTGTCTGATTCATCATACGTTTGTCCTTTTTTCCTGACCCGCTTCTCCTGACCCGCTTCTCCAGTCAGGTCCGTTGAGATTTCTTGCTGACCTTGTCGCTAACCTCGCCAGCCAGTAAGACACCGACAAACGGAGCAACTCTTTCCTTACTTTACATTCAGCATCATGCCTCACATGGGCGAACGAAGGGTTAAAGGTGCGGTAAAGATAATGTAAGAGATGTAAATTCTCGCGAGTAAGCGATGCGGACAGCGGGACTACCCCACAAACCTGTAGCCAAGTCCGTGTACGGTAAGGAAATAGATTGGCTGACGAGAATTGGGCTCAAGTTTCTGCCGGAGGAGACCAACGTGAACATCGACGGTGCGGGTAACGGGCATGGCATCATAGCCCCAGACCTCGTCAAGCAATCGGTTGCGGGAGAGGACGATTTCGCGATGTTCGATGAAATAGCGGAGAAGCTGGTATTCGCGTGCCGCGAGCTCAACCGGCTCTGAGCCTCTGGTCACTTCGGCGCGGCGGAAATCGATGCGGACATCGCCAAAGACATATGTCTCCGGCGGAGTAGTCTCGCCGGAGGCGACCCGACGCAGGATTGCCTCCAGACGCGCGAGAAGTTCGCCCATGTCGAAGGGTTTGGTGAGGTAGTCATCAGCACCAAGCTTGAGGCCGAGAATCTTGTCGACAATCTGTCCGCGAGCAGTGAGCATGATTGCCGGGGTCGTCACTCCCTGCTGGCGCAGGTCACGCAGCAGATCGAATCCGTTCTTTCGTGGCAGCATGACGTCGAGAATGAGAATATCAAAGCTCTCCTCACGCGCGCGCTGTAGTCCGGTCTCGCCATCCATCGCCGTCCCGACGAGATATCCCTCGCCGGTGAGGCAGTCAGTGAGGGTTCTCACCAGCCCACGCTCATCCTCAACCAAAAGAATTCGGTGTGACATTTGCCCGTCCTGTTGTAAGTCGGATTCAGTACCTAACGCGACCGCGCCCCGCTTTCAGCAATGATTGATACCGAATCGGGCGCAGACTCCGGCACCGGCTCAGGCATGACTGCCGGGAGACTGATGGTGAATGAGGAACCGCGCCCCGGCTGGCTCTCGACGTGGATCGTCCCGTGGTGAGCCTCGACGATATTCTTGACGAGGCTCAGACCAAGGCCGTTTCCCTGGATCTGCGCCGAACGCGCGTCGCGGCTGCGATAGAATGGCTCGAAAATGCGTGAAAGATCCTCGCGAGCAATGCCGCGACCGTGATCGCTGACAGTGAGACTGACCGTCTCCTGCTTTCCCCGCCGAGTGACCTGAATGCGTAACCCGATCCAGCGATCAGGTCCGCCATATTTCATCGCATTGCTCAGCAGGTTACGGATTGCCCGGATAATTGCCTGCCGATCACCCATGACCTCGGGCAATACCGCCTCGCCGCCCGATGGCGATTCCTGTGGCAGCTCAACCTCGACCTCAAAGCCCCCTTCGTCAAGCAGTGGAGACGAGGCACGCAGCGCCTCTTCCATCACCGCTGTCAGCAGTATCGGATGGTGCTCAAAGCGCTGCCGCCCCGATCTGAGAGTCGCAAAATCGAGAACCTGCTCGATCATCTCGCCAAGGCGCCGACACTCGGTTCGAATCATCTCACCGTATTCGCGTGTTGCCTCTGACTGCCGGACAACCCCTCGACTGAGATTGTAGCCGGCTGAATCAATCACCGCCAGCGGCGTCCGCAGCTCGTGAGAAATCCCCGCAACGAAGTTCATCTGCTCCTGCGCGAGCCTCCTCGCGCGCATCGATGAGATCATTACCAGCAGCACACTGGCCGCCAGCACCAGCAGGATCGCAAAGCTGATGAAGAGGTTGGTTCGGCGAACGGCACCGACCGCAAGGTCGAGGGAGCCGGCATGGTGTCGCAGATGGAGATCCCAGATCCCCTGCAGCTCCTCGCTATAGATGCCCCGGGCGTTGATCGGAGCCAGCCTTGGCGTCCTGACGGCGGCGAGCGTAATGTTCGGAGATCCCCGGGGTGTCAGTGTCGGAGCCCGGTCGCTGGTTGACCGCGGACGACGCATCTGCTGTCTCAACACCTCAGGGCGCAACCTGAGTAGTCGCAGGCTGAGGTCCGATTGTGCATACTCCCATGCACCGCGAGCACTGCCTGAATCGGTCGCGGTGCGGTACCAGACTTCCCCTCCGGGGGCTGCCTTGGCTTCACTAATGGTGTTTGATTCGCTGGTTGCGGCGACTATCGCCATATCGTAGTTGTGGCGGTCGCTCTCGACGAAATGATGTCCTTGGAGTGATGGCAGCAGATCCTGTTGCAGGTAGCGAAGGTCGAGCGCCAGAATGACGAGGCCTCGCGGGCCCTCACTCTGACGATCACCCGGAACCGGCGGCCCCGGCGGTGTATCGACAATCTGCAGGAGCAGGGCCGGCTTCCCGGCGAGAGAAGCCACCGGTGAAAGACGGCGAGCGCCATCACCACCATCACGCCCTTCCCGCCTCTGACCAAAGAGGGCATCACGCTGTGACAGCAGCTCACGCAGGCCGGCCATCTCCGCCGGCCACTCACAATCCTCAATCATCCCCGTCTCGGGATCAAGGCGGCCGAGATCCGGCACACTGCCGGATCTCCACTGTGCACGATAGACAGCCTCGATCATTCGCGGATAGGTCGCCGATTCGTGCCACCGGGAATAGGCGGCGCCAACCATTGCGTCATACGCATCGCCCTCTCCCTCGACGCGCTTCGCGACAGCCTCCACTCCAAGAACAGCCTCCGCTCCAAGAAATGAAGCGTAAATCCGCGTCACCTCCTGATCGAACTCAAAACTGAAGCGATTGGCCGAAGCCTCAAGGCTTGATCGCATCCGCTCGCGCTCCGCCTCGCTCACCTTGCGCAGCAGGCGGTACTGCATTGAACCGAGCAGCGGCAACAGCAGCAACAGAACCACCGCGACCAGCAACTGCGTCTTTGATTCTGACCACGTGATTATTCTTTTTTTCCACTTCCTGCTGTTCACGATCGCGATTATAACCATTCCATGACCATCGTACAGATTGACGGCATTGATTTTACATTGTTTACAAACTATTTGCTTTCTCTTGAAAATCACTGGCAGCCAGGCGACATTGAAGCAGCAACTCGGGGGGGGCCAACTGCCCCCCTTTGCTTTTGGCCCCCAGCGTCGTACAATTCCTGCTTTGCTTATGAAAATTGGTTATTATCCACAATCTATCGGGTCGTCTTCACGAGCGGCGAAATTTACAAGCATCTCCGCGTTGATTATCGTCCTTGCCTGTCTGCCGGGGGTTTCCGGCTGCCGCAAAGGGTCTTCCGGCGCGAGTGACGACCAGTCACCGGTGATCGTCGAAATCGACGGAAATCCGGAAAGAACTGCCGCTTTCGAGCGGTTCGTCAAAGCAAGGCTCTCCGATTTCTCGCTGAGCCAGCTTGACATTGACCAGCAGCGCAGCAGCCTTCTCGACAAGTTCATCGAGCGACAGGTGATCGTTCGTCAGGCACTTGAACGCAATATCGCACCGACCGATGAGGAGATCCGCCGGACGCTCGAAGAACAATACAAACAGACCAGCACGGAAGGTGCCGACCAAAGCACCACGGCGCTGAGCGGTGCTGATCGGCGAATCGAGATCGTCAACGATCTGCTGGCACTCAAGTTTTATCAGAACGAGGCGCCTGGTGACCTCAAAGTGAGCCCTGAAGAGATCGAGTCCCATTATGCGGCTCACCGCGACGAATACCAGGGAAAGAACGGCTTTTATGTCCGCGAGATCCGTGTCTTTGAAGAGGCCGAAGCGGTCAGACTTCAGCGACAGGCGGTCTCCCGTCCCGATGACTTTGCGGTTCTTGCAAGGGAATATTCCGACGCACCGACGGCGGCACGCGGAGGACTGATCTATTACGAAGTCGACCAGTTGCCGCCAACCCTCGAGCAGGCGATCACGCCCCTCAAGGTTGGGTCGATCAGCCGGGTCGTCAGATCCAATTTCGGCTACCATATCTTCAAGCTCGAACAGCGCGCCGAGCCCCTGCCACTGGAGAAGGTGAAACAGGAGATTGAGGCGCGACTTCTGAGCGAGAAGAAGCAGACGCTGATTGACCAGTTCAGCGAGCGGACAGTCGCGGCGGCGAAAGTCGTCGTTCACAAAGGGCGTCTCGGGTTCGCCTATCGTGGCAGATTTCCGACAAAGTGACGCACGGCAAATTGTCGACGACGTCGATTCCGAACAGCTTTAGTGAGGTATCTCATGACATCTTTTAACTTGATCAAATCGGCCATCCGCGCAGCAGGAAAAGCTCTGCCAGCCACTATACTGCCCCTGATGGCGGCACTGCTGGTGGCGCTGACTCTGACCGAGCCGACCCGGGCACAGGAGAGTGACCCGAACCTCGTCGATGAGGTGATTGCCCGCGTCAATGCCGGTGTGATCATGCGCTCCGCCTTCGAGTCGGCACAGCGTGACCTCCTCGAAGAGATGAAGAAGCAGGGGCTCAAGGGTGAGGAACTTGAAAAGAAGTTCAACGAATGGAAGGGAAAGATTCTCGACGATCTGATCAACACCCAGTTGCTTGCGCAACGTGCCAAGGATCTGTCGATCAACGTCGATGCCCAGGTCAACCAGCAACTGCTGCGGATGATGAAGGAGAACAATTGTGAATCGCTCGACTGCCTTGGCCAGAAGATGCGCGAGGCCAACTATGACATCGAGGAGGTCAAGCGGGTTCTCTCCGAAAACTTCTCCAAGGACGCAGTCATCGGTCGTGAGGTCTATGGGCGTGTTTACCAGCAACTGACCGAAAAGGACAAGCGCGAAGCCTACGAAAAGAATAAGGAATACTTCACCGAACCCGGCGAGCTGACACTGAGCCGCATCTTCATTGCTTTTGGCAAGGATCAGGCAACGGCAGCGGCCAGGGCGCGCGAAGTCCTGGCGCAGGCACGTGGAGGGGCGATTGAGTTTGGCACTCTCGCCGAACGCTACTCTGATGACGACATCGGCCGGAAGAGCAAGGGAGTTATCGGAACAATCAAGATCCCCGATCTCGCTCCCGACGTCAAGACAGCGGTCGAGAAGGCACCGGCCGGCTCAGTGACCGACCCGGTCAGGCTCGAGAACGGCTTCTATATTTTCCGCATCGACCAGCGCAAGGAGCCGACGGAGCTGCCTTTCGAGGACGAGAAGGTACAGGACGCCATCGGTCGCTACCTCGTCAGCCAGCGTGCCGACAAACAGATCGAGACCTACCTCTCCAGGCTGCGTGACGAAGCCTTCATCGAGGTCGACCCCCGCTTTCAGTTTGAGAACGCCAAGGTCAAGTCTGCCCAGATCAAGCGTGTCCCCTACCTCGAGGAGAAGGAGCGCAAAAAGCAGCGCAAGGAAAAAGAAAAACAGGAAAAGCAAGATAAAAAGCAGAAGAAGCCAAACGATACCAACACCAGCAGCAACAATTGAGAGACGATTGTCAGGCCAGCTGAGAGGAGAGAACCTATCGCTTCCGCCCCGGAATGGCGCCATGTTATGGAAAAGATATTTATCGATCAATTGCAGCCCAACCAGACGATCAGCACCTCTTTTCTGGTGAAATCGAAGGAGATTCGAAGCAAGAAGACGGGTGGACAGTTTGTAATGGTGGTGCTCTCGGACCGGACGGGCGAGATCATGGGCCAGTGGTGGGACAATTTCGAGGACGTGATCGACACCTTCGATCGTGATGATGTGGTCTTCGTGCGGGGACTGGTCAGCACCTACCGGAACCACCTGCAGATCACGATTCACCGCATGCGCCCCTGTCAGCCGCAGGAGTTCGACCTTACTCATTATTTCCCGACGACGAAATATAACGTCGACGAGATGTTTGCCGAATTGATGGGCTTCGTTGCGGGGTTTCGCAACCAGCACCTCCGACGGCTGCTGGAAGCGATCTTCAGTGACGAGGAGACGGCGCGGAAGTTCAGGAGGGCTCCGGCAGCGAAGACCATGCATCATCCTTACCTTGGCGGCCTGCTTGAGCACAGCCTCTCGCTGGTGAGGCTCTGCCGTTTTGTCGCCAGCCATTATGCAGGGATCGATGCCGACCTGCTGGTAACGGGAGCGATTCTGCACGACTTCGGGAAGATTGACGAGCTCAGTTATGATCGTGCTTTCAGCTATACCAATGATGGCCAGATGATTGGCCACCTTGTGATGGAGACGATCATGGTTGCCGAGAAGATCCGTGAGATACCCGATTTCCCGGATGATCTGCGGCGGCACCTGTTGCACCTCTTGCTGGCGCATCACGGCAAGCTGGAGTACGGCTCGCCGAAGCTGCCATCAACACCGGAGGCACTGCTGCTGGCGATGCTTGACGATCTCGATTCGAAGGTCGAGGCGATGCAGCGACTGATCGCTGAGCCGCATGCTGCTGGTGACTGGACGAGGATGACGCCAATGTTTGAGCGGCCGATCTATCGCCGTCGAACGATAGAGCCCGCTCTCGCACCGACGCCGCCGTTACCTGAGAATCCCCCGGCACCGCTTGCCGATGGCGATGGAACGCGAAGTCGGGCGGCATCTCGCCCCGGCACCTTTAACACTCCGTTTGCCGGACTGGGAGAGATTGCCAAATAGAACCTGATACTTCAGTCTTTGTCAGACATCAGATGCCTGACTCCGGGCTTTGGACTTTGGACATTTTGTCCCCGAAAAGGCGGCATTGCAGCCAGCGCCCTGACAGAGCGCCGCATAACAGCCCGGGGGGCAACCCCTGGGTAGACGTGGCTCACAATTCAGGCGTTCTGAAGGAACGCCGGGGGTCTGTCGGGCAAGATTCCCGGGGAGTTGCTCCGGGCTGGTATGTGCTCGGGGCAAGCGGATCTGAGCAGCCTGATTCCGGGGTGCTGAAAGTGACATTCTCACTCAACTGGCGCTCAGATAAATACTGATGAGAAATATGGGTTAGATAATATATGCGAGGTAGGATGCCATGATTTCCGGAATACTGCTGGCTGCCGGCGAATCGTCAAGAATGGAAGGTGCCTTCAAGCCATTGTTGAAATGGGGAAGGCGAACAGTGATTGCCGAGTGCGTACATCAGTTACGCCAATCACGACTTGACGACATTTACGTGGTTCTGGGCCATCGCGAAAGCGAGATCAGACCGCGACTGGCGGGCACTGGCGTGCAATATGCGATTAACGAAAACTACCGTCGAGGGATGCTCTCCTCGGTAAAGGTGGGGCTCGGGATGCTCAGCCCGAACACCGACGCCTTTCTGCTGGCGCTGGTCGATCAGCCGATGGTCTCTTCAAAGATCGTTGACCAGCTGATCGAGGCCTATGTCAAGAGTGGCCGCGGGATCATCGTGCCGACTTATGACGGGAAGGCTGGCCATCCCGTGATCATCGGGGCCGGCTATATCGAGGAGATCATGCAGCTTGACGACACATCTCCCGAGGGACTGCGAGGCCTCATCAAGGCACACCACGGGGATCTGCTCGAAGTCCCGGTCGCGACCAATGCCGTACTTGAAGATATCGACTCTCCGGCCGATTATGAGCGGCTGAGCCGACTGGTTCAGCCACTCTACGAGCATCGCAACTGGCAGCCCTGAGCCGACGGCATCACTTCTCAAAATAATCGTGAGGCATCCGACAAGCGTCGTGATGACGGAAGACTATAGACTAAAAGGCCTATAGTCTTTTTTTTCTGATGATCTCATAACCTGTTAGCGAGGAGAGTGGTCGTATGGCATACGCGGATTTGCGTGAATTTATCAAGGTATTGGAGAAGAACCGGGAATTGAAGAGGATCACCGTGCCGGTATCGAGTGATCAGGAGATCACCGAGATTACGGATCGGGTCAGCAAGGCCGGGGGGCCGGCGCTGCTCTTTGAGAATGTTGATGGAGGCAGGGTGCCGGTGCTGATCAACGCACTGGGCAGTCGCCGACGGATGGAGCTGGCGTTGGAGGTTGACAGTATCGAGGATGTGGCGGCACGCCTGACGGAGTGGCTCGACTTCAAATCGCCCGAGGGGCTGCTTGAAAAGGTGAAGATGCTGCCGAAACTGGCGGAGCTTGGCAAATATTTCCCGCGTGAGGTAAAGACGGGCCCCTGTCAGGAGGTGGTGCTGCGCGAAGGGGAGTTTTCACTGCTCGATCTGCCGATACTCAAATGCTGGGAGGCGGACGGTGGCCGGTACATCACCTTCCCGATGGTCTTCACGCGCAACCCACGAACCGGCAAGCGAAACTGCGGGATGTACCGCATGCAGGTCTACGACGAGAAGACGACAGGCATGCACTGGCAGATTCACAAGCACGGGGCGGCTCACCAGCGGGATCTGGAAAAGCGCGGAGTCGAGCGAATGGAGGTGGCAGTGGCGATCGGGGCGGAACCGATCACCAATTTTGCCGCTACCTTGCCGCTTCCCGACGACCTTGACGAGATGATCTTTGCCAGCTTTATGCGCGAGAAGCCGATCGAGATGGCCAGGTGTGTCTCGGTCGACCTCGAAGTTCCGGCGACGGCGGAGATTGTGCTCGAGGGCTATGTCGATCCGAGTGAGAGGCGAGTCGAGGGGCCGTTTGGTGATCACACCGGATTCTACACACTTGAGGAACCCTACCCGGTCTTCCACGTGACGACAGTGACCCACCGGCGCAACCCGATCTACCAGACGACGATCGTCGGACGCCCGCCAATGGAAGACTGCTACATGGGCTGGGCGATCACGCGCATCACCCTGCCGGTACTCAAGCGGCAGTTTCCGGAGATCGTCGACATGAGCCTTCCCTTCGAGGGGGTCTTTCACAATCTGATGCTCGTCTCGATTCGGAAGCAGTATCCGGGGCATGCTCGCAAGATCATGAATGCGATCTGGGGGCTTGGCCAGGCGATGTTCACGAAATGCATCATTGTCGTTGACGAGGATGTCGACGTGCAGAATCCAAGCGAGGTAGCCTGGAAGGTTCTCAACAACATCGACCCGGAGCGCGACATTCAGTTCACGATGGGGCCGATCGATGTGCTCGATCATGCCTCGCGCAATCAGGGATATGGATCGAAGATGGGTGTCGACGCAACCCGCAAGTGGAAGAATGAGGGGTTTGAGCGCCGCTGGCCACGGGAGAATCGAACCAGTGATGAGGTGAAGAAGCTGGTCGACTCCAAATGGCGAAAGCTGGGATTGTCGTGAGATCATGGGTGTTGTGACGGAGAATTGAGAATTGAGAATGGAGAATGGAGAATGGAGAATGGAGAATGGAGAATGGAGTTGTGAAGCTGTTGTGAGTGAGGTTGTTGTGACTGAGGGTGTTGTGAGTGAAGCTGTTGTGAGTGAAGCTGTTGTGAGTGAAGCTGTTGTGAGTGAGGTTGTTGTGACTGAGGCTGTTGTGAGTGAAGCTGTTGTGAGTGAGGTTGTTGATGAGTCTCAATCTTCTGCTGCTGATCTGTTTGTCAGTGTGGTGTGAGGAGCTGCCGGCAAGTCCCGGCGAATGGCAGCAGCCGACCGGTACGGTGCGTCTTGAGGTGAGTGATACCCGAGGGAATCCGCTCGGGGCATCGATCCGGATCGAGAATCTCTCCAGCCGCGAGGTCTGGCAGGGAGTAACGGAAGCGGCGACCGGGCGTGCGGAGATTGGCGGCTTGCCATTCGGCCGTTATCGTCTGGAGGTCAGCAGTGGAAGACTGGCGACTCATCAATCGCTGGTGGAGGTAGCTGCGGAGAGTGTAGTGGATCTGAAGATCCTGCTCTCGCCGGACCAGTTGGCATTCAGCATCGACGTCGTCTCGGCGACGCCGCTTCCGGGAGCGTTGCTTTCGACAGAGGAGGTGCCGGCGCCGATTCAGATGGCACGAGGGCGCGATCTTGATCTGACCGGTGCCATCGACCTCTCGGATCACCTCAATCGGCGGCTGAGCGGTATTCATGTCAACGAGATTCAGGGCAACCCGTTTCAGCCCGATGTCAGTTATCGGGGATATACAGCCTCACCTCTGCTGGGTACACCTCAGGGGATCTCGGTCTACTTGGACGGAGTCCGACTGAACCAGCCCTTTGGCGACACAGTCAGCTGGGATCTGATTCCACGAGTGGCCATCTCGGAGATGGCAGCCATGCCCGGATCCAATCCGGTCTTCGGGTTGAACACGCTCGGCGGAGCGATCTCGATCGAGACGAAGAGTGGCGAGACAGCTCCGGGTGGGTCGGTGCGCTTGAGCGGAGGCAGTTTCGGCCGCGGCATTGCCGACCTCGAATATGGGGGCTCAGGAAGAGCCGGGTTAAACTGGTATGTCGGCAGCACGCTCTTCAACGAGAAGGGCTGGCGTGATGAGTCACCATCGAGGGTACGCCAGATCTTTGGCCGGCTTGGCTGGCAGCGGGCGGCAACGATGCTCGGTGCAACCGTGGCCTTCTCTGATAACCGACTCAACGGCAATGGGTTACAGGAGCAACGGTTCCTCGATCGCGACTACTCGAGTGTCTACACCAAACCAGACATCACGACTCACCGGGCGCCATTTATAAATCTGTTAGCGAGGCGAAGCCTGACCTCGCGGCTGACCCTCGGTGGCAATCTCTACTTTCGTTCGATCAGAACGACGACCTTCAACGGCGACATCAACGAGGAGTCGCTCGACCAGCAGGTCTACCGGCTGAATACTGAGGAGCGTCGCATCCTCGCGTCAGCCGGCTACACCGGGGTCCCGAGTGGAGAGATCGGGCCTGGCAACACTCCCTTTCCCTTCTGGCGCTGCATTGCCCAGGTGCTGCTGCAGGATGAGCCCGGCGAAAAGTGCAATGGGCTGATCAACCGGACAGCATCGAATCAGGCGAACTACGGGGTTGCCGGACAGCTTGGGTGGACGGGGACAATTCGCGGAAGGCTGCACCGGCTGACAGCGGGAGCAGCTCTCGACCAGAGTCGGGTGCAATTCCGGCAATCGGCACAGATCGGTTACCTCAACGCCGACCGGGCGGTTGTCGGCCTCAACGCCTTTGCCGACGGCCTCACCGGTGGAACAATCGATGACGAACCTTACGACACGCGGGTCTCTCTGCGCAGCAACACCACCACGCAGAGCCTCTATGCCATTGACACCTTCGCGCTGACCGACAAGCTCAACCTGACCGTCTCCGGCCGCTGGAACGGAACGACCATCGATAACCGCGACCAGATCAGGCCGGCAGTCGGCCCTGGCTCCCTGACCGGCAACCACCGCTTCACCCGCTTCAACCCGGGCATCGGCCTCAGCTGGTCGCGATGGGAGATGCTTAATTTCTATACGAGCTACAACGAGGGGAGTCGCACGCCAACATCGATTGAGCTCGGATGCGCCGATCCTGAGACTCCCTGTCGGCTGCCAAACGCCATGGCCGGAGACCCACCACTCGACCAGGTGGTGACTCGTACCATCGAGGCCGGGCTTCGTGGTGGTCGCGAGGGAGCCTTCAATTGGAGCGCCGGCTGGTTCCGGGCCGGCAACAGCGATGACATCCTCTTTGTCTCATCTGACCGGAGTGGTTTTGGCTACTTCAGGAACTTCGGCCGCACACGCCGCGAAGGGCTCAGCGTCGAGCTCAATGGTCGGCTTCGCCGGGTTCAGGTTGGCGGCAACTACACGCTGCTCGCGGCAACCTTTGAAAGTCCGGAAACCGTTGGAGGATCCGGCAACAGTTCAAGCAATGCCCCGGCTCCGGGACTCGAAGGCAGCATCCGGATTGAGCCCGGGGCGACAATTCCGCTGATGCCGCGCCATCTCGGGCGAGCCTTTGCCGACGTTCGTGTGAGTAATCGTCTGACCATCGACCTTGGGATCGTCGCTGTCTCACGATCCTTCGCACGCGGCAATGAGAACAACCTCCATCAGCCTGATGAATTCTTCTATCTCGACGCCGGCGAGTCTCCGGGCTATGCCGTGGCCAGCCTCGGGGCGGAGTATCGCCTGTCACGATCTTTGCAGATCTTCGTACAAATCTCCAATCTGCTCAATCGGCGGTACTCGACGGCTGCCCAGCTTGGCCCGACCGGTTTTGATGACAGGGGGGCCTTCATTGCCAGACCCTTCGGCGCGATTGGTGACGAGTTTCCGATCCTGCACACGACCTTCTTCGCACCAGGTGCACCTCGGGGGATCCGGAGCGGACTGAGGCTCTCATTCTGAATATTGCTATGAGATCTTAACCGATCCCTTCGGGGTCGATATCTTTGTGGCGGTCGTGCAGATGTTTCCACGGATCACGACACTCGGCATGTTGGTGAGGCTCCTGGATAATCGGGTGCAGGAGGTGACGGACTGCCGGCAGATTACTCTCTTGAAATTCCCTCGGCGTACCCGCGAAGGCGATCCGTCCCTTATCAAGTACAATGACCCGCATTGAGGAGACTGCGTCGACAGAATCGATCAGAACCTCCTCACCCTTTCCGGCTCGGGCGCAATGTGTCGCAAGGTAGGGGATCTCCTGCATCGACTTGGTAACAAAGAGAGAGGTGATGCGGTGCAGATCGCGTGCACGAATGATCAGGTCGAGCATCTGCCGTGCATTGATTGGATCGAGCCCGGAGGTTGGCTCGTCGAAAAACATAATCGGTGGCCAGCCGATCAGCGCTCGTGCAAACTCCAGACGACGCTTCATCCCACCGGAGAGATCCTCCGCCTGCTTCGTGAGATCTTCCTGGAGGCCGACAAAAGTTAAAACCCGCAGCACCTCGCTCTCGACCCTCTCATCCGGCCATCCCCGGTCAGTCAGCCGATAGGCGGCATTCTCGAAGACGGTCTGCCCCGTGAAGAGTGCATTTCCCTGAAAGACCATGCCCATCGACTCACGACGCAGAGCCAGCAACTGGTCTTCTGTCATCTCGCCAAGTGACTGCCCTTCGATGAGAACCTCGCCCTCATCGGGCTTGAGAAAGCCAATCGCCAGGCGCAAAAGTACCGACTTGCCCGATTGAGAGTCGCCGGTGATGCAGAGCATATCGCCCGGCGGGACTTGAAACCCGATGCCCTGAAGTGCCGGATCTCCATCAAAACTGATACCCACATCGCGAAATTCGACGGTCATCTCGCTTCCATTCTCAGCCTTGTCAACCATTGACTCACCCTTCAATCCGATCCTCGACGACATCCTCTGCCGGCCAGATCGCTGTCGATGCACGCCGGACGATCTCGACTGAACAGTGGGCTCGTGCCACAATCGCCGTTGAGACACTGCCCAGCATGAACCTTCCCAGCAGGCTCGAACTGTGACTGCCGACAAAGATGCAGTCGGCACCACACGACTCAGCTTCATCAATGATTGCGTGACGCGGATCCTCAAATGACATCACTGAGGAGACGCTCAGCCCCGCTGCTCTCAGGATCTCTGCGGCGTGGAGATGAATCTCCTCGATCGCCCGCTTCTCCTCGCCAACAGTCCGCGCATCCCCGATCGGCCCGATCGAGGTTACCAGCCGAACCTCTGTGCCCGGTGCCCACCGGCGGTGTGCGACCACGTAAATGGCCACATCCGAGTCGATCGATCCGTCAAGGCCGATCACCAGTCTTACCGCCTCACTGCCATTCTCCTCCAGCCGGCCACGGGCAATCCTCACGGAACAGTGGGCTTCGGAGGCCACACGCTGCGAGACGCTGCCCATCAGAAACCTTCTCATCCCAAAGTAGCCATGCGAACCGACAACCACCATGTCCGCCCCCCACTCCTGTGCCCGCCGGAGGATGATCGTTCCCGGAGAGCCCGTCTCGACAACCACTTCCACCTCCCATGCCGGGAAGTATTGCGCCAGACGCGCCCGCGCGCCCTCGATTCGTACCCACGTCTCGTCAACACCGCGCTCGATCTGATCGGCAATCTCGGTCGTCATCATCTCCAGCCCCGATGATGGCGACAACCACACCTCCGCTACCGATAAGAGCAACACTTCCGCCTCATCCGGCAACCCGGCACGCCGCAAATCTTCAAGCGCTGCCTCCGCACAGACTGACCCATCCCACGCAATCAAGAGCCTCATCGATCAGACCTCCTCTGCCTCGTATCCCCTGCACAGACACCAAGTGTCACGCTTTGCGGCAAGGATGTCCATAGGATATCGGCAAACTGTCAGCTTTCGGTAAGCAAGGATGTACCGGGAATCCAATGCGCGTCTCGGCCGTTGCCGATCAGGACTGCAAAATAAAAAGTCCGAAGCCGGCTCAGCGTATGAACCGACTTCGGACTGATGTTCTGCCAGAGAGATCGAGGTGGCTATTTAGCCTGCGCCTGATTCACTCGCTGGGTGAGACGAGCCTTGTGGCGGGAGGCGGTATTACGATGAATGACGCCCTTCTGCACCGACTTGTCGATCACCGAGATCGTCTGGGAGAGAGTAGCCTGGACATCGGCCCCCTCAGGATGCGCGAGTACCTGCCGCAGCTTTCTGATCTGGGAACGCAGCCGGGTACGGTTGGCTGCGTTGATGGCATTCTTCTTCTTATTCTGACGTTCGCGCTTCTCAGCTGACTTGTGATTCGGCATGGTGTTTTACTCTCTCCGGTCAAATGTAACTGATACAGTGTAACTAATACAGTGTGACTAATACAGTGTGACTAATCCAGAATCTGCTCCTGTCGGCCCGCAACTGTTTCGACCATTCTTGTTCAAACCATTCATCTTCAAACCATTAATCTTCAAACCGTTCATATGGCAAGAGCTGCGATAACAGGGCAAAGAACGGATTATATTTTCGCTCAGCGGCGGTGTCAAGGCGGAGAGTGAGTGCGGTTTGCGTTTCGTCGATTGCGGCAGCATACTCTTGCATTGCACTGGCGCAGCCAGACAGGCTGTTGGCAGCGCGAAAGGTGCTGCGAATTGATGTGGCCGGCAGTTATCAAAAAGAGAATCGAGGGTGCAAGCGGAGTGGAGTCATAGCCGTGCAGTGTATGAATCGGGGTAAAATGGGCAGAATTGTCGGACTGGAGCAATTGGAAGCGGAGAGATGGAGACTGAAGCGGGAGGGGCAGCGCGTCGTTCTGACCAACGGCTGCTTTGATCTGCTGCATCCGGGGCACGTGCGCTACCTGCGCGAGGCACGAGGGCTGGGGGATGTGCTGATCGTTGCGCTCAACAGCGACCGCTCGGTTCGGCTGTTGAAGGGGTCAAAGAGGCCGATTCTGAAGGAGGACGAGCGTGCCGAGGTGATGGCCGCGCTGGAGAGCGTCGATTATGTGACAATTTTCGATGAGGAGACACCGCGTGAGTTGATTGCGCGGTTGCTGCCGGACATTCTGGTCAAGGGGGGTGACTGGGGTCTTGACTCGATCGTTGGCCGGGAAGAGGTTGAGGCGGCAGGGGGTGAGGTGCGGAGCCTCCACTTCGTTGAGGGGTGCTCAACGACCGACCTGATTGGGAGGATAGTGGCGCGGTTTGGCGGAAATGACCGGGATGGCGACAGTTAGTCGACGTTGGAGAGTGAGTGAACGTCCAATTTCTTGAAGAGAGCGATTCGTGGCGCAAACTGGTGGCAGAGGTTCGTGCGGGTCGCAGTGTGGTCGGACTGGCAGGGGTATCGGGAAGTGCACGGGCGCTGGTGCTGGCGGCTCTGCAGCGGGCGACGGGGCGACGGCTGGCGATCATCGTTCGGCGCAACCGGGACCTGGAGACACTTGAACCGGACACCAGATACTTCTTTCAGGCGCTCAACCCGAAGAAATCGGGGGAGGCTGAGGTCTTCAGCCTGCCGGCCTCGGAGAGTGATCCCTACAGTGGAACCTCACCCCACGCGGAGATTCTGGAGAAGCGGGCGCAGGCACTTTGGCGGTTATCAGCGGGCAGCGGGAGCCTGGTGCTGCTGACAGCCCGATCGCTGATGCAAAGACTGATCGAGCGGGCAAGGACAGGCAGGACGGTCATCAGCCTGAAAGTGGGGGAAGAGTTGCCGCTGGAGGACCTGATTGATCACCTCGTGTCGATCGGTTACGTGCGAAGCGACCCGGTTGGGGCGGTGGGCGAGTTCTCCTCACGTGGCGGCATTCTTGATGTTTACTCACCGGGTGGAGCAAATAAGCCGCTGCGGATCGAGTTTTTTGGCGACGAGATCGACTCGATTCGTCAATTCGATCCGGAGACGCAACGCTCAACGGCCGAGCTGAAAGATTCTGTGATCCTGCCGATGCGCGAGGAGCGGGCAGACTCAGGCAGCCTGCGCGAGTGGGGAGTCCGTGCGCGCCAGTTCTGGGCGGATGAACGCTATGACCGGGCGCTGCGTGATCGAACCGTCTTTGCCGACGAGGGCGAGGAGTTTCCCGGCTGGGAGTACCTTCTGCCGCTGGTGCGCCCGCTGCCGGCGTCGATCTTTGGCTACCTCGACGGCGCGATGCTCGTCATCGACGAGCCGGCCGAGACCGAGAAGGAGATCCGGACTCTTTATGAAGAGTTACGGCGTGAATATGAACGATGTGAATCGATCGACGAGATCGGGCTTCCTCCAGAAAGACTCTTCCTGACACCTGACGAATTGAGAGAGGGTATTTATAGCGCCAATCGTCTGGAGATGCGGCTGCTGGGGAGCACGGCGACGGCAATCGAGGAAGAGCTGAGTCTGGAGCGTGTCGCGCCGGAGCCGTTACCGGAGATGAGCAAGAGCGATCGCCTCAGCGTCTTTCTGGCGCGTGATCCGGCAGCGCCACTTTTCCTTTTTCCACCGGAACCGGGTGCGCCGGAGGTTACGATCTCTTCGCGCGCAGTGCGCCGCTGGCACGGCCGCATCGGCGAGATGGTTGAGGACGTAAAGCGTCAGCGGCTGAGCGGTCACCGCACGATCTTCGTCGTGCCGAGCATCGGTGTTGCCGACCGGATGCGCAAGGTCCTGATGGAATACAACGCCCCCGGGGCTGGCGAGATCGAGATCGGAGAGCTTTCCGGCGGCTTCAGCCTGCCGGAGATACCGATCACCATCTACACCGAACCGGACATCTTCGACGAAACAGTACGGCCCAAGCGGACCGAGCGGCCTCACCGGTCGCAGGCCAGTGCCTTCCTCTCGGATTTCCGCGATCTGAAGATCGGAGACTACATCGTTCACCTCGATCACGGCATCGGCCAGTTCCAGGGGCTGATGGAGATCGACACCGGCGGCCCGGAGAGTTCGGCTGAAGCTTATGCCCGACTGACGGGTACTGCCGGTGAGAGCACCGAGCGCCCGCGTCGCGAATTCATGCTGCTGACATTCGCCGAGGGATCGAAGCTCTATGTCCCGGTCGAGCGGCTCGACCTCGTGCAGAAATATTCGAGCGCCGAGGCGCACGTCCCCTCGCTCGACCGGCTCGGCGGCATCGCCTGGCAGAAGACGAAGGCACGAGCAAAGCGGGCGATGCGCGACATGGCAGCGGAATTGCTTAAGCTTTATGCCGAGCGCAAGCTGGTCAGCGGCTATGCCTTCAGCAGCGACAGCCCGTGGCAGCAGGAATTCGAGGCATCATTTCCGTATGAACTGACCCCCGACCAGGCAACGGCGATTGCCGACACCAAGCGTGATATGGAGTCGCCGACCCCGATGGATCGATTGCTCTGCGGCGATGTTGGTTATGGCAAGACCGAGGTCGCCATGCGGGCCGCCTTCAAAGCGGTGATGGATGGCAAGCAGGTAGCCGTTCTTGCGCCGACGACCGTTCTCGCCTATCAGCATTACCAGACCTTCCGCTCGCGTTTCGCCGCTTTTCCGGTAACGGTCAATCTTCTCTCCCGCTTTCGTCAGCCGAAAGAGCAGAAAGAGATAATCGCCGATGTCGAATCAGGCAAGATCGACGTCATCGTCGGGACACATCGCATCCTCTCACGTGATCTCAGGTTCAGGGATCTGGCGCTGGTGATCGTCGATGAGGAGCAGCGATTCGGGGTGGCGCACAAGGAGAGGCTGAAGCATCTCAAACGAAGGGTCGATGTATTGACGATGAGCGCGACGCCAATCCCGCGCACGCTCAACATGTCACTGCTCGGGCTGCGCGACATGTCGATTATCGAGACTCCGCCGCGCGACCGGCTGGCGATTCAGACCAATGTCGTTCTCTTCAACGAAGCGATCATCCGCAGTGCCATCGAGCAGGAGATGCAACGGCAGGGACAGGTCTTTTTTGTGCACAACCGCGTCGAGACCATCACCGAGATTGCCGGGATCCTCAAGCGGATCGTTCCCGAGGCGCGCTTTGTCGTCGCTCACGGTCAGATGGGCGAGAAGGAGATGGAGCAGGCCGTCCTCGACTTCATGGCCGCCAAATATGATGTCCTCGTCGCGACGACAATCATCGAAAACGGGATCGACATCCCGATGGCCAACACCATCATCATCAATCGTGCCGACATGTACGGCCTGTCGCAGCTCTACCAGTTGCGCGGTCGCGTCGGACGCTCCAACCGGCGAGCCTACGCCTACCTGCTGGTTCCTCCGGAACAGGAGCTGACGCCTATTGCCAAACGACGGCTGGCGGCAATCAGGGAGTTTTCGGATCTCGGTGCCGGTTTCCGCATCGCTGCGCTCGATCTTGAACTTCGTGGTGCCGGCAACCTGCTCGGAGGTCAGCAATCGGGCCACATCGAGGCCATCGGCTTCGACCTCTACACGCAGATGCTTGAACGGACCATCCACGAACTGCGTGGCGAGGAGATCGATGACGAGATCAGCACCCAGATCAATATCGGTGTCGAGACGCGCATCCCCGAAGAGTATGTCTCGGATATGGGCCAACGGCTCAGAACCTACAAGCGCGTCGCCTCGGCCCGCTCCGATGAGGAGACATCACGCATCCGCGAGGAGATCGTCGATCGCTACGGACGCCTGCCCCAGGCTGTCGAGAACCTCTTTGCCTATGCCCGAATCCGCCGTCTTGCCGAGAAGCTCGGCATCGCCTCGATCGATCGCCACCGCGACTCGCTCTCGCTCAAATTCGGTGAAAAGACCAGAATTCAGCCGGAGAGACTCATGGACTGGCTGCAGCAAAATCCTGCCGCCAGCTTCTCACCCACCGGTGTGCTGAAAACGGCACTCCCCCGTGAAAGCGATGCCCGCCTCGTCTTTTCGACGCTGCAGGGCATCCTCGAGCG
>CAIKMY010000154.1 GCA_903828635.1 uncultured Acidobacteriota bacterium
CTTCATGGCTCGTTATCGCAAGGAGCAGACGGGCAATCTTGACGAGGTGGCTATCCAGCAGGTGATCGACGCTGACGAGCGTTGGAACGAGATTATCAAGCGTCAGACGTTCATCGTCGAGGAGATCGAGCGACAGCAGAAGATGACACCGGAACTGAAGGAGAAGATTCTGGCGACCTTCAACCTCGAACAGCTTGAGGATCTCTACCTGCCCTACAAGCAGAAGCGGAAGACGAAGGCGACGATCGCCCGCGAGGCCGGCCTCGAACCGTTTGCCGATTGGATTCAGGCCTGTGGCCATGGCCTCGAGCGGCCACTTCCCGGGCAGACACTGGCAATTGTTGCCGAGGGCTATCGCAATGAGGAGAAGGGGATACTCGACGCGGCGGCGGCCATCCAGGGGGCCCAGGATATCTTGACGGAGCGGCTCTCCGAGACGGCAGAGTTGCGCGAGACGGTGCGGCGGACGCTCTTTGAGCGCGGCGCGGCGCTGACGAAGAAGGGCGACAAGGCCAGGCCAAACAGCAAATTCGAACGTTATTTCGAGTATTACGAATCGATTGGCTCGCTGCTCGAACCGCAGAATTCACACCGCTACATGGCAATGCGGCGCGGGTGGATGGAGGAGGAACTGGTGCTGTCGATCGGCGCGCCGCCCGAGGACACAGAGATGGAGGAGATTCTCATCCGGCGCTTCGAGAACGAGGCCTGCACGGTGCCGTCTTCACCGGGGGCCGAGGTGCTGCAGCGGGCGGCACGGCTGGCGCTGCGCGTCTATGTTCAGCCGAGCATCGAGACCGAGGTTCATCGCGCCCTCAAGGATGCGGGTGATGAGGCGGCGATCAAAGTCTTCGCGGAAAATGTGCGCAAGCTGCTGCTTGCAGCCCCCTTCGGCTCAAAGGCGGTGCTCGGGGTCGATCCCGGGATTCGCACCGGCTGCAAGCTGGCACTGCTGGCCGATGATGGGAAATATCTTGCCGATCACGTCATCTATCTGCAGTCGAAGGGCGAACAGGAGCGGGCGAAACGGCTGCTGGTTGAGATCGTCAGCAGCGGAGCGATCAAGGCGATCGCCGTTGGCAACGGCACCGCCGGTCGCGAGACCGAGACTTTCATCCGCCAGGTGCTTGACGAGGCCGGGCTGAAGACACCAGTGATCATGGTCAACGAGTCTGGCGCCAGCATCTACAGCGCCAGCGAGGTGGCTCGCGAGGAGTTTCCGGAGCTTGACGTCACGGTTCGTGGTGCGATCTCGATTGCCCGCCGGCTGCAGGATCCACTTGCCGAGCTGGTGAAGATCGATCCGAAGAGCATCGGTGTCGGACAATACCAGCACGATGTCAATCAGACATCACTGAAGAAGAGTCTCGACCTTGTCGTCGATACCTGTGTCAATTCGGTGGGAGTCAATCTTAACACCGCGTCATACCATCTTCTGTCGCGTGTTTCAGGCATCGGACCGGCGCTGGCAAAAAAGATCGTCGAGCATCGGGCCGCCAATGGCCTCTTCCGCTCGCGCGAGGAGCTGCTGGCAATCTCACGTTTCAGTCGGAAGACCTATGAGCAGTCCGCCGGTTTCCTGCGCATCCCGGGCGGTGTGAATCCGCTGGACAACACCGGCGTCCATCCGGAGCGCTATCCGCTGCTTGAAGGGCTTGCCGGCGAGCTTGGTTGCGCGGTCGCCGACCTGCTTGGTTCCGGAGTCGGTCGTGTGCGCCAGGCCACCTCGCTGCGCGATTCGGTCGGTCAGTTCACCTTCGACGACATCGTTCGCGAACTGGAGAAGCCCGGTCTTGATCCACGTGATGAATTCTCGTCTTTTGCTTATCGCGATGATATCCACGCCATCGCTGATCTCCAGCCAGGGATGGTCTGTCCCGGCATTGTCACCAATGTCACCAATTTTGGTGCCTTCGTCGATATCGGCGTTCATCAGGACGGCCTTGTCCACATTTCGCAGCTCAGCGACAAGTTCGTCAAGGATCCGCGCCAGGTCGTCAGTCCCGGCGATCAAGTCAAAGTACAGGTTGTCAGGGTAGACCTCGACCGCCAACAGATTGCTCTGACGATGAGGATCGATAAGGGAGTGAAGCGGGAGGCCGTAGGGGATCAACCTGCACCGGGAGGTGCGCCAGGATCGGATCGGCATGGCCGCAATGAGCGCCGTGGCAGGGATGGCCGTGATAACCGCGAGCGACCACCGGTCAATCGCGGCTTCAATAATCCCTTTGCTGATGCCCTGAGGAAGAAAAATTAGTTCCGGGCCCGCGCCGCAGGCTGACTACAAGTCTCAACCAACATCTCCGGCAAGAGCTTCGAGCAGGCGGTCGATCTCTTCGCCGGAGGTGTAGCACGAACAACCGACACGCAGCAGGCCCTGATCTGCCTTGCCGAGCTTCTCGATCACCGTCTGGGCATAGAAATCTCCGTGCGAGGTGAAGATCCCACGCGAGACCAGCCGGCGGGTAAGCTCCACCGAGGGCACATCCCCCAGCGTGAAGGAGACGGTCGGCGTCCGCGGCTGGTCGGGTCCCGGGCCGTGGATCGTCACGCCGTCAATCGCGCTCAGCCCCTCCCAGAGGTGGCGAACGTGCGCGACACCATCGGCATGCAGCCTCGTCATGGCGTTGACGATCCGCTCGCGCCGCGTCACTCCCTCACCAAACGAGGCAAGCAATTTGACGGCCGCTGCAGCGCCGACGATCCCCTCGTGGTTCTGTGTTCCGGTCTCCAGCCGGTCGGGTGCCTGGTTGGGCGCTGGTGCCAGTTTGGGAACCGGCAGGCTCTCGATCAGATCATGCCGGCCATAGAGCACTCCGGCATGCGGGCCGTAAAATTTGTAGGCGGAGCAGGCCAGCAGATCACATTCAAGTTCGCGCACGTCGATGACATGATGTGGGGCATAATGAACCGCATCGACGTAGGCCAGCGCGCCAACGCTGTGTGCCAGCCGCGCTGCCCGCTGCACGTCGTTGACGGTGCCGAGCGCGTTCGAGGCCGCACCAATCGCCACCAGCTTCGTCTTGTGATTGACCTTCTCCTCGAAATCCTGCCAGTCAAGCTGCCCGGTCTCCGTCAGCAGTCGCACGCGCCTCACCGTCAGACCGCGATCTTTCGCCATCTCCAGCCACGGGTCGACATTGGCATGATGATCCAGCTCAGTGACGACGATCTCGTCACCGGGATTGAAGTTTCTCCCCAGCGACCGCGAGAGGTGAAAGGTGATCGTCGACATATTGTTGCCAAAACTGACCTCGTCTGCCCGGCAATGGAAGAAGTCGGCAAAGGTCTGACGTGCATCCGCCAGCAGCGCGTCGGTCTCGGTGCTTGTCGGATACTCCCAGTGGGTGTTGGCGTTGTGATTTATCAGATAATCACTCATTGCCTCGACCACCTCACGCGCTGTCTGGGTGCCGCCCGGACCGTCGAAATAGGCGACCGGATAACCGTTGTGCAGACGCGACAGCGCCGGAAAGTGGGAACGAATTTCATCAAGCGTTATTGCCATGTCACTCACCGCTGAAGATAGGGGATAGTCATCGGACCTTCGGGAAGAACGGCGATCGGTGCGTCACCACCAAGCCGCTCCAGTTCGCGTGCAATGAAGGCTGACAGATCATCAACCGGTTCAAGGTGCGCACGTCGCACCTGATCCGCCGGGATCTCACTGTAAAAGCCGATGCGCGCCTTCAGGCAGAGCATCGCCAGCATCTGCGCCTCCCATTGGTCGTAAAGTGAGAATCCGGGTGCCAGCACGGTGTCAAGGATTGCCTGCGGCGAGTCATGATCAAAGAGCAGTGTCTTGAAATTGCCATGATCGGGAAAGCCGTCGTTGCAGCGTGAGGCCGCCAGGATCAGGCCTCCCGGCTCGACTACCTGTGCCGCTGCCGACATTCCCTTCACCGCCTGGTAAAGGTTCTGATCGAGCGGATAGCCGCTGTTGGTCGTAACCACGATCGGAAAGGGTTCAGGGCAGGGAACCATGACCGTCTCCTTCGAGAATGCACAACCCCGCTCGTGCGCGGTAATCGTCTCGCCACAGAAGAAACCGGTGATCTCGCGCCGTCGATTGAGCGTGACATTGATGCAGAAATCAACCGGCAGCAGCGACCCGTTTGCCCGAATCTGCGCCTGCGTCGGATTATTTTCAAGCACCCCCCAGGTGCTCCCCGGATCGCCGATCACTTCCGCGCGGTGGTAGTGCATGATCGAGTCGATGTCGGCCACTGCCGGAAAGATCCCCTTGTAGCCTCCGGAAAAGCCGGCCATGAAATGGGGCTCAATAAAGCCGAGCACGATGCGACGGTCGGCCTCGACATACTCCCGATTGAACCAGACCTCACGCCCGTCGGTTGTCCTGCCGGCCAGCGCCATGGTTTCGCGATGGTGCGAGTTGTGATTGACTATCCGGTAATTCGAGAAGACCCCCGATCCGACCATCCGCTCCAGCTCTGCCGGGGTATTGAGTCGATGCGAACCGGTGCCGTTGATAATCACTATCTGCTCCGCCGGCACGTGCCCGATCTCCTCCAGCAGCCATGGCAGCAGCCTCTCAGAGGGCAGTGGGCGCGTGATATCAGCAATGACGATTGCCACCCGGTCACCTGCCCCGATGATCTCTCGCAATGGGGGCGAGTTGATCGGCTGACGCACCGCCACGCGAAAAGCCTCCGCCTCATCCGGCAGACCCGGAACGAAGCGCGGCTCAAGCACGGTTACCCTCTCCGAGGCGATATTGATCTCAACGCCATCCTGGCCATAAAGCAGATGCAGCTTCATATTTGAAAAGTTACTTGCCCTTCCCGTCCCCGGTTTGACGCAGTCCCTGACTGCCCGAGTCCTCTTTCAATGCGCCGTAGCGACGCAGCTCCGGCGAGCCGTATGCAACCGTGGCCACCACCAGCAGGCAGCCAATCCCGCCGCTGACTGCGGAAAAGATCGGACCAAAGAGGCCCGCGACCATGCCTGATTCAAAGCGGCCGATCTCGTTCGAGGCATTGATGAACATTCCATTGACGGCCGAGACTCTGCCGCGCATTTCGTCCGGCGTCAGCAATTGGAGCATCGTCTGCCTGATGACGACGCTGATGTTATCGAAGGCGCCGGTCAGGAACAACATCGCCAGCGAGAGTTGGAAATTTGTTGAGAGGCCAAAGACGATCGTCACCACTCCGAACCCGGCCACCGCGATCAGCAGCGCACGACCCGCTCGCTTCATCGGTGGCAGGTGGGCCGTCAGCAGCGCCATCGTCACTGCACCAAGGGAGGGTGCCGCCTGCAGCCATCCCAACCCGCTCGGGCCGACCCGCAGAATGTCACGTGCATAGATCGGCAGCAGTGCCACTGCCCCGCCAAGCAGCACGGCAAAGAGGTCGAGCGTCATCGTCGAGAGCAGCAGCCTCGCCGACCAGACATACTCAAATCCTGCCCAGAGGCTCCGCCAGTTGCCGCGCGCCACTCGGCCGTCGGCATTATTCCCTCCTGCGGCAGCATAGGATCGGCGCCGCATTGCCGCAAGCATGCAGAAATAACAGATACTCCCAAGCGCTGCCAGCAGGTAGACGACCGTTGCCCCGCCATAAGCCGCAATCAGGATGCCACCAAGTGCCGGTCCGATCATCGAGGCCAGCTCGAAGCCGCTCACCGCCCAGGTGACCGAGTTGGCAAAAAGCGGACGAGGCACCAGCAACGGCATCAGTGACGACCGTGCCGGCCCCTGAAATGCTCGCGCCAGTCCGCTTCCCAGCAGGCAGAGATAGATTAACCCAACACTGCCATTGAAATGTGAGACCAGGCCCAGTCCGAGCGAACTGACTACCGCAACGCAGGTGGCACTCATCAGGACCTGCCGCCGGTCAAAACGATCAGCCGTCTGCCCGGCAATCGGCGCCAGTCCGATCATCGGCGTCGCCATGATCAATCCCGTCAGCCCGAGCGGCCAGGCTGATCCCGTCTTCTCGTAGAGCTGCCAGCCTACCGCGACCGTCTGCATCTGCACCCCGAGAACCGAGAGCACATGCCCCAGTAAAAAGAAGAGGAAATCGCGCTCGCCCAGCGCTGCGTAGGGAGAGAGCCTGACCTTTCCCTCGTCTTCTGGTTGTAACTCTGTCGCCATGTCGAAGGTGTAATTAAAAAGGCGACCGTTGTCGGTCGCCCTGTCTGAATCAAGATGCGGATGAGAGGACTCGAACCTCCACGGGATTGCTCCCACAGCGTCCTGAGCGCTGCGCGTCTACCAGTTCCGCCACATCCGCAAAAAGAAAACGAATAATAAATTCTCGCCGGGCGACTGTCAAGTCCCAACGAGCCTCTTGTCTCAATATCGCCTTGTTCGATCTTTAATCATTTTATACAATCGACCTCTTGCGATAACGCGCCACCTCTGGCGAGAAGGAGCGACTGCTTGGCGAGACTGGCAATCGAGGCGGGTGAGATACGAAAGGACTATGGCACGCTGACGGCCGTCGATCGACTGAGCTTCACCGTTGAGGCGGGTGAGGCCTTTGGTCTGCTCGGGCCGAACGGGGCAGGGAAATCGACCATCATGCGGGCAATCTGCTGCCGCAGCCCGCTGACCTCGGGCTCATTGAAGGTGATGGGATTGGATGTCGCCTGCCACCAGCGGTCCATCAGGGAGGTGGTCGGCGTCGTTCCCCAGGAGAACAATCTTGATCCGGACCTCAATGTGCGTGAAAATCTGCTGGTCTATGCCCGATATTTCCGGCTGCCGCGGGAGGTTGCCGAGGAGCGCACCGAGCGGCTGATCGCCTTTGTTGAGCTGGAAGAGAAGCGTAATGCGCGGATCGATGAGCTTTCGGGGGGGATGAAGCGGCGATTGATGATCGCGCGTGCGCTGCTCAACAATCCGTCGATGCTGATTCTTGACGAGCCGACGACCGGGCTCGACCCGCACGTGCGCCTCGCCATCTGGGATAAGTTGCGTAACCTGAGGCAGCAGGGGCTGACGATTCTGCTCTCGACGCACTACATGGATGAGGCGGAGAAGCTCTGCGACCGGCTGATGATCATCGATCATGGCCACATTCTGGTGAGCGGACGGCCACGTGACCTGATCGAGGCCCACGCCAAGAGGTTTGTTCTGGAGGTGCGTGGCTGCCAGTCGCAGCCATTGCGGACTCACGAGTTGGGGGTGATCGCCGAGCAGCACGGGGCCTCGCACCTCTATTTCGCGCCAACGGCAGAGCAGCTTGCGCCACTCATTGGCGAATATGAGGGCTGCGAAACGTGGCTGCGGCCGTCCAACCTCGAGGACGTCTTCATGCGGCTTACCGACCGCGGGCGGCTCACCTGATTATTTAAGTATTGCCTCCGTGGAATTACTTCATTTGTCTCTGACGCGAAGAAGCAGAGATGGCAATGCCCGGGTGCTGTTTGGCGTCATTCCTGTCTGTTACATTTTCTGTTACTTTGAAGGAGCACAGCCTACTGATGAGATCCTGGAGTAAGGTTGATATTGGCGATGTCGCCCAGGTCTGGCGTCGCAATCGCGACGTCTACAGGCGACTCTGGCGGACAGAGATAATCGCGCCAATGCTGGAACCGCTCTTCAGCATCATGGGGTTTGGCTGGGGTGTTGGTTCGCTGGTGGCCGGTAAGGTCATGGGAGTCAGCTACCTGACCTTCGTTGGTGCCGGGCTGCTCACCTTCACCTCGCTGCTGCGCGCACTCTTTGAGTGTACCTATGCCGCCTATTTCCGTATGGTCTACCAGTCGACCTATGATGCCATTCTCGCGACACCGGTCGAGGTCGAGAGCCTTGCTCTGGGAGAGATGACCTGGGGGGTGACAAAATCGCTGATCGACGGCCTGATTGTGCTCGGGGTTCTCTGGGCATTCGGAGCCGTCCTCTCGCCGTGGGCGTTGCTGATCCCGTTCATCATTGTCATTGGCGCATTCTGGGTGGCGGCACTCTCGCTGTGGATCACGGCGATGATTCACGACATCAATTATTACAATTTCTACCTTGGATCGGTCTTTTCGTATCTCTGGTTTTCCGGTGCCTATTTCCCGCTGGATAGTCTGCCCGCCTGGGCGGGATGGCTGGCCTGGATGGTCCCGGTGACTTCGGTGATCGATGCTCTGCGGTCGCTGATGATGGGCCATCTCACACCATTGCTGCTGCTGGAGATGGGTTATGTTCTTGTGGCCTTCGTGTTGACCGCCGAGGTGGCGATGCGGGCACTGCGACGGAGGATGATTAACTGATGGCGCGGATCGTGGCGGTCGATATTTTCCGGGTCGATTACCGGCTGCGCCATCCCTCGGTCGTCGCCTACGAGTCACTGGAGACGGCACCAAACGTTGCTGTGCGGATCGAGCTTGACAGCGGTGAGGTTGGCTGGGGGAATGCCGCACCCGACGAACACGTCACTGGTGAGACGGCGGAGACGGTTGAGCGGACGCTGCGTGAGGTCTTTGGTCCAATTTTGCCGGGCGCTGAGGCGAGTGATATCGCCGCGATATGGCAGACTTTGCGGGCACTGGCGCCGGCCGAGCCCGCTGCTCTCGCGGCGATCGATATCGCCCTTCACGACCTGCAGGCAAGGGCTGTCGGGCTGCCGCTGGTGTCAATGCTGAAGTGGAACAGGCAACATCGGGATACGGTCCGCTGGAATCGTCGCGAAATTCCGACCACTGTCACCCTGAGCATCGACACGATGGCCGCAAACATTGCGCGGACACGTGACTATCTTGCAGAGGGCTTTCGCGCCTTGAAGATCAAATGCGGCAATGATCCCGAGGCCGATATCGAGCGCATTCGGGCGATCAGGCGCGAGGCGGGCTCCGGCATAAAGCTGACACTTGACGCTAACCAGGGCTACGATGTTGAGACGACGCTGCGCGTGATCGACGCATTGAGCGATTGTGCGATTGACTTCATCGAGCAGCCGGTACCGGCAACCAACCTCGCAGCTCTCGCCGAAATCTGCGCCCGCTCTCCGATTCCGGTCATGGCCGATGAATCGATCCTCGGAGTCGACGATGTGCTGGCGACTCCCGCGCCGCTGATCAATCTCAAGCTGATGAAGATGGGGGGGCTGACCGGTGCCATGCAGTGCAACGCCGCTGCCGAGTCACGCGGCATCGGCACGATGATTGGTTGCATGGACGAATCACGCATCTCGATGGCCGCTGCCGCCCACCTTGCCCTTGCCCTTTCCAATGTCGTTTCGGCCGATCTTGACGGCCACATCGATATCATTGATGACATGGCCTCGGAGGGCATCATCATCGAGTCGGGCAATGTCACTGTCACTGATCGGCCCGGCCTCGGCGTCGTCGTCAATGATCGCCGATGATTGAGGGAGTTGAAGGGCGCTGGTGATCGGGATGAGTCAGATCATGGGCACTCCCCGCAGGGATGAAGAGCGAAATGATCGTCGCCACCACCACCGTCACCAGCACAAAGCGAAACGACCATTTGAGCGAGCCGGCGAGTGCCTGCTGCAGGAAGTTCGCCGCTCCCGGTGAGAGGGCGGCTCGTGTCTCCGGCCTGACGATCGAGCTGATCTCCAGATTTCTGGCAAATTCCGATAACTCCGGAGGTGCTCCGCTCAGCAAATCCCGCAGCCGCCAGTTCATGATCGTCCCCATCGAGGCTGTGCCGATTGCCGCCCCGATGTTGCGCGCAAACATCACCGTCGAGGTGGCCACTCCAACCCGAGTCCGTGCCACCGCGTGCTGAGCCGCCAGCATCATCGTCGCAATCGTCAGTCCGCCACCCATCCCCATCAGCCCGATTCCGAATGAGAGCTCGATCTTCGTCGACTCGACGCTGACATTGGCGAGAATTGCCGCCCCGATTGTCATCCCTGCCATCCCTACCAGCGCCAATGGACGATAGCCATAGCGCAGCATCAGGTGCCCCCCGGCAATTGATGAAACCGTCCACGGCAGAATGTACGGGATAAGGATTTCCCCGGCCTCGACCGCGTTTGTTCCGATTACCGCCTGCACGAAGAGTGGCAGAAACGACATTGAACCAATCAGCGCCATCATGGCGATGAACCCATGCAGTATCGTCAGCATCACTATCCGGTTGTCGAAGATCTCCAGTGGAATCAGCGGATCGGCATGCTTTTTCTCGATTCTGACGAAGATAAAGATCAGTACCAGGCAGACCGCCACCCCACCAATGATCGGCAGCGGCGAGAGGTGGGTCGAACGCTCGACGACCAGCAGCAGCAGCACCAGCGCGATACTGATCGTCAACGTCCCTTGATAGTCGAGACGAATCTCCTCCCGTCGCCCATACTTTTCGCTGTATGACCACCAGATCAGAATGAACGAGAGAATGCCAAATGGCAGCGAGAGATAGAAACACCAGCGCCAGACGAGATAGGTTGTCAGGTAGCCGCCGACTACCGGACCCATGAGGCTGGCAATTGCCCACATCCCACTGAAGATCCCGATCATCTTCGCACGCTGCTCCAGCGTCAGCAGGTCGGCGAGAATCGTCACGCCTACCGGAAAGAGCGCTGCCGCACCCAGCCCCTGCAGCGCACGAAAGCCAATCATTTGAGGCATGCTCTGCGCTGCGCCCGAGAGTGCCGAGCCGATGAGGAAAAGCGACAACCCGCCGAACATCGCCGGACGCCGGCCGATGATGTCGGCCATTTTCCCCCAGATCGGCGTCATAATCGTCGCCGCGAGGATGTAGGCCGTGAAACTCCAGCTGTATATCTCGATGCCGCCAAGGCTCGCCACCACTGTCGGCATCGCCGTCCCAATGACGGTGCTTTCAAGTGCACCAAGAAAGACCGCGAGAGCGACCCCTCCGACCGTCAGTGCTGTTTTGATGTCTTGCTTGTTCATGAGTCATATCTCAAGGGTGAGGGAGGAATTGACGCCGTTGTTACTGCTTTTCTTTTGTGCCATCGTCCTTGATTTCCTTGTTCTCTGCATCCTTTTCCTCTTCGATCTGACAATCACCACGAAAATTGATCAGCCGTGCGGTGATCGTTCCGGCGGAAGTTCTGGCAACCAGCTTCAGGGGCACCCGCTTCTTGTCGTTGCTGAGCCACATTGTCATCTCACCCTGCCGGTTGAAGAATTTCCCCGGGCCAAAAAGCTTTGGTTCGAGGCGAATGGTCTTCAGGCTGCCGCAGTCGGTCCTGATCTTCTCGTTTTTGCCGACCAGCACCTCGAACTGATAATTCTCCTCGTCATAACTGACGGGAAAGATCATCATCTGACCCTCGCGAAGCTTCTGCAGACGCACGAAATAGATCGCGGTAAGCAGGCTCATCATCCCCTCAGTGCGCGGCAGAATTTTGCTCTTTGGCGGGGCTGAGGTGTTCTCCGGATCGGTTGTCAGGTACCTGACGACATTCTCGTCGTCATCGAAGATCCCCGACTGAACACGGTGCTTTTTACCCTCTTTCGTATCATAAAAGCTGAGGCAGGTCGAAAAGTCGCGCAGTCTCACCAGATTTTCAAAACGATCCTCGACACCAATGCCGAGAATGGCAAGGAGGATCCCCTTTGATGATGCCCCGGCTCGCAGATGAAGCAGTTTTTCATCGGTCGGCAGGGTATAGGAAGTGTTCATTCCGTTGATCGGCGTTGCCGTGGTAACGGTCGGCAGCAATCCGAGGTTCTCGAAGGTGACCGTTCCGACAGTTGCATAGATTGGGAAACGTGAGTAGCGAACCTCGTAAACCAGCTTTTCACCGGTCACCAATGGCAGGTTCTCATCGAAATCACGCCTGAGGGAGGCAGGCGGATAGGCCTGCTTCTTCGCGCTCCCGCTTTTCCTCGTGCTGTTGCCGCTGTCGCTGCTTGCAGGAATCGCCGGCACCTGTGCGCCGGATCGAGCCGCGATCGTCAGTGAGATGGCGATGATGGCCAGTAATCTCTTCATTGATAACGAATGACCTCTGACTGTTGAGCCCGGTTATCGGGAACCCTGCCAGACGATTCTGGCAATGAGGATTGCATAGACGATGATCACCCCAATCGCTGCCCGATATTCGCGATGACGCATGAATTGCTGATGATCAAATGACGGGCCGCTGAGCGCGGTGCCCACCAGGTGCGGACCGGGAATGAAGAGGGGAACTCGCGCGGCCCATTCGCGATATTGGTCGCCGAAGAGGCTCTCGACATGGTGTGCCTCCGCCTGGATCACCGGCCAGTAGATCAGCAGAAAAAAACCGACCAGCAGCAGCCCGAGCCACCACGTACCGCCGGCAATCGCCAGCCCGATGACCATGGCGAAACTGCCAAAATAGAGCGGATTGCGCGTCATGGCGTAAGGGCCGCCAGTCGCCAGCTCGCGGTTCTTGCGCAGATGGCCTGACGCCCAGCCGCGGAGCAGCAGGCCGAGAATCGTCAGTGGCAGTCCGGCAATCAGCGTTGCCCGGCTCGGGCGGGAAAAGAAGATGAAGAGCAGGGAGCTGGCGAACCCGAGCGGGACGCGCAATCGCTGAATTGGTGCACGCCAGTCACGCGTGGTTGAATCAGGTCGGGACATTCGTTTCTCAGGATCCTTTCAGCCGGTCGACGACTGCCTGCCAGACAGGCTCGACCGGGATCTTCATACAGGAGATATGCGAGCAGCTTCGCCGGTAGCAATCAGTGCGGCAGTCGAGATCGAAGCGCTCAACCACTCGATCATCCGGAGAGAACGGACCGTTGCGCCTTGCCGCTGTTGGTCCGAAGATGGCGACGATCGGCGCGCGTGCCGCGGCGGCAAGGTGCATCGGGCCGGTATCGCCGCCGATAAAGATTCGCGTGCGTCGCGCCAAGGCGTAAAACTGCTTCAGCGACGAGTCGACCATCTCCGCCGCTCCGCTGCGTGTTGCCGTGACGACCGATTGTGCCAGACCTTCCTCACCAGGTCCGAAGGTAACCAGCGAGCGCATCCCATAGCTCTCCCACAAGCGGTCGGCAATCGCCGCAAATCCTCCGGGTGGCCAGAGCTTGGTCGGCCAGCCGCCTCCGGGGTTGAGAATGGCGAAACTGCCGCCAGCACGTGCCTCCTGCGCGGCAGCGAAGGCCTCGTCATCTTCGCTGACGACAATCGGAAAATCATACTCAGCCGGTGGTGCAACGCCGAGGCGGGCCACCAGACCGAGATATTTCTCGATGATGTGGCCGCGATCCTCGACCGGTACCATCTCGGTCATCAGCATTGCCGCCGCCGGCTCACGCAGCGATTCACGCGAAAACCCCAGACGACGCGGGATGCGTGCCAGCCTCGCCACCATGGCCGATTTGAGCAGCCCCTGAAAATCGAGCGAGATCTCGAACCGGCCGTTTCGCAGCCTCGCCATTGCGCGCCGAATCTCCGTTTGCGTTTCGCGGTTGGTCAGTTGCCGGCGCCAGCCACGCAGGTTGAGCTCGATCAGCTCGTCAACCACCGGAGTGCCCGCCAGCAGCTTTGCCGCGCCACCGCGCTCAACCACCCACGCAAGATGTGCCTCAGGCAGTGCCCTCCGCAGCGACGAGACTGCCGGCAGCGTGTGAATCACGTCCCCAATCGCCCCCAGTTTGACAATCAATATGCGCAATTGTTCAACTGCCTCCAGTGTCAACTCAGGCGTGATCAGGCCAGGCGTGATTCGGCGAGCCTCGCCGCTGCTCGCAGCCGGCCAATTGCCGCTGCCGGATCCGGCTGGGCAAAGACCGATGATCCGGCAACGAAGATCTCCGCGCCCGCAGCCGCCACCTCGCCAATATTCTCAGGCGTGATCCCGCCATCAATCTCGATCCTGACGCGTCCGGCTCCCAACTCGCCCGCATTGTTGATCATTTCGCGCAATCGTCGCAGCTTACCCAGCGACGAGGGAATGAATTTCTGTCCGCCAAAACCAGGGTTGACCGACATCAGCAGAACGTAGTCGATCTCCTCGATCGCCTCCTCGATATATCCGAGCGGCGTCGCCGGATTGAACACCAGCCCCGCCCGGCAACCCTGACTCCTGATCAGCCCGAGTGATCGATGCAGATGAGCAGTCGTCTCCGGATGGATCGAAATCATCGCTGCTCCTGCTTTCGCGAAGGCTGGAATAAAGTTGTCCGGGTGCTCGATCATCAGATGCACGTCAATTGGCAGGGAAGTGGAGCGCCGCACCGCCTCGACGATCAACGGGCCGATGGTCATGTTCGGCACGAAGTGACCATCCATCACGTCAACGTGAATGTAGTCGGCTCCGCCCGCCTCAACCGTTGCCACCTGCTCGCCAAGCCGCGTAAAGTCGGCGGAGAGAATCGATGGCGCTATCTCGATCTTCATTGCTCTACCTCTCCTCCCTGCTCCTGCCGCTCTTGCGAGAGGATCCACTCGACGGCGTCGAGCAGGTTACCGGCAATCCGGTGAGGAGGTCGCACCCACTCGCGAAACTCCCGGGAGATCTCCTCTTCCCCATAACCCGTCCTTACCAGCACCCCGCGCATCCCGACCTCGAAACCCGCGGCAAGGTCGCGATAACGGTCACCGACGACGTAGCACTCTTCAGGGGCGAGGCCGAACTCATCGCAGGCCTGATGGATCATCCCCGGCTTCGGCTTGCGGCATTCGCAATCACGCAACAGATCGCTCTCGCCGGCCGCATCCGCTGCCGGATAGTGTGGGCAGTGATAGATTGCATCCAGCAAGGCACCACCACTCGATAACTCCGCGACCATCCGCTCGTGAAGCTCGGCAAGGAAACCCTCGGTGTAGAGGCCGCGTGCAATCCCTGCCTGGTTGGTGATGATGATCACTCTCCAGCCCGATTCGTTGAGTCGACGAATCGCCCCGGCGGCAAAATCGTACAGCCGGAACTGCTCATGCGTGGCAATATAGCCGTCATCGATGTTGATCGTTCCGTCCCGGTCAAGAAAGACCGCTCTTCTCCTGCTCTCCGGCTTCATTTAGTCAGTCCGTTCTTTCTCACAAGTACCCGTGTAATCAGGTATCAATCCTTTTTGCTTAGCTATGCCAGCAGGGCTTGGGCCCGCTGGCAGACCTCTTCGACTCCGATGCGCGTCATACAGCGGTGGTCGATTGGGCAGTCACGGTGCATGCATCGAGC
>CAIKMY010000155.1 GCA_903828635.1 uncultured Acidobacteriota bacterium
ATCTCCTTATGCTTCGCGCAGGCGCTCACGCAGAAAAGCGAGGTCGCGTCGCGCAGCGATCAAAGTCTGGCCGATCACTTCAGCCTCACTGCGGCCGGGGATGGGGTACTCAATGTGGAGCGAGATCGGGCCGGCAAAACCTGCCTGCCGCAGCATTTTGCAGTAGAGTCGCCAGTCAACCATACCTTCGCCGAGTGGGCAATTGACCTGTTTCCAACTGCGTGTGCCGTCTTTGCCAACCGTACGCTCCCAGTAGAAATCCTTGACAGCAATCATCTTCAGGCGGCGTGAGGCAAGGTGAAAGGCCGTTTTCCATCCACCACCGGCACCCTCACAAACGGCATGCCTGACATCGAAATAGTAGCCGAAGAACCTCTCCCCCTCGCGTCCCAGTCGCTGACCCAGCCTCTCCATCTCCGTTGCCACATCAGAGATCGGCCCGCCAATGTTTCCCTCGTGGTTGTGGAATCCGGCAACTACCCCGTGGCGGACTCCAAGTCCGGCCAGACCGCCGAATTCGCCAACCGCCCTTTCCGCCTCGATCCGCGGATCGACAAACTTATATTTGTAGTAGCCGGTCTTGAAGAAGGGGATCTGCAGCCGACCGGCACCGGCCACAGTTGGCCCGGCCGCCGGATCCTCGGCGCTCGTCAGCCCCGTCGTGATCATTGGCAGCTCCAGCCCGGCCGCACGGATGGCCGCCGCTGCCCGCGGCAGGTCCTCTGTCACCCTCTCCGGCAGCACGTGCCCGCCGGGGCGCACCGTCAGATCGATGCCGTCAAAACCAGCCTTCTTCACCTCAACGGCCAGATCGCTCCACGAAAGCGTCGGCAGATGCTTCGAGAAGAAGCAGATTGTGCTGGTTCGGCTCTCGCCTCCCACCAGCCCCATTGCTGCACCGGCCCCGGCCATCCGCATCCAATCCCGTCGGGAGATGCCCGTGTCTGATAACAAAAACTTGCCTCTTTGCTTCATGGTTGATATCTTGCCCCCGACTTGATTGTTGATTGTCTGCTCAGAAACCAGAGGTGACCAATTGTTACTGATCATTCCACTGCTCACTTTTCTGATGATGAATACTGTCGAACCGCAAACACCCACCGTGCCCCCCGTGCGCCACGTACTGACAAGCGTCAGTCAGAACATTCGTGAGGAGACGTGGGGCCTGACTTCCCGCGATCTCAGGTTGCCAGGAGTTGCCGACTGGTCGATCCGCAAGTATACGCTCCACGGCGGACGACAGGAGGGAGTCGATCTGATTGAGATCGACAATGGCCGACTGCGGATCGTCGTCAGCCCGACTCGCGGGATGAGCATCATTCGCGTCGAGCGCGGCCCGATCCGCCTTGGGTGGGACTCTCCGGTGAAGGAGATCGTCCATCCGCAATTCATCAACCTTGCCAGCCGTGGCGGTCTCGGCTGGCTCGAGGGTTTCAATGAGTGGATGGTCCGCTGCGGACTCGAATGGGCCGGACATCCGGGTAAGGACCGGTTCGTCAATAATCTTGGCGAAGTCGCCGAGATGGATCTCACTCTCCACGGCCGGATCGGCAATATCCCCGCCTCCGAGGTTGAGGTCGAAGTCGACCGGCAGCCTCCATATCGCATCAGGCTGCGCGGAAGAGTAGACGAGCGCATGTTTTATGGCCCAAAGCTTGAATTGTGGACCGAAATCACCACCGTGCCGGGATCCCCGGCGCTGATGATCGATGATCGCCTCACCAACCACTCCTCCGATTCTCAGGAGTTTGAACTGATTTACCATGCCAATTACGGCCCACCCCTGCTTGAAGAGGGATCCCGCTTCCTCGGTGCGCTCTCCGAGGTGCGCCCCTTCAACCAACATGCGGCCAGGGGACTCGCCGGATATGGTGAATATCGACGGCCGACGCCTGGTTTTGTCGAGGAGGTCTTCCTGATGACGCCGCTTGCAGATGCGGATGGCCGGACTGCGGTGCAACTGCGCAACCAGGCCGCTGATCGGGCGGTGACCATGGCCTGGGATACGAAGTCGCTCCCCTTTTTCACTCTCTGGAAGAATACCAACACCCCCGAGGAAGGTTATGTCACCGGCCTTGAGCCGGGCACCGGATCACCGGCAAACCGGAATATCGAGCGTCAGGCCGGACGTCTGCCGAAGCTCGCCGCCGGCGAAACACGGCGTTTTCATGTCGAAGTTGCCATTCAGGCAGGGCACGAAGAGGTCGAGCGAGCCGCTGCGCCAATCTTCAGGCTGCGCAATGGCCGCGAACCCCGCCTCAATGCCTCCCCGGTCAAACCGTAGGTTCGCGCCCGGTGAGCCATCCCCGGCCGACGAGGTAGAGGACAATGCTGATCGCCACAAAGGGCAGCAGCGAGAGCAGGTCGGCCTGTGGTCCGTTAAAGAATGGGTTGTTCGCCACTGACCACTCCTCGATGCGTCGATTGGCGTCGACGAATAGCCCGGCGAGCAGGGCAATGACGATCCCGGCAATTGCTCCGCCGGCAATGTACCCGGAGGCCATCAGCACCCCGGGGCTCTTGTCCGATTCAGCCGCAAACTGCTCCGGGCTCATTTGTCGATCAGCCAGCCGCTTCTTCATCCAGCGATCGACCATCCACCGCAGCATCCCCCCGACGAAGATTGGGGTTGAGGTCGAGATCGGCAGGTAGACACCAACCGCGAAGGCAAGCGATGGCACCGACGCTGCTTCGAGCATCAGCGTGATCATCACCCCGAGCAACACCAGTGTCCACGGCAGCCGGTGGCCAAGAATCCCCTTGATGATGTAAGACATCAGGGTTGCCTTTGGCGCGTCAAACTTCTGTGCCTTCGAACCATCAGGTCGATCGGCGACCGCACCATTGATTCCCGGATCAACCTCCCAGACCGGAACCCCTTGTTCATCAACCAGATATTTGCGTGCGCTACCCTCCCCATCGCGGTGAACCCAGGCACGGTAGGTCCTGCCATCCTCACGTGCCTGCGGACCGATCAATCTTTCCGGCTTGCCCATCTCCGCCGGAGAGGCGCGCAGGATTGCTGCTGCTGACTCCCTGACGGGCACGTAGACGGTGCCCGTCTGATTAAGGTAGATCAGAATCGGCCCGAGGGCGAGCGCGGAGGCGAGCGAACCAAGAAGGATTGAAATCTGTTGCAGGCGTGGCGTGGCGCCGACGAGGTGTCCCGTCTTGAGACCCTGTGCGATCGTCCCGCCATTGGAGGCGGCAATGCAGACGATTGCCCCGACGAAGAGCGCTGTCACGTAATATGGAGGGCTCGTCCAGCCAACCGCAACAAAGATCGAGCAGGTAAGCAGCAGTGTCGCGACCGTCATCCCCGAAATCGGATTGGATGAGGATCCAACCTCACCCGTCAGCCGTGCGGAGACGGTGACGAAGAGAAAACCGAAGAGGACGATCATTACCGCACCAGGCAGATTCATCCGGAGTGCCCGAAAGGCGATAATCAGCACCACCATCAGCACGATCCCGCCGATCACCACCCTTCCTGAGAGATCCCGATCGGTCCTCTCGACGCCGGAGCCTGCCCGGTCATTCCCCCCGCGCAGATCGCTCAACCCGGCATGGATCCCGTTCCAGATAGTTGGCAGCGAGCGAAACATGCTGATGATCCCCGCAGCCGCCACTGAACCGGCACCGATGTAGAGGATGTATGCTCCCCTGATCTCATCAGGCGACATCTCGCTGATCGGCTCACTTCCCGGTGGCAGGGCTTCCGTCAATCCGCCACCAAAGAATCTGATTGCCGGAATCAGCACCAGATACGAGAGGATTCCGCCTCCAATCATCAGCCCCGAAATCCATGGACCAATGATGTAGCCGACACCCAGCAGTTCCGGCGAGATTTCGCCGGCAATCGAGCCGCCTCCCAACGGCTTGCCAAAGATTCGCTCCGGAATCTCCTTCCACATTTTCAGGGCAGACATCAGCGATTTGTAGACCAGCCCGATGCCAAAACCGACAAAGATGGTTCTTGCCCCGATCTTTGCCTGACTGACATCTGCCGAGCCGGCACGCGCCGCCACCCCCAGCGACTCCTCGTCCGCCCCGGCCTTGAGCACCTCGGCACAGGCCGTCCCCTCCGGAAACTTGAGCGTCCCATGCTGCCTGACGATCATTGCACGCCGCATCGGTATCATCATCAATATTCCGAGCAGCCCGCCAAGCACTCCAACCAGCATGACACTCGCTACTTCGAGATCGAAGCCGAGGATCAGTATCGCCGGCATCGTCGCCCCAAACCCGAAGGCAATCGATTCTCCCGCAGATCCCGCCGTCTGTACGATGTTGTTCTCAAGAATCGTCGCCTGCCGCCTCCCCAGTCGCGCCAGCAGCCTGAAGAAGGTGATCGAGATCACCGCCACCGGGATCGAGGCACTCACCGTCAACCCTGTTTTCAGTACGAGGTAGAGCGACGATGCCCCAAAGACGATGCCGAGCAGCGTGCCAAGCAGCAGCGGCAGGACCGTCATCTCCCGCAGCTCGACCTCCGGCGGGATGAATGGCCGAAACGACTCTCCAACCCCCGTTCTGCCCGGAGTTCTTCCTCCGCTCCCGCCCCTTTCGTCAACTGCCATCGCCGCCTCCCGGGACGCTGATCGTTTACAGCTCTTTCAGTAGTTGGCACTCTGCCGCGTCATCTTTGATTTGATGTCGCGCAGATTCTCCTGCTCATCCAGTGCTCGTACCACCCTGAAGCCGACCATGATCGCTTCCGTGTGCCACCAGATGCTCTGCGGATCCTGCGGGTCTCGCAGACTCCAGTCACTCTCCGATCCCCGACGCGCCGAACTTCTCAGCTTCGCCCGCTCGTCATCCCAGGATCCACCCCTCACTACGTGTGGATACCGTTTCTCTCCCGGTAGTTTTACCGGTCCAAGTGCTACCTGCTTCGGATCGAACGTCCGATAATAATCCTTGTCATACTGGTCGAGGCACCATTCGGCAACATTGCCATGCATATCGTAAAGCCCCCAGGCATTGGGTTTCTTCTGTCCGATCGGGTGGGGGCGGGCATCGGAGTTTTCGGATGACCAGGCGAAATCGCCAGCACGCGCACCGTCATTCCCAAATGAGTAGGCAGTGGTCGAGCCGGCCCTTGCGGCATATTCCCACTCAGCCTCGGTCGGCAGGCGGTACTGCTTTCCGGTGCGCGCCGAGAGCCAGCGACAATATCCCATTGCTGCGTGCCAGGTGATGCTGATCACCGGCTGCCGTCCCTTACCGTATCCATGCGACTCGTCGGCATATGGAGGAGTCGGGCGCGTGGCCACCCCCCCGACAGGTTGAGCCTCGGCCGGCTTCGGTTCAATTCCCGCACCAAAGGCGTAGCGATCATATTCATCCCAGCTCACCTCATGGCGACCCATCCAGAAGGGGGCAATCTTCACCTGATGCGGCGGGCCCTCATCCGCCTGACGGCCGGACTCAGAGGCCGGACTGCCCATGCTGAAGGTTCCTCCGGGAATCGGAACCATCTCGAAGCTTACCTCACTCCCGGGTATTGTCTCGGTATAACCCTTCATCCCCG
>CAIKMY010000156.1 GCA_903828635.1 uncultured Acidobacteriota bacterium
CCTCTTCAACTCGGGGTTAAGCGCACTGATCAGGTCGGGCGATGACTGGGTTGCATCAGCAACCAGACGCAAATCGACCAGATTGTTGACTCTGACGTAATCGTAGGTGAGAGGCGGCTCGGGGGTAACCGCGAACCCATAACGTTCCGGATTCTTGGCAATAATGATCGTCGCAAGGATATTCGGAACGTAGTTGCGCGTCTCACGCGGAATCAGTCCGCGCTGGTAGATCTCCCAGAAATCGGCGTAACCAGATCTGGCGATCGCCGAGTCGATTCGATTCTCGCCGGTGTTGTAAGCCGCCATCGCCAGCTCCCAGTTTCCATCGAAACGATCGGCAAGGAATCGAAGATAGCGGGCCGAGGCACGGGTGGCCTTCTCAAAACTGCAGCGCTCATCGACCCAGGAGTCGATCTGCAGGCCGAAGCGCGTTCCGGTCCCGGCAATAAACTGCCACAGACCGACGGCAGAGGCCCATGACTGCGCCATCGGCGACCAGGCGCTCTCAACCTGACAGAGCCAGACAAGATCCTGCGGGACACCCTCTTCGCGAAATATCTGCCGCGCCATAGCGAGAAAGCGACCAGAGCGGCGCAATCCCTGCTCCATGGTCGCGCGGCCCCGACCCTGATAGTAGTTAAGGTAACTCTGAATAAGCCCATTCGGCCTGAACCCAAAATCCACTTGCGCCGCAACGACCGACTTTCGGGCTTCTTCATCTGTCACCCCGGCAGTCTCGTCGGCGTTGAGATCGATCTTCGCCAGCTCGTCGAGGGGAGACGGCGTGAATGACTGGGTCCCAAAACCGCGACCGAGGTCGCGATCCCCTTCGGCGTCTCGCACCCCGTCGGAGCCGGAGACTGGAGCGGCCGCGACCAGAGTCATCTGTCGCTGGTGGATCATCTCGACAAGCTTTATATAGTGCTGGTTAAGGACAGGTGAGGTGCGAATGTCGATTCCTGATTCGAGAATCAGATCGATTGCGCGGTCATACTCGCGCCGGGCCCGATCAAAGTTGCCGTCCTTGAAGTCTGACTCGCCGGTCTGAAAGTGGAGGGTCGACATTTCTATGATCCGCTGCACTGTCGGATTCACATTTGACACGGTACTTCCCGCCTGATGAACAGCCATTCCAACTGGCATCGCAGACCTAACTGAGTAGTCGGCAAGAACCACGGCAGTGAGCGGCGACCCATTCGCTGAGATCGCGATTGTGAGGGCGACGACCCTGCTCCATTTTGCGGCGGAGCTACTCTTCTCCATTGCGTTCTCCTCCAATGATGTCTTCATTCCACTAAGCCAATCCCCACTAAGCCAATCCCGGATCAGTAAGCCCACCCGGGCCGGTTATCTCCCCTGTCCAACAATCCATCGGCAAGGAACGTCCGACGAGCCCCAGAGTGGACAGGATGGCCTCTGCGGGCCATTTTATTTAGGGGAAGTTCTCCAGCGACGATCGGCCTGCGGGCGCTAAAACCCGGACGGCAGACGTGAGGAAACATGGGAGAATGCCGGGTGAAATGCCCGGGGGAACTTCCCTTATAGTCAGTATGTTTTCAAGAAGGCGTGGTGTGCAGGGCGAACGCAGTTCATTGGAATTCAAGAGCAAAATATGAAAATTTTACATATTGAAGGCAATCGAATGTGCCATCCAGTGATACGATACGAACCGCCAATGACCCGGGGATTGTAACTTTTACACACCTTCGTGTCAACGATAATAGACAAGTTAAGATTAAGCGGCGGGTCTTCCTCTCTTTATGCCCTGCCGTTCAGGCGTCGTCAGATGACCCGGCTCGCGTCATTGGTGAATGATGAAGCCCGGCGAAAGTCCGGTGAAAAGTTATCATCCACTCC
>CAIKMY010000157.1 GCA_903828635.1 uncultured Acidobacteriota bacterium
CCCCACGGCTCTGAACACTCTTTCCCTACACGACGCTCTCCGATCTCCAGGCCAAGGGTGAGATCGATCGCTCCCAGCGTGAGTTTTACCTTCGTCAGCAGCTCAAGGCGATTCAGCAGGAGCTGGGAGAGGGCAACGAGCTGGCCGAGGATATTGCCCAGTACCGCGAGAAGATGGCCAAGGCAAAGATGCCGAAGCCGGTCGAGGAGGAGGTTGATCGCCAGCTCAAGAAGCTTGAGCGTATGCATCCCGACTCCGCCGAGACGGCGACTCTCCGCAATTGGCTCGACATCATGGTCGCCCTGCCGTGGTCGAAGTCCTCGAAAGAGAATCTCGACCTCAGAAAGGCGCAGGAGATCCTCGACAACGACCATTTCGGCCTTGAGAAGGTGAAGGAGCGCATCCTCGAAGCCCTTGCCGTGCGCAAGATCAAGGAGAAGCCGAAGGGCTCGATCCTTTGTCTCGTCGGTCCGCCGGGCGTCGGCAAGACCTCGCTCGGGCGCTCGATCGCCCACGCCATCAATCGCAAATTCGTTCGTCTGAGCCTTGGCGGAGTCCACGATGAGGCCGAGATTCGCGGCCATCGTCGCACCTATGTCGGTGCCATGCCCGGTCGCGTCATTCAGTCGATCCAGCAGGCCGGCACCAACAACCCGCTGATCATGCTCGATGAAATCGACAAGGTCAGTTCTGATTTCCGTGGCGATCCGTCCTCGGCGCTCCTCGAAGTGCTCGACCCGGAGCAGAATAATTCGTTCCGCGACAACTACCTTGGCGTGCCCTTCGATCTCTCAAACGTCATGTTCATGACCACCGCCAACATCCTTGAGACGATCCAGCCGGCGCTGCGTGACCGTATGGAGGTGATTCGCCTTGCCGGCTACACCGAAGAGGAGAAGCTGCAAATCACCATTCGCCACATCCTTCCGAAGCAGATGGAGGAGAATGGCATCTCGGCTGCCAACCTTGGGATCTCCGAGTCCGGCCTGCGCGACATCGTCGCCAAATATACCCGGGAATCGGGCCTTCGCCAGCTCGAACGCGAAGTGGCCACCATTTGTCGCAAGGTTGCGCGGCGCGTTGCTGAGGGCGATCCATCGAAAGTGGTGATCACCGAGGCCAACCTTCACGAGTTTCTCGGCCCCGCGAAGATCGAACCTGACTCCATGCTTCGTCACGACGAAGTAGGCGTCGCCACCGGCCTCGCCGTCACGGCCACTGGTGGTGATATCCTCTTCATCGAGGCCATCACCATGAAGGGTAAAGGGCAGCTCCAGCTCACCGGGCAGCTCGGCGATGTCATGCGCGAGTCGGCTCAGGCCGCTTACTCCTATGCCAAGTCACGGGCCAGAGATCTTGGCATCGACGAGGAGATATTCGGCCAGGTCGATATCCACATCCATATCCCCGAAGGAGCCATCCCCAAGGACGGTCCCTCGGCCGGTATCACCATGGCCACAGCCCTTGTCTCGGCCCTCTCCAATCGCCCGGTGAGAAACAATGTCGCCATGACCGGCGAGATCACTCTCCGCGGCGAAGTCCTGCCCATCGGCGGCGTCAAGGAGAAGGTGCTCGCCGCCTACCGTGCGCGCATTCGCAAAGTGATCCTCCCGGCTCAGAACCGTAAGGATATGCACGAGGTTCCCGAAGAGACTCAGAAGGAGATGGAGTTCGTCTTTGTCGAGAATGTTCGGCAGGTCTTTCGCGAGGCACTCAAACCGGCGAAAAAGGTGAAAATCGCCTCAACGGGTGAGTGATGTCGATCTGATTGCGCGGGCCCCGGGTGCGCGGGCCTCCGGCCCGCACTCTCCACTTCAGTTGCCCTGTTCCACACTTGAACAGCAAGAGCGCACCCGGACCCGCCTGAAATTATCAGGCCCTCTCCTTCGCGATCAGCGTCAGGCATTCGTCAAACGTCCTGAGAGTAAAGTCGCACTGATCCTCTTCAATGATGAGGGGTGGTGAGAGACGAATAGTGCTGGTACCGCAGCCAATGACGAGAAGGCCACGTTTGAAGCATTCCATCTCCATGCGGTCACGTTCGGAGACAGCGGGAAGCTTCGTCTGACGATCACTGACCAGCTCGATGCCAATCATCAGTCCACGGCCGCGAACATCACCAATCAGCCGGTGTTTGTGCATCAGTTCACGCAACCCCTGCATGAGGTAATCGCCCATGCGCGCGGCATTGGCGAGCAGCGACTCCTCGATCAGTTCGATAGTGGCGAGGGCAGCAGCGACGGCGACAGGGTTGCCACCAAAGGTTGAAGCGTGGGCACCAGGAGTCCAGTTCATGAGATCGGCGCGGGCAACGGTCGCACTCAGCGGGAGGCCGGAGGCAATCCCCTTGGCCGTGGCAACGATATCGGGCACAAAGTCAAAATGTTCTGAAGCGTACATCTTTCCGGTACGCCCCATGCCACACTGGACCTCATCGGCGATGACAAGGATGCCATGGCGATCGGCGATCTCACGAATCGTGCGAAGGAATGAGTCTGGCGGGACAACATAGCCGCCCTCGCCCTGGATCGGCTCGACGACGATCGCCGCGCACTCTTCTGAAGGTACGGTTGTTTTGAAAAGCTGCTCCTCGATAATGCGGGCACAGTGAGGGCCTTTGGCCTCCGTGGCACCACAGGTCTCGGGGGTGAGGTTATAGGGGCAACGGAAGCAGTTGGCATACGGGACATGGGTGACGTCCAGCGCCTGGGGGCCAAAGCCGGCACGTTGCTTCGCCTTGCTCGCAGTCAGCGAGAGGGCGCCGAGTGTGCGCCCGTGGAAGGATCCGACAAAGGCGATCAGCTTGGAGCGACGGGTAGCGTGAAAGGCGAGCTTGATGCCACCTTCAATCGCTTCGGCCCCGGAGTTGCCGAAATGAACCCGCTTGGGGAAATTGCCGGGAACCAGCCGACTCAGTTTTTCGGCGAGATCCGGCAGTTGCGGATAATAGAAATCGGCGGCACAGATATGGAGAAACTCCTCGCATTGGCGCCTGATTGCCTCGACGACTCGCGGGTGGGAATGGCCCGTCGAGCAGACAGCGACTCCGGCATTCATGTCCAGAAAGCGGTTGCCATCGGGATCTTCGACAATCGCTCCGCTTCCCCGCTGCATAACAAAAGGATAGGCCCGGGTGTAGGAAGGTGAAACATACTGCTGATCGCGATTGATAATCTCCAGTGACTTCGGGCCGGGCAGCGCAGTCCTGAGCACCGGCAGGTTAATAACCTTCTCATCAAATTCTTTGCTGATATTGGACATCTCTCTCTCCTGAATACGGCAATGCCCACTCCGACAATCGACCATCAGAGCACGGCAACAATCAAATTGAACGGTGATGTGTAAGCGGAGAGCGGGGACTAGTCGCCAAAGAGGTTGCCACGAATCAGGGTGGGGATAAACAGGGCCGGGATGATCAGCATCAATACAGGCATCATTCTCTTTTCAGGCTCTTTTCAGGCTCTTTTCAGGCTCTTTTCAGGGCCCTTTTCAGGGCTCATCTCAGAGCTGGCAGCAGGCGATCAGCGGCGGCGCCAGCGAACGCCCTCCTTCGTGTCTTCGAGCAGAATACCGCGCGAGAGAAGAAGGTCACGAATCTCATCGGAGCGGGCAAAATTGCGCGCCTTGCGCGCCGCCTGTCGCTCGTCAATCAGCGATTGAATCTCCGAGTCGAGCAACTCGGTAACAGTCTCACCAAAGATATTGAATACCGCATCGAAGCGTTCGACAAGATGGAGCAGGGCCGCTTTGTCAGCCGCGCCAATCTCATTGCGGGCCATTGCTCCATTGGTCTCACGGGCGAAATCGTGAATCGCCGCCAGTGCCTCGGCAGTATTGAGATCATCGTCGAGTGCCACCTCAAACGAACCGCGCGCACGCTCAATGATAGTGGCGATGCCGGAGGTGATACCGTTCTCACCACCGGTCGGTACGAGTTCAGTCAGACGCTGCCGGAAATCATTGAGTCGCACCACGGTACTCTCTGCGCCGCGCAAGCCGTCGAGCGTGAAGTTGAGCTGCTTGTGATGCGGTGCCGAGAGCAGCAGATACCTGATGGCCCGCGGCTGAAAGCCTTCCGCGACGAGACTGCGAAAGGTATGGTAGTTGCCGCGAGACTTCGACATCTTCTCGCCATTGACCATCAGAAACTCGGCATGAACCCAGTAGCGAACGAACGGCTGGCCCGTAGCCCCTTCGGACTGGGCAATCTCATTTTCGTGGTGGGGAAAGACAAGGTCGATGCCCCCAAGATGAAGGTCGAAGCTCTCACCGAGCGACTTCATCGACATTGCTGAACACTCGATATGCCAGCCGGGACGCCCTGCTCCGAGACGTGTCTCCCAGAACGGCTCACCCTCCTTTGCCGCCTTCCAGAGGACGAAGTCACGCACATCCTCCTTGGTATATTCATCGCTGTCGACCCGGCCACTCGCGCCGGCCATATTACCCTCAACTTTGAGGTGCGAGAGCTTGCCATAATGCGGAAAAGTGGAGATCCGGAAGTAGGTTGAACCCTCCGATTCATAGGTGTGGACGCTCGCACGCAGGCGCTCGATCAGCTCAACCATCTCGTCGATGTGATCGGTTGCCCGCAGCAGCTCCTCGGGTCGCTCGGCACCGAGCGCGTCAAAGTCCTCAAGAAAATAGCGCAGGTAGATGTCAGTATAGTCGCGCAGGGTCTTCTTCTCTTCGACAGCACGCCTGATGATCTTGTCATCAACATCGGTGATATTCATCACATGGTGCACATGGCATCCACGATATTTGAGGTAACGCCGGAGAAGGTCGGCAAAGAGAAAGGTGCGGAAATTGCCAATATGGGCAAAATCGTAGACGGTCGGACCGCAGACATACATCCGCACCTCCGGCGGATTGAGCGGCTGAAACTCCTCGACTTTGTTGGTCAGTGTATTGTACAACTTGAACATGCGTCGGCCCGATCCCTCTCTTATGATGACGAAAGCGGCAAACGCATAGTGTAGGTAAGCAATTGTCGGGTTGTCAATTGTCGGGTTGTCAATTGTCAGGTTGTCAATTGTCAGGTTGTCAATTGTCAGGTTGTCAATTGTCAGGTTGTCAATCGGCGGGTAAAGTCCGGAGTTCGGTACGGGCTCCGAACTCCGAATCGATGACAGGTTGGATCAGACCTTGATGACGTTCTCAGCCTGCTGTCCTTTGGGCCCCTGAACCAGGTCGTATTCGACTACCTGGCCCTCTTCGAG
>CAIKMY010000158.1 GCA_903828635.1 uncultured Acidobacteriota bacterium
GAAGACATTGGCCGTGGTGGTCGGCTGGAGCCGCGCCTCGTCGAGTGTCGTGAAGCAGTTCTCATCCGGCTCACAGACACCATCGCCGTCGCTGAGGCCGTAGACCTCAAAGACATGGGTGGTGATGGCGAGAATATCGCCATTGGTCTGCGGAGTCTGGAGGAGGATCGACGCCGTGGCCTTGGCCTCGAACGAACGACGATCGAGCTGTCCGCCGTAATCACCGTAGGTCTGGCCCGGCAGGCTGCCGGCACCATTGATGTCGGTCAGCGCGAAGTTGACCTTGCTGACGAAGGTCGAGCCGACGACCGTTCCGTTGGCCACTGCGGTGGCCAGACGGCAGCGGTAGTCGTCCTCACGCTTCGTCTGCGCCTCGACACCCGTCATCGAGATCGGGGTGCTTGGGGTTGTGAAAAGAAACGCCAGCGCCAGGCCTGACGCAAGAAACAAACGGGCACATGTAAGTTTCAAGTCTGTTCTCCTTTTGTTATTCAATTGTAATTCAGGCTTATCCTTAATCGGATAGCCCAAAACCTTATACCATATTTCCCCGAACTCTCTAAGCAGAATGATGTGTAATCAGGGGTGGAGACCGCCAAAAGCTGCGCCTTCAGGCGGAATTAATGTGGATAAGCGGCCAGTGAGCCGAAAAAATGATTGAACCGGGACTCTCTCCGTGATACTTTACAGTCGCAAGGCAGACATCCAACCGTACTAGCACTGGGAATTGTACGCCTCAAGCTTGCCCCCTTCCGGAATTAAAACCTCCACAGATAATCAAATATCGGTCATGAACAACACGCCCACAGTGTCTCAACTTCTTATTGCCTGGAGTGACGGCGATGCGACTGCACTTGAGCATCTGGCGCCGCTGGTGCAGGATGAGTTACAGCGCATTGCCAATCACTATCTGAAGAATGAGCGTCAGACAAACCTGCTGCAGACGGCGGATCTGGTCAATGAGGCCTGGGTCCGCCTGATCACCTGGAACAATGTCACGTGGCGCAACCGGGCACATTTTTTCAGTGTTGCCGCCAAGCTGATGAGGCGGATCCTGGTCGACGAGGCACGCGAGCGACTCTCGCTGAAGCGGGGCGGGGGGGTACTTCACGTTTCACTGGCGATTGCTGCCAGCATTGGTTACGAGCGGGCGACAGATATGCTGGCACTCGATGAAGCGCTCAATCAATTGGAGATTGTTGACAAAAGAAAGTCGCGTGTCGTGGAGCTCTGTCTCATTGCCGGCTTAAATTTTGACGAAGCGGCGACGGTCCTCGAAGTCTCGCCGCGAACCGTCAGGCGCGACTGGAATGCGGCACACGTCTGGTTGCTGCAGCGGCTGAGGGCGGAGCTCAACTGATCTGTGGTATTGAGTATAATCGTGACATCACCTACAATGCGGCCATTCAAAGTAACAGTCAGTCGGGTGTTGCGACAGACTGACCAGCAGATTGTGAAAAACGCTGTCCGGCAGTCTCCGGAAGTGAGCGGAAAACTATCTTGACAAGGAGAGAACGCGATGAGCAGCTCAGGACGAGAGAAGAGATCTGGTGATTCGCGCAGGCGCTTTCTGCAGCAGGCCGCCGGAGGTATCGGGCTGCTGGCAGCGCCGGCGATAGTCCGCGGTCGGAACCTTAACGATAAGCTCAATCTCGCCATCATCGGTGCCGGAGGACGAGGGGCCTCCAACCTGCGTGATGTCGAATCGGAGAATATCGCCATATTGTGTGATGTCAATGCCGAGGGGCTGGCCAAGGCGGCGGCTCGTCATCCTGCTGCCCGCCAACTGGTCGATTTTCGCCGGGTCTATGATTATGCGAAGGAATTTGACGGGGTGGTCATCAGCACCGCTGAGCACACTCATGCTTTTGCTACCCTGCCGGCATTGCAGCTGGGAAAGCACGTCTATTGTGAAAAACCGCTGACCCATAACATTCGCGAGGCGCGCATTATCCGTGAGGCTGCGGGAAGGGCAAAGGTTGCGACGCAGATGGGGACGCAGATTCATGCGAGCGACAACTATCGCCGGGTCGTCGAGCTGATCCAGACGGGATCGATCGGGGCGGTAAAGGAGGCTCACGTCTGGGTTAGTCGCGCCTGGGGCTGGCATGCTACTGAGGAGGAGTCGAAGGCGGCCGGAGACATCGTCTTTGTGCAGGATCGTCCGAAAGTGGTCGAGCCGACGCCCGGCATTCTCAACTGGGATCTCTGGCTCGGGCCGGCGCCGTCACGCCCGTTCAATAATGTCTACTTCCCCGGGCCGAAGTGGTATCGCTGGTGGGACTTTGGCAATGGAACGATGTCAGACCTGGGCAGTCACTGGATCGACCTCCCCTTCTGGGCGCTGAAGCTCGATCACCCGCTGACGGTCGAGGCCTCCGGTCCAAAGCCTCATCCGGAGATTGCCCCGGCCTCGATGGAGGTGACCTACCAGTATGGCCAGCGCGGTAACCTGCCACCGGTGCAACTGGGCTGGTACCAGGGAGTCAACAAGCCGAGACTCTGGAAGGAGAAGGCGATCCCGCAGTGGGCCAATGGCGTTCTCTTTGTCGGAGAGAAGGGCATGCTGCTCGCCGATTATGGCAAGTACGTGCTGCTGCCCGAGAGCCGCTTCGCTGATTTCAAGCGCCCCGATCCCTTCATCCCCAAGTCTCTCGGCCATCACGCCGAGTGGATCCATGCCTGCAAGACCGGCGCGCCAACTACCTGCAACTTCGAGTATGCCGGCTGGCTGACCGAGGCCAATCACCTTGGCAATGTCGCCTTCAGGACAGGGAAGAAGCTGGTCTGGGATTACAAGAACCTGCGCGCGGCCAACGCTCCCGAGGCCTCGCGCTTCATCGGGCGCAGCTACCGCCCTGGCTGGAAGCTGTAGCATCACCCGCCTCCAGTAATACCAGAGTCGGGTTCAACCGGACTCTGGTATTACTGCTTACCGCTGACTTTTGACAGCCGCCGCTCTTTCAATCGGCTTTTTCACGTATATTGAGCAGCACGCCGACGGCGAGAAAGAGCAGTTGAGGGGCCCAGATGGCAACGGCCACCGGCAGACTCGATTCGCGTCCGGCGGCCTCGAGGACTCCCATCATCAGCCACATGATCAGGCTGATGAAGACGCCGATGGCCACACTGAGCAGCGGTGTGGTACGGCGCGCACGTCGCGTCGTGGCAAAGGGTACGGCCAGCAGTGCAAGGGTCAGGCAGGAGAAGGGAAGTGCCACCCTTTTCTGCAGATCAAGCTCGAACTCGGTACTCTCGATGCCGATCAGGCGCAATTGATCAATCTGCTCCCGCAATTCGCTGGCACTCATCTTGGTCGACTCATTGACTGTCCGCCTGAAGAGCGCTGCACCATCCTCGATGCCAAGAACCGACCGGCCATCGTCGAGGGAGGCCCGATCGAGTGTCAGATCAGCACGAATGGTTTCGGCTTGCCCACCTTCAGGCCGCCAATGCCGCTCGTCAATCTGTCGCGCCTGTGGAGTGAAGACACTTTTTTCGAGCAGGCTCTTTGCCGGTGAAAGCTGGTAAATCGTCAGATTGCTCAGCCGGTTCTCCTGATCAATCCTCTGGTAACCATAGATCGTCCGGTTCTTTCCAAAGACCCATTTGCGCCCGAAGGCAATCGTCGTCTGTTCGAGCTGCTTGTTCTTGATTCGGTGGTAGCGAAGATCCTGCTCGCGGTTGGTCGTCGGCAGAATCTGATCCGAGACGACCCAGAGGCCGCCCCCGAGCAGTCCGGCAGTGGCAAGAATGACGGCGACAACGCGTGGCCGCCCCACCCCGGAAGCCCCGATGACGACAAACTGCTGGCTCCGCGCCAGCACGCTGCCTCCCGCCAGAATGGCGACCATCAGGGCAAATGGCGCCGCATAGGCCGCAATCTGCGGCGAAAGATAGCCAAGGTAGCTCACCGCATAGCCCGCCGAGAGACCACTCTTTGAAAGTGCCGGAATCAGATCGAAGAGCGTGAAGGTCACCGAAGTGACGACCAGTGCCAGCAGCGCCAGCAGGAAGTATTTGACGATCTCACTGACTATCAGGTAGTTGATCAGATTGAAGAGACTGAACCTGACCAGGGCTGATGGTGGCGAGTCTGCCCGTGCCTGTTCTGTTGCCCCCACTCGGAGACGTCCTCGCCATTCGCCAAACCAGTTCGCTATCCGCTCACCAGCAAACCGGTTCGCTAGCCGCTCACCAGCCATTCCGAGCTGGTTGGCGAAGGGCAGGGTGATCAACCCCCTTCGCGAGAGCATCGCTGCCAGCAGGCATCCCCCAACGAGCATGTTGGAAATCCACAGGCCCAGCCACGGTGGCACCGTTCCCGATGAGGCCAGATTCTGACCCGAGACCATCAACAGGTAGTAGCCCAACGCCAGAAAGAGGATCGATACCACTGTCCGTGGTCGCGTCGAGAACCTGATACCGCTGACCGATACCAGAAAGGCTATCGCCGTCAGCGCGAGGCAGGCAAAAGGGAAGGCGATCCGACGATGCCACTCAACCCTTGCCCGCAACCGCTCACGCGCCGTCGGAGCTCGCCTTGTCTCCCGCTCCAACTCTCTCAGTGTCATCTCCGAGAGCGAGCCTGCCACCTCACCGACCTCGTCTCCGGGCGTGATCCGCTCCGTCAGCTTGATCGATGCCTTCCGGAAATCGGAGGCCGACTCGACCATCAGGCTGCCCCCGCTCTCATCAACCTGTTTGGCCTGTTTGGCTGGCTGACTAGCGGACAATGCCATACTCCCGCCACCACCCGTCTCCAGCGATATGCCCTGAAACAGGTCAGCCTCCAGCGAAAACCGCGGCGAGGTCGCCATCCGCAGCCGCCCACGCTCCGCCGTCACCACCCGCGTCAGCCCGCTCCTCTCATCCTCCTGCAAAATGAAGACTCCGGCCCAGTCTCCCGTCCCCTCGTCGATATCCTGTACATATAGCAGGATACCGGGAAAGGTCGTAATGAAAAGGTGCGGCCTGATCCGCAAACTCGCCTCTCGCAGCAGAATTCGCTCTCTTAACCCTTTCAGCCGCTTCAATGACCGTGGCGCCAGCTCCACCGTCAAATAAAGACTAACCAGCATCCCGGCCAATCCCGCCACCATAAACGGCAACGCCAGCGACCTCCTGCGGATCCCGCACGCCTGGGCAACCGTCATTTCATTGTCTGCTGATTGCCGACTGCACGTGATCACCGTCCCTAATATCAGCGATACCGGCAGCGTGATCACTACTATCCCCGGTAACATGCTCAATAAAAATGCCGCCGTGATCTCTCCCGATGTCTGAAATGACAACAATATCCGCGAATATCTCCCTGCCTGCTGCACGAAGACCAGCGTTGTCAGAATCAGAAAGACCAGCCCGGTGTAGGGAACCATCTCCAGGATCGTTCCCACTCCAATTCGCCAGGCTCCGCGTCTTCTCTCACTCATAATTTAGTATAGCTGGTGCGTCTGATAATAAGTCTTATGTTGCATGTGTATGATTTTGTTGTGAGAGTCCGAGGACTCTGAAGCGGTAGTTGACGAGGGCGGCAGAGACACCGAACCACTGAGCGATCTGGCGGATGGAGCAGGCTTCGTGAAGCATTTCGTGAAGAGATTTGTAAGGCGTGAGTGCAGCAGCGCCGACGGAATAGGCTTCATCCTCGACATCGCGTTGGTAGGATCGGCGGAAGCGTACGCCGTCATTAAAAATGCGCGTGGGTGGATGACCAAGGATGACGTGACAGATCTCTTCCATGAGAGTGGCGCGCAGGCGTCTCGGGCTATGGCGATCATTGAGAACGATAATGACGGAATGGTCTGACGGATGAATGATGGCGGCACCAGACCACTGGTTACTGGCAAAGACAGTTTCGCGAGCGGTATTGACTGAAGGATCATCAGCGGGCAGCTGGCTGAGCGTCATGACATTAAAGCGCAGGATCGAGGCCAGATAATAAGGATCAAGGGGCTGGCGGTCGCGGCAGCCGGCGAGCCGACGAATTTCGAGCGCCTTTTTTTCGTATTCGCACCATCTGGTGCCCGGTTTGGGAAGCTGATCGGCGCTGAGGCTGTCTGTGTCAAAATGGCTCACGGTGACGGCTCACAAGAAAGCTCACTGGCAAACATTAAGGACGACTCATACGGTGATAGGCGGAATAGGCAACGCGAAAGAGTTCGGCCAGCGACTGGGCGGCATCATTGGAGAGGTTGGGATCGGCACGAAGGTGGGCTTCAAGGATATCGGGTATCGACTGGTCGGGATAGTAGA
>CAIKMY010000159.1 GCA_903828635.1 uncultured Acidobacteriota bacterium
GTGTTGATCTCCTGCTGCACCGTCAGCACCTCGATCTCCTTGGTGAGCAGTTCGTTGACACGATGGAGGCGGGGAACAACCTCAATCACCTCAAGCACCGACTGGGCATCATCAACCTTCAACTCAAGGTTGGAGGCGGCGAGATCGGCAAGTCGGGCAGAATCCTCGACCGTGCTGACGATCGCCATAACCTCCGGGGAGATATTCTTGCCGAGCGAGACTGCGCGATCGAGCGCCGAACGAACGTTGCGTGTCAGCGCCTCCAGCTCCAGCGACGGCTCCGGTGCCACCTCCTTCAGCTCCTCAACCCGTGCCTGCAGGTATCCCTGATTCTCCTCAAGGTAGCTGATTCGTGCTCGCGAGACCCCCTGAACCAGGATGCGTATCCGGCCATCAGGCAGCTTGAGCATTCGCATGATGATCGCTACCGTACCAATATCAAAGATGTCACCCGCCGTCGGTTCCTCCTTGTTGCCATCCTTCTGTGCGGCAAGCATGATCATCCGGTTCTCGGCCAGCGCCTGATCGACTGCCCTGATCGACCGCTCACGGCTGACAAAGAGCGGGACGATCATAAACGGAAAGATGACTATATCGCGCAGCGGCAACACCGGCAGGACCTCCGGGATGTTCAGCTTTTCGTCGATTACCTCTCCGGCCTTCAGGTTCTCATCTGTTTCATGAAGAGTGGACATAAATTTCTGCCTTGACCAATAATGATGTGAGCCCGGGGCTGGCAAGCTTCCCCGGGAAGATTTCAGGACTCAATAGGGATGTGGATCTCGCGGCCGCAATGGCTTGCCTTGGGCAGGCGAACCTCGAGGATGCCGCTGACAAGTCGCGCTGTGATACCATCAGCGTCGATCTGCCATTTCAGCGGGATGCGCAAAGAGAATCCGCCATAGCTCCTCTCAAGACAGAGGAACTGAACCGGACTGCCGGCAACCATGGTCGGCGAGGGACGCTCTTTGCGCCCCTCGACCCTCAGCGCCTGATCAATCAGCCTTAGTTGCACCTGCGGTGGCGAGACTCCTGGCAGCTCGATGCGGATGAGTACTGCATCTTCCATCTCCGCAACATCGACTGCCGGCACCCACCAGTCAGCACCGGCCTGGCTCCCGGGGGCAATCGACTGCTCACGGATATCCTCAAGCCGCAGGAGCATGCGCCGGAACTGGTCGCGCAGCTGCTCGGCGATCTCCCTGGTCAGCGGATGGAAAGGTGTCGTCAATGGCATAACCCGATCCTCCGTTGAAGGCGATCGAACCGTGATGATCCAATCGCCTTCATTATGATATGCCCCGCCCGACAGGCTACTTCTGACCGGCCGCTGAGCTTGCCGGTCTCCAGCGCAGCACCGGTTTGCGAGCCGCTGCCGCCTCGTCGAGCCTCCCGATCCGGGTGTTGTGAGGTGCATGCTTCACCAGATCCGGATTCTCGCGCACCTCGCGAGCGATCGACTTCATGGCGTCGATGAAGAGATCCAGTTCCTCACGCCCCTCGCTCTCCGTTGGCTCGATCATGATCGCTCCCGGGACGATCAGCGGGAAGTAGACGGTCATCGGATGAAAGCCATAGTCGATCAGCCGCTTGGCGATGTCGAGCGTATGAACACCAAACGCTTGCTGGCGCTTGTCATTGAAGACCACCTCGTGCATCGGTTTGCCGGGATAGGCGACCTCATAGTCATCCTTGAGGTGATGCGCAATATAGTTGGCATTGAGCACCGCCGTCTCCGTCGCCTCGCGCAGGCCGTCGGGGCCCAATGAGACGATATAGCACAGGGCGCGGACCAGAACCGAGAAATTGCCGTGAAAAGCGCGCACACGACCTACGGAATGCGGACGATTGTAGTCGAGTCGCAATGTGGTCTCGCCATTGGCATCAGTAATCTCGACGACCCGCGGGGAGGGCAGAAATGGTTCGAGCTCACGGGTCACCGCGATCGGTCCGGCCCCGGGCCCGCCGCCGCCGTGCGGCGTCGAGAAGGTCTTGTGGAGGTTGAGGTGGATGACATCGACACCCATGTCGCCCGGACGAGTCACCCCGACAAGGGCGTTCATGTTGGCGCCATCCATGTAGACCAGACCGCCAGCCTCGTGGACAATCCGACAGACCTCCTCGATCTTCTCCTCGAACATGCCGAGGGTCGAGGGATTGGTGAGCATCAATGCGGCGACATCTCCGTCGATTACCTGGCGGAGGTTATCGAGATCGACGCTGCCGTCGCTGCCCGATTTGATCGTCTTCACGGCGTATCCGCAGATGGCCGCACTTGCCGGGTTGGTGCCGTGGGCCGAGTCGGGGATGATGACATACTTGCGCGCGTCGCCGCGTGATTCAAGGCATTTGCGGATCGTCATCAGGCCGGTCATCTCTCCCTGTGCACCGGCTGCCGGTTGCAGGCTGACTGCCGCCAGCCCGGTGATCTCCGCCAGTGAGTCCTCGAGCGCTTTCAGCAATCGCAGATTGCCCTGCGCCATCTCGTCCGGGGTGTAGGGATGGCTGGCCGCAAAACCATCGAAGCGTGAGACCCGCTCATTGAGCTTCGGGTTGTACTTCATGGTGCAGGAGCCCAGCGGATACATCCCCAGATCGACTGCGTAGTTCCAGGTTGAGATTCGCGTGAAATGGCGCACGACGTCAACTTCGCTCACCTCAGGGAGTCCGGCAAGGTCGTCGTCGCGCAACTGCTTTGCGTCGATCAGGCTCTCGATCGGCATCGACTCGACATCCGATGCCGGCAGGCAATAGCCTCTCCTCCCGGGGCGTGAACGCTCGAAGATCAGCCCCTCATTCTGATTGATATGATTGCTCGATTTTCTGATCACAGCCTTCTCCATTTGCCCGGATCCCGTCGTTGGGGATCCTCTCTTCGCCCTTGCTTCGAGGGCAGATGTTTATTGAAATGAAATGACACTGCAACTCACGCCTCGCCGGCAATCTTCTCCAGCGCCGCAACCAGCCGGTCGATCTCCTCGCGCGAGACCGTTTCGGTGACGCAGACGAGGATTTCATTGCTTCTCTCCGGGAAGAACCGCGAGAGGCCAAGGCCGCCGATGATCCCCATCTGACGAAGTCTCGCCAGCAGGTCGTCGGCTGCCAGTGGCGTGCTGACCACGAATTCATTGAAGAACTGCCCGGTAAAGCGAAGTGAAAACCCATTTAACTCAGCGATTCGTCGCGCGGCATAATGGGCTTTTTGCAGGTTCTGCTCGGCCGCCTCGCGAACTCCGCGGCGCCCCATTGTCGAGAGGTAGACCGTGGCCATCAGCGCATAGAGCCCCTGATTGGTGCAGATGTTTGAGGTCGCCTTCTCGCGGCGGATGTGCTGCTCACGAGTGGCCAGCGTCAGCACAAATCCCTGCCTGCCATTCCCATCCCGGGCCAACCCTACCAGTCTTCCCGGGATCTGGCGCATATATTTTTCACGCGTCGCGAAGAATCCACAGTAAGACCCGCCAAATGACATCGGTATCCCGAACGACTGCGTCTCGCCACAGACGATGTCAGCCCCGGCATTCCCCGGTGCTTTCAGAAGTCCAAGGCTCATTGCCTCGGTAACGACGACCACAAAGAGCGCCCCGATGCGGTGAGTTACCTCCGACAGCCGCTGCAACTCCTCGATGCTGCCAAAGAAATTGGGCGACTGGACGATGACCGCACCGATCTCCTCGCTGAGCCCGGCAAGGCTTTCGGGATTGATCTTCCCTGACCCCTCGTCAAATGGCAGCGTCACCCGGCTGATGCCCGCATTGCGGATGTAGGTGTCGACCACTTCGACATACTCCGGGTGCAGGTTGGAGGCGATCGCCACCTTCGTGCGCCCCGTCACCCGCTCCGCCATCAGAACCGCCTCCGCCGTCGCTGTCGACCCGTCATAGAGCGATGCGTTCGAGACATCCATCGCCGTCAGCTCGCAGACCATCGTCTGGAACTCGAAGATTGCCTGGAGCGTCCCCTGGCTGATCTCCGGCTGATACGGGGTGTAGGAGGTGTAAAACTCTGACCGCGAAATCAGCGTGTCAATCACCGTCGGGATGAAATGGTCATAGGCGCCGGCACCGAGAAATGATGAGACCCTGCCCCCGGTCACCCGGGTTTGGTTCATCTCGGCCAGCTGGCGAAACCAGGTAATCGCCTCACTTTCCGACATCGCCGGATCGAGGTTGAGCGGCCGATTAAGTCTGAGCTTCTCCGGGATCCCACCGAAGAGCTCGCCAACCGACCTGACGCCAATCTCCTGCAGCATCAAATCACGCTCGTATGCTGAATTTGGAATGTAACGCATGATCTCCAGTCTCCCTTCCGATCAATCGCCGCTCTGCTGCGCGATGAAATCGTCATACTCGGCCGCACTCAGCAACTTGTCGAGCTCTGCCGCATTGCTGATCTTTACCCGGATCATCCAGCCCCCGTCGTATGGCGCGTCGTTGACCAGCTCCGGTGAATCGTTCAGTGCCTCATTGACCTCAGTAACCTCACCCGAGACCGGAATGAAGAGTTCGCTGAAGGTCTTGACTGACTCGATCTCGCCGAATGACTCCGAGGCCTCGAAGCTCGAACCGCTACGCGGAAGCGTCACGTGGACGATGTCACCAAGCTGCTCCTGCGCAAATCTGGTGATCCCGATCGTCCCGATCTCACCCTCAACCCGAATCCATTCGTGATCCTTTGTGTATTGCAGATTTTCCGGATTGTCAGCCATCTCTTTGTCCTCTTTATTCTTAATTCTTTATTCTTAATTCTTAGTTCTTAATTCTTGTTTATTCCTGATGTCGTTTAATATTGCCTTAAGTTGTTTATCATCTCTGAACCGGTTTGTCGGCCCGGCCAGCCATCCGCATCAGGTACTAATCCCGATCAGGTTCCGATTTAATGACACAATCTAGTTTTGGCCCATTGCCGATGTGTGTCAAATAAGTCTCATTTTTCCGCACGTCAGCCCGAATCTCAATAAATTTATCCTACCTTGCACGTTTATAAAAAGGGGTCTGAACAACAATGGCGTTGATGCGGCGTCCGCGCACATCGATTTCGAATGGAGTGCCAATTGCGGTGAGCTCGATTGGCAGGTAAGCCAGCCCGATATTCCGGCGCAGAAACGGTGCGGGGCTGCCGGAGGTGACGATACCTGCCTGGCGATCACCGACAAAGGCGGGGTAGTGATCGCGGGCGATGCCGGCTCCGACGACCTCGAATCCGACCAGTTTGCGGGTGATCCCGGCATCTTTCTGCTCGAGCAGCCGGTCTCGACCGATGAAGTCACCCTTCTCCGGCTTGAAGATCCAGGCGAGATCGGCTTCGAGGACGGTGGTCTCGGTATCAATGTCATTTCCATAGAGCGCCATCTTGGCTTCGAGGCGAAGCGTATTCCGGGCGGCAAGCCCGCAGGGCAGAATGGCCAGAGGCTCTCCTGCCTCGATAATCCGGTTCCAGAGCGCCTCGACATTGGCGGGATTGCAATAGAGCTCAAATCCATCCTCGCCGGTGTATCCCGTTCGTGAGATGATGCAATCGATGCCGGCAACCTCCCCACGTGTGAACCAGTAATACCTGATTGAGTCGAGCCTGACGTTCGTCAGCGTCCGGAGCAGCGCCAGGGCCTGCGGCCCCTGAACTGCCAGCTGACTGAAGTCAGCGCTGCGGTTGATGACCTCGGCATCAAACTCGCCGGCATGCTCGCGCACCCAGTTGTCGTCCTTGTCGGCATTCGAGGCATTGACGCAGATGAAGTAGTGGTCGCTGGCAAAGCGGTGCACGAGAATGTCATCAATAAAGCCGCCATGCGGAGATGTCAGCGCCGAATATTGAATCTGTCCGTCGGAGAGCCGCGAGGCGTCGTTGCTGGTGACTCGCTGCACCAGGTCGAGCGCCTGTCGCCCGCGAATCTCCAGCTCACCCATATGGCTGACATCGAAGAGCCCCACCGCGCGCCGCACGGTAAGGTGCTCCTCGATCGTTCCTGCCGGGTACTGTACCGGCATGTCCCAACCCCCGAAGTCGATCATTCGCGCGCCCATCCGGCGGTGTGTCTCGTTGAGAGGCGTCTTTTTGATCTGATTGGTTGTCAAAGCTGTAGCCCTTTCTTTTCAGGCAGTTACGGGATATTTGCCGATATTCGGCCTGGCAGGTTGACTCTTTTCCCATAACATTGGAAGCTATCACACGGTCAGAGATGTCGTCAAATTGATCCTGAGCAGTGCCAGACAGGCTAAAACTGTGGAGTAACACCGTGGAGTAATACTGTGGAGTAATACTGTGGATAACGAACTGCTGACAATCGAGACGCCCGAGAGAGTCGAACTCCATTTCGCGACCGCCTCGCTTGGCACACGCTTTCTGGCTTGTGCAATCGATCATACCGTCCAGGTGGCGGTGATCGTCGGTTTAATCCTGCTTAATGAATGGTTAGAGATTTCCGACTGGGCTGATGCCGTAGTCGGGCTGCTCGTCTTTCTGCTCTCTTTTGGCTATTTCATCATCTTCGAGGCACTCTGGAGCGGCCAGACACCGGGGAAGTACTGGCTTGGCCTGCGGGTCATTCAGATGGATGGCCGTCCGCTGACATTCTTTGCGGCCATGTCGCGTAACATTCTCAGGCTGGCTGATATGCTCTTCCCGCCATTCTACTCGATCGGGCTGATTGCTGTCTTTTTGAGCCGGCATTCCCGCCGGCTGGGTGACTATGTCGCCAATACGGTGGTCATCAGGGAGCGGGCGGCTGATGCCCCGACTTACGAGTCCCTCTTTACCGGGGAACTGATCGATGCGGCACTTGATCGACAGGTGCCACCAGTCGATTTTGAGGGAGATATCGGAGCCGTAACCCCGGCGGAGATCCTCGTGGTTGAGACCTTCCTGCGTCGCCGCGATCAGATCAGGCTCTCACCACGACAGTGGCTGGCGTGGCGGATCTCCACGCCACTGCTGGAGAAGATCCGCCCCCGATTCGATCCTGCCAGCTTCAGTTACGAGGGGTTTCTCGAAGAGCTGGTCGCCCGCGATCGCGCTCGCACCCATCACCGTGCTGATTGATCACTCCGTTACAATTTGAGCAGGCGCGCAGCATTGTCGAAGTAGACCTTGCGGAGGATGGTCTCCGGCAGGCCAAGACCATAGATTCGCCAGCGCCCCTGTGGCGGGATCGGTGCCGGAGCATAGTCGAAATACTCGTCCTCGGTTTCGAGGAATCGATAGTATATCTCGTAAAGCTTCTCACCGAAGATCTGCTGCGGAGTTTCGACGCCCTCCGGGACAGCGTCGGTGCCGAAGAGGATGCGATCCTGGTAGCGGTCGAAGAATCGCCGCGCCAGGCGGGGTTGGCGACCAAGTTCGCCGATGCGGGCACCAATCTCGACCGAGGTGTTCGGATATTTATCGAGCCACTCGCTGACCCAGCCCAGATCCTCGGCATTGCCAACGTGAAGCAGAACGAAGTGGGTACGCGGGTGGCGCGCCACGACCCGCAGCCGTGCCTCGTGCAGTTCGCGATTGCTCGGGTAGTCGCGGCCGTGGAAGGACCAGTCGGGATGGGCGCTCAGCTCTTCGTAGCGTTCATTGAATTTGTCCGTCGGCAGGAAGAAGGCCTCGGGGTCGGAGGTGTGGATGGCCACCGGCAGCCCGGCTCCCCCGGCCGCCTCCCACATCGGATCGAAGCGTCGATCATCAACCTTGACCAGCGGGCCGCTGCTGATCTCCTCGCGCAGAAATAGTCCGAGAGTCTTGAGCACCTTGATGCCACGGGCTCCAAGCTGGCGCGCACGCGTAATCTGATCAGCCTGAAATTGCGGATATTGCGGCTCGCGCAGCCGGTTGAACCACGGCTCAGTGAAGACGGCGAAGCGATCTGGTGCCGGTTTCTGCCAGTAGGCGATCGTCTCCTCCAATGCCGCGCCATAGCCGCCCGTCAGGTTGACCATCATCCGGATGTTCTTGCGATCCATCACCGCGAGGACATCCTCTCGCTTCGCCCGGAAGCCGGCCTTCTCCGGCCTGGCCGAGCGATTGACGAATGAGAGGTGAGTGTGGAAATCGATCACCGGAAAGCGTGATCGCTCGACCCGGGTCTCAGCCACATGGAGCATGCTGCGCGGTTCGTAATCCTTCAACGGCAGCGGTTGTGCCTTCGACGGATCCTGTGCGGGTGATTGTCCGAAGCCGGCAAGCGGTCCGGCAATCGTGGCCGCGCTGATGCCGGCCAGCCATTGACGTCGCGAAATCTCTCTCATCTCTGATCTCCTCTTCACGGGTTATTGGCAATGTCGGAGCCGCCCATCTCGTAGAGCATCTTCAGGCTGTAGATGCCCGTATCGTGCCCGTCGCTCCAGACAATATGGTAGGCATAGCGACCGACCGGCGCGACGTCAGCAATGGCGATGCCGGCGAACTGTTCCGGTTGAAGGTTGAGGCTCTGCGACGGATGGTGCCCCTGGCAGACCGCGCAGGCGCAGGCTGCTCGCAGAACGCTCAGTGGCAGGCGGGTGACCGTGCCATCATCCCAGCCAATTTGCAGTACCGAATCGCCATCCGTCAGTTCCAGCGACTCGGGAAAGGCTCCGATTGAAGCATGCTCCCGTGAAGTATATTCCTGTGTCATAAGCCGATTGAATCTCTTAACCGCCGGTGTTCTAATACCAACGGGCTGTTGCGCCCGGATAGAATCCGGGTTATTAAACCACCGAATCGTTCGGGGGACAAGGAGAGTCACCAGCCCGACTTCGGACTTGCTGTTATGTTTGGAAAATCGACACAAAACCGTAAAGCAAAAGGATTTCTGCGTCAGACGCTGCTGCTGCTGCCAAACTTCGTCAAGCTGCTCTACCGCCTGCTTGGTGATTCGAGGGTTCCACTGGCGGAAAAGACGCTGCTGCTCGGAGTGATCGCCTATGTCATCTCTCCGCTCGACTTCATTCCGGATGTGATTCCGTTCGTCGGGCAGGTCGATGACATCTACCTCGTCTCCCTGTCGCTGTTGCGGCTGCTGAGCCGGACAAGCAGTGAAGTGCTCAACAGCCACTGGGACGGGCCGGGTGATGTCGCGGTGGTGGTCGAAAAGGTCGCGACAGCCGCACGATATGTGCTGCCAAAGAGAGTGCAGCGGGTGCTGCTCGGAAAAATGACGATCGCCCCAAATGTCAAAGGCGGTATTCTCACCTCGCCGGGGATCCGGGAGAGCAGCCCTGAGGCAGAGAACCAGCCCATTAAGCAGGCGGCTGGTCAGGCGGACGGTCAGTGAAAGGAGTCTTTCGATGGTGATTGCGCTGGCAGGGCGGAGGGTTGATGCCCCGGGTGTGGCTGTGCCGCGATTCCCGGAAGCGTCAGTTCAATTGGTCGCTGAAGAGGTTGCAAGGTTTTTTGCCGAGGGTAGTGTGCGTGGACTGGTCTCCGCTGCTGCCTGCGGGGCCGACATCATCGCGCTCGAAGCCGCCGGCAGGCTTGGGATGCGGCGCCGCGTGGTCCTGCCCTCTGCTCCGGAGGTTTTTCGTCAATCTTCGGTTGTTGATCGACCCGGTGACTGGGGCGAGCGCTACGACCAGATCATTGCTGAGGTCATGGCCGCCGGAGACCTTGTCATTCGTCAGCATCATGATCTTGACGGTGACGCCGCCTACTTTGAGGCCAACGTTGATATTCTTGACGAGGCAGCGGTGCTGGCCGCGGAGATTTCATCACCGCTGGCCGCACTCGTTGTCTGGAATATGGTTTCACGAGGCGATGGAGATGTCACCGCCCATTTTCGCACGCTTGCCATCAAGCGTGGTCTGCCAGTCAGCGAGATTTCAACGCTCTAAGTCGGCCATCCGCGCCCGGCTTACCTGTCAGTCTCATTTAAATCAGCAAGAGGAGTGGTCGATTCATGCAATTGGCAATGACCTCCGCCGGTGGCCCCCGGCTTCGCTCGCTCGATGTCTTTCGCGGTCTGACGATCGCGGGGATGGTGCTTGTCAACAATCCCGGAAGCTGGGACGCCGCCTACGCGCCACTCCAACACGCCAAATGGCACGGCTGGACGCCAACCGACCTCATCTTTCCGTTCTTCGTCCTGATTGTCGGGGTGGCGATCCCCATGTCGCTTGAGCGGCACAAGACGGAGGGTGGCGCCAGCGCCAATCTCTACCGCCGGATCTTTCGGCGCACGCTGCTGATCTTCGCCATCGGCCTCTTTCTCAACTGGTTTCCCCCGACAGATGACCCGCTTGGCCGGCTGCTCTCGCTGCGCATCCCCGGAGTGCTGCAGCGCATCGCCCTCTGCTACCTCTTCGCCTCGCTGCTCTACCTCAAAACCACGCGGCGAACACAGATGATCGTCACCTGCGGGCTGCTCCTCGGTTACTGGGCACTGCTCTCCTTTGGATCAGCACCTGGCTACCCGATTGGTGACCTGACGCGCGAGGGGAGCCTCGCCTCATGGATCGACCGCACGCTGCTGCCAGGGCATATCTACAAACCGGATTATGATCCGGAGGGGCTGCTCAGCACCCTCCCGGCAATTGCCACCGCCATGATCGGAGTCTTTGCCGGTGAGTGGCTGCGCAGCTCACGCGATGGCATGGAGAAGGCTGCCGGCCTCTTCGCCGTCGGGTTGCTCTGCCTCCTCGGCGGTTATCTCTGGAATGGTCTCTTTCCTGTCAACAAGCCTCTCTGGACCAGCTCGTATGTCCTCTTCACCGGCGGGCTCGGACTGATGATTCTCGGCCTCTGCTACTGGCTGATCGATCTTCGCGGCATCGATCGCTGGTCGTGGCCGTTTACGGTCTTCGGCGTCAATGCCCTTGCCCTCTTCGCCCTTTCCGGACTTGTCGCCGATATCCTCGGCGAAATCCATATCGCTCAGGCAGACGCGACCTCGATCACCCTGCGCAACTTCCTTTACCAGAAGCTCTTTGCCAGCTGGCTTGCGCCGCTCAATGCGTCGCTCGGTTTCGCGCTCTCTTATGTCGCCTTCTGGTGGCTGATGATGTATATCCTCTACCGTCGCCGCATCTTTATCAGGGTGTGATACCTGTAAAATTCCATAGATAAATCATTCATTTGAACTTTTGAACTTTTGAACTTTTGAACTTTTGAACTTTTGAACTTTTGAAC
>CAIKMY010000160.1 GCA_903828635.1 uncultured Acidobacteriota bacterium
GCTATTGCGGAAAAGATGCTAATTTTCTTTATTCTGGTAATTGTCAATATCGATACTACGTCTCTTTGTCCATTTGTCCATAGTCCATATAGTCCATACTGTCCATATAGTCCATAGTCCATACTGTCCATAATCCCCATCCCCCCTTTCATTATCAGCACTGCCCTATAGTGCTGCTGATCGACTCGACGAATCGCGGGGCATGGGCCCTCAGTGAATAGCGCGCTCTGATGGTCTTCAGTCCTGCTTCGCTGAATTGCCGCCGCAATGCAGCATCGACGATCAGCCGTTCCAGCGCCGCGGTCCATTCCTCAGTCGAGTCGGCCAGCAGCCCGTCAATTCCGTCAGTGACTACCTCTCTGGTCATTCCCACCGGTGAATTGACGCTGGGGATACCTGCCGCCATGAACTGGATGGCCTTGAAGGCGCACTTGCCGAGCGACCATGCATCTTCGATGATCGGGTAGACTCCGATATCTATCCCTCTGAAATTATCGAGCTCGCTTTCAAGCCGCCATGGACGATTGTCGACGGCGACGCCCGGGATGGCAAAATTGTCCGGCCCGCCAACGACACGAAAGAGAAAGTGATAACGCCGCGCCAGCTCGGTCAGCGCCGGCGCGATCAGCTTCAGGTACTGCGCCGTCGAGTGGGTGCCTACCCAGCCGATCACCAGCGGCTGGTCGGTCACTTCGTGATGACTGCGGGCGACTGCGGCATAGCTCTCGTCGTCGACCACCGTTGGAATGACTGTCACATGCTCGTTGAATCTTCGCGCATAATCGGCGAGATAATCGTTGCCGGCAATCACCCGGGCACTCATCCCGATGATGCGCGCGGTTTTGCCTGGCGGACGCAGCATCCGGCTGATCGAACCGTAAGTAGGGCTGTCGTATGCCACCCAGATGGCATCGTCAAAATCAAAGACCAGCGGCCGACCTGCAAGCTTCGCCATCAGCCACTCGATCAGCGGCGGACCAAACATCATCGCCTCGCGTGCGATAAAGACCGCATCATATCTCCTCGCTTTGGCGACATCCACCAGCCGCTCGACCGTCGCGCCCAGCAGTTGCGCCAATTTGTGCGCGTAGTCGCCGCGGCGATAGAGGGTGGCGAAGGCTGCTGAGCTGATGAGTGGGCGCAACTCCCCCTCGATGCCGGCTGCCCTCAATGCCGGGAGGTACTGCACCACCCGGTAACGAGTTCCGGCGGCTTCGATTGGCGGCACTGTCAGAAAAAGAACCCGCCGTGACATCTACTGCCTGCCACCCTGCTTGCGGCTCATCTGCTCAAGGATCGTTCCGAGGCGCCTGATCTCCTCGCCATAGGCCGCCCAGTCGCCGGCACGCTGCGCCTGCAATGCACGATCATATGATTCACGCGCCTTCGTCGCCAGTTCGGGGATGGTCGTTTCGGAAGCTTCTGCCACTCCGGCGGGCGCTGCCGGTAATGGCGCCGGTGAAGCACTCTCGCCGGCCGCTGCCGGCTTCGCTGCCGCTCCGCCAAAGATCCGCGCAAGACTTGCTTCGAGCGTCTCCTCCATCGCAATCCGGTTCTCGGCAGTGACAATCACCCGCTTCAATTCCGGAATCTTCCCCGTCTCCGCCTTGAGATAGAGCGGCTGCACATAGATCAACGACTCCTCGATCGGAATCACCAGCAGCGTCCCAAGGATCACTTTCGAGCCGCGCTGATCCCAGAGCGAGAGCTGCCGTGAGATTTCGGCATCCTGGTTGACCCTCGCCACCACCTGCTTCGGACCATAGATCAGTCGCTGCTTCGGGAAGCGGCATACCAGCAGCTTCCCGTAATGTTCGCCATCCGATCGTGCCACCATCCACGCGGCGAGGTTGTCCTTGCTGCGTGGCGTGAATGGCAGCATCAGAATGAACTCCTCTTTTCCCTCGCCTGGCAGCTTCATCACCGAGTAGTAGGGGCTCATCGCCTTTGACTGGCCCTCTGCTTCCGGCAGCGAGGCCACCTCCCACTGATCCTCTTTGTTATAGAACATCTGCGGCTGATTCATATGGTAGGTCGAGTAGACCGATGACTGAATCGCGAAGATGTCCTCGGGATAGCGCAGGTGGGTTCGCAGATCCGCCGGCATCTCTGCCAGCGGCCTGAAGCTTGTCGGCAGGATTTTTGACCAGGTTCTGATCACCGGATCGCTCTCATCCGCAAGGTAAAGCGTTACTGTGCCGTTGTAACAATCGATCGTCGCCTTGACCGAGTTACGGATGTAGTTGATTCCACTGTATTGCTGCGCATAAGGATAACGATCGCTGACCGTGTAACCATCGGCAATCCAGAAGAGCCGACCCTCCGAAATCACCAGATACGGATCACTGTCGAATTGCAGGAAAGGGGCGATGCGCTCCAGCCGTTCCTTGATGTTGCGATGGTAGAGAACACGGCTTTCAGCGGTGATATCGTTTGAAAGCAGCAGCTTCATGTCACCGAAGCGTGTCGCGAAGAGCAGTTTGCGCCAGTAACTGTTGAGCGCCACGCCACCACTTCCCTCGTAGGTGGCATAAACATCCTGCTCACCTGCCGGATAGTTGAATTCGCGAGCCGTTGTTTTAAGATAGACTGGTTCGTGGGTTACTTCACCGTAATAGATTTCCGGTCGGCTGACCGCAAGCGAAGGCACGCTGCTCACCGGCGGGATGTCTCTGATGAAGAGCTGCGGCAGCCCCTCGGGAGTAACCTTGTTGGCCGGTCCGAGTGTCAGCCCGAAGCCGTGTGTGAACGAGAGCCGCTCGTTGATCCAGTTGCGGTTGGGATGGCTCTCGATTGCCAGCTCACGGGGCGAGATCATCGTCTGCTGCAATCGGCCATCGATGATGTAACGATCATTGTCGACCGATTCGAAATCGTAGTATGTCCGGATCTCCTGAATCTGGGCGAAGGTGTCGAGCAGTGGCTGACGATCCCAGAGCCGGATGTTATCGATGGTCCCGCCATTTTTCTCGATATCTTCGCGGGTGATCGCCTTTTCGCCAGAGAGTTCCCGCTCCTCGATCTGGTCAAGTCCGAACGCATGTCGCGTCGCGGCGATATTGCGCGTGATGTTCTCCGATTCACGCGCGAGTTCGTTCGGTGCTACGGAAAACTGTTGTACCAGCGAGGGATAGAGCCATTGACCACCAACGAGAGCCACGGCATACAAGGCGAGCCCGATCCAGAGCAGCATCGTCTTCCTTACCACCATGCAGGCAATTGCGATCACTGCCAGCATTCCGGTGATGAAGGTCGTTGCCTGGATCATTGGCAGCAACGCTGTCAGATCAGTGTAGCTTGCGCCGTTGACCGGCCCGCGTCGGGACCAGAGCAGTTCGAATCCCGAGAGCCACTCACGCCCGGCGAGGATTGCAAAGAATATTGCTGCCAGCGCCAGCAGGTGGCGGCGTGCCCCGTCACCGAGCATCCCGCTGCCCTTACTCTTGCCGGTCGCCGAGCGCATCAGGTTGAGCAGCAACACCCCGCCCAGCGCAATCAGCGTCAGGTCGTGCAGCGATGATGATACCCGATCGAGCAGCGGCAGCGTGAAGAAGTAGAATGATATGTCGCGGCCAAAGACCGGATCTGCCTCGCCAAAGGAGGTGCGATGCAGATACTGCAGAATTATCTCCCACATCCCCCAGCCGCGAATGCCCAGCCAGAGCCCGCCCAGCAGCGAGAGTGGCAGCAGCCAGCGCTCGGTGAATCCGGCAATGTCCGGCACCGATATTCGCTCGTTGTTGATGGTGATGAAACGTAGCGATTGGGCCCGCTCCCGACTCGCCCACAGCGCCAGCTTGAGATTGACCCAGAGGAAGAGTGCCCCAAAAATAAAACCCCCTGCCCCCAGCCCGAACTTCGTCAGCAGCGTCGTCGAAAAGACCTGCCGATAACCCGTCTCCTCATACCAGAGCCATTCCGTGTACCATCCCGCCATCCACGGCCAGATCAGCAGCACTCCAAGCGTCAGCACAAGGAAGAGCAGCCACGAGCCTGCACGCCCGCGGGGACGCCCCGGCTCTACCAGATCGATGTTGTCGACAAACAGCTTGTCACTCATATCACCTCTTCAATCCGATAAGACTCGCCGATAAGACTCGCCGATAAGACTCGCCGATAAGACTCGCCGATAAGACTCGCCGATCGCTCAACCGACTCACCAGTCGGACTCAGTGGTGAGACCGACTGGTGAGTCCTGCTCAGGCCAACACCGGATTCGGCGTCCAGCCCGCGGGCAGATCCCCGCAATCCTCGCGCAGAAACTGTCGCTGGTTCGGACGAATCGTCTCCAGCAGCTCACGGCGCGACTTGGTCTTCATCGGTTTACCGACGTAGATTTTACCCATCTTCGCCATCAGCTTCTCCGGCAATGCCGAGGCAAACATGAACAGTGGCCAGGTGAAGTTCGGCCCATTGATCTTACGCAGCTTCCACGCCCAGAGTGCCATCGCCCCGGTACGCCAGGCGATCGGTCCCCACCAGCTATAGAGTCCCGGTCGCAGGTTGAGCTTCCAGCACTTCATCAGCAGCTGCCACTGGTGCGGTGTCAACTCGCGAGTCTCGGCAACACCCTTCTCCTTCTCCATTCTCGTATCGTGCAGCGGCGTGAAGATCGAGGGAACGAGGAAGGCGAAGAGGCCGCGGCGCTCCATCTCGTAGACGAGGTCGAGCGTTGCCTGCACATCCTCATCGGTCTCATCCGGGCTGCCAACGATCAGGGTCATCACCGGGAACCAGTTGTTTTCATTGAGAACCCTCAGCCCTTCAAGCACAATGCTCGGCCAGTCATCGATCGAGAAGGGGACTCCCTTGCTCGGCATCAGCCGCTTTGCCAGTCGAACCGAGCCGGTCTCCAGCCCGATCAGCGGTGAGAGCGCCTTCTTCTGTGGATGCGTGCTGAGATAGGGCAGGTGAATCGGGCTCTTCGGCAACAGCAGATCGGAGAGCTTTTTGATGAGGAGCGGATCGACCACCGCCGGCGCGATCGTCGAGTGACTGAGCACGTGCTGATCCACCCCGGGCGTATCGACCACCGTGGTGTAGAGATCGAGCAGTGCCTCACGGTTCGGGAAATAGAAGGGCGTCTCGGTGCCCACCTGACCCCAGATGAACATGTCCTCCGTCGCCAGGCTGATCTGACGGTTGCCTTCGCGGACATTGGCCGCGACCGCCGTCATGATCTTCTCCTTGGGAAAGTCGATCTGCGGGTTGAGATCCGGTACACAGAATTTGCATCGCCGTCCGCAGCCGGTCGTCATCTCGACCACTCCAAAAGTGGTGCGGCTGTCGGGCACGAGCAGGGCCTCACGCTCCCGCGGATGGCCAACCGTGATGCTGAGCGGCAGATCCTCGCCGGCGATTGCCTTGTGGAAGAGCGCCATTGTCTCCGCTGATTCGCTCCGTCCATCAACCACACAATCGACTCCCAACTCCTCGAAGCTTCCCGTTTGCGTAATCTGCCAGCCGCCTGAGCCGCCGACAATCACCTTGAAGTTATCCCGCCAGCGGCTCGACTTGATCTTATTGAACATCAGCAGCGAATAGTGTGAATTGATCGGCATCTTTGAACTGCCGAAGATTGAGGTGTAGACCCCCGCTGCAAAGGTCACTCCCAGTGGATTGTGCGTCGAGACTGCCACTACCCGCGTCCGTGGCCCGATGAACTTGTCGAGATCATCAGGATAACAGCAGACGATATCCTCACGATCGAACTCACGCAGCAGCGAGGCCTCGACCAGCCTCACCCCGGCCGGCATGTATCTTGCCGTTCCGTCATCGTTGTACTCCACGTCGCGCCATTTTGGATATTTACGATTCATGACGCCCTCCATCCAGATGGGCATCGACGCCATGCCCATCTGGATAAAGTAGCCGGCATGATCGATCGTCTCGGTCAGTGGCGCCGTGATCACTATCAGGCTGCCGCCGTCATGATTACTCGATATTTCGGTCAAGGTACTCCTCCGGTTATTATTTGTTTGATGGGTTGGTGAAATCTTTGATGCGGACGCTGAATCTCGTAAAAGGGTGCACCTGTTAAGCTATCGTTTATGTATATGTCTCATATGTATATGTCTCATATGTATATGTCTCAGTGCTGACTTATCATGGCCTATTCCACCGTGAATGTACACCCCGGACAGGTCATCCGGGAGCGCTTCCCGGTTCTACTCAAACTGATCGAAGTGTGATAAAAAAGTCGTTGAATTCAATCCGGAGGATAAATCATGCAGTTGCAGGGCAGGGTCGCGATGGTGACTGGGGCGGCGCAGGGGATTGGCGAGTATATTGCGCGTGAGTTTGTCGCTGAAGGGGCTGAAGTCATCCTTGCCGATATTGACGAGCCGCGACTTCAGCGAACGACGGCAGAGTTGCGCGGGGCCGGTTATGATGCACATGCCTTTGCTCTTGATGTTTGTGATCGCGCCCGCGTTCGCGAGGTCGTCGGCGAGGTTACCGATCGCTTTGGTCGCATCGACATCCTCGTTAACAATGCCGGTGCCTACCCGCGGCTGCTGGGAATGGCA
>CAIKMY010000161.1 GCA_903828635.1 uncultured Acidobacteriota bacterium
CGACCGGGCGATAGCCAAGCAGATCCCGGGCAAGGGAGAGATCGGCCAGTGAGTGGCGAATATCGCCGGTGCGTGAAGGCTCATAACGCGGCGGATGGTTGCTGCCGATGATCTGCTGCAGTTCACCACAGAGCAGGTTGAGTGTGACCCGCTCACCAGTGCCGACGTTGATCGTTTCCCCGACCGCTGCCGATGACTTTGCTGCAAGGAGATTGGCCTCGACGACATTCCCGACATAGGTAAAATCGCGGGACTGATCACCATCTCCATAAATCACCGGCTCTTGTCCGGCAAGCAGCGCGGTGATGAATCGCGAAATGACTCCGGAGTATGGTGACGAGGGATCCTGACGCGGCCCGAAGACGTTGAAATAGCGCAAACCGACCGTCTCGAGGCCGTAGACCCGTGTGAAGACCTGACAGTAGAATTCGCCAACCAGTTTGGCGATGGCATATGGCGAAAGCGGCTGTGGAAGCTGGCTTTCGACCTTGGCGTCGGCACCGGTCTCACCGTAGGCGGAGCTGGAAGCAGCATAGACGACTCGCCTGACCCCGGCATCGCGAGCAGCCATCAGCAGATTGAAGGTTCCATCGACGTTGACTTCGTGGTTGAGCCGTGGCTCGCTGACTGAGCGTGGAACTGATGGGATCGCCGCTTCATGAAAGACAAAGGCGACACCCTCACAGGCACGCCCTGCGGCCTCTGCATCGCGAATGTCGCCCTCGATAAACTCGATGCTCGCTGTTACTCCTGCCAGATTGGCCCGACTGCCGGTCATCAGATTATCAAGGACCCGCACCCGTGCGCCGCGCGCCAGCAGCGCTTCTACCAGGTGGGATCCGATGAAACCGGCGCCACCCGTCACCAGACAGAGACTGTCTGACCAGATATTCGCCATGATTCGCTCTCCCTCCCCGGCTCCCGACATTTGCGGGAACCACATCAATTTTCAATTTTCAATTTTCAATTCTCAATTCTCAATTCTCAATTCTCAATTCTCAATTCTCAATTCTCAATTCTCAATTCTCAATTCTCAATTCTCAATTCTCAATTCTCAATTCTCCCTCACATTTGCGGGAGCCACTACTTTGCTAGCCCTCAGCCGGCTCGACCGCGACCATCTGTCGGTATCGGCCGACCCTCATCTCATAACGATAGACATAGATTGTGAATCCGGCAAGTACCGCAAATGACGCGCCCAGAATAAGAATCCGCTCGCCGTCACTGGCGGGCAGGTAGGCAATCCCGGCAAGGCCAAGGAGAAGGCTCAGGCCATAGTATGTCAGCGTCACGCGGCGATGGCTTTGTCCGGCGATGACCAGGCGCTGGTAGAGATGTGAACGATGTGCCTCATAAAGCTTCTCACCACGGCGCCAGCGACGAATGATCGTGAAGATCGCATCGTGCAGAAAGGTTCCAAAGATGAGCAGTACGGCGGGAAACGGCACCGGACGCGTCCCGCTGTTGGTTGTCACTACGGCAAAGGCGGCGAGGACATAGCCAATGAAGAGACTGCCGACATCCCCCATGAAGATTCTTGCCGGAGGGAAATTGTGCGCAAGGAATCCGAGGCAGGCGGCGGCAAGGATCAGACTGCCGGCACCGAGCAGTCGATGCCCGGTCCAGATGCAGACGACCGCCAGCGCGAGGCTGTAGATTGCCCCGACACCTCCGGCAATCCCGTCGATCCCATCCATAAAATTGAAGAAGTTGCTGAAGCCGGTCAGCCAGATGACCGTCAGAACGGCACCGAGAAGCCAACCGGCAAGTCCTTGATCGTAAAGGGCAATGGTACCGACAAACGGGAGGTGCAGCTGCTGGAAGATGGCTCCGCCCCAGATGGCGATCAGTGCTGCCAGCAACTGGCCCATCCATTTGAAGCCCGGACTGATATGATGAAAATCGTCGATCAGCCCGACGGCGGCAATTACCACAAATCCAAGCAGCGCAATCGCGAACTTTGCTGCCAGCATCCAGTTGGAGGCATCCGACAATTGCATGATTCGCAAGAGCGGCATTAGCAGCACAAATGCTGCCACAATCCCGATACCGCCGATTCGTGGTGTTGGCTCGCGGTGCGAACTGCGATCGTTAGGCACGTCGAGTCTTCGCAACCAGGCCGGAGCGACAATCAGCCACGCCGTCGTCAGGTACGATATCACCGCCGCCAGAAAGAAGACTGCGGCTCGAAACATAGCGGAACCTCTCTCAAATGCTATTCAGTCTGTCTGAAGCAGTCCTGATCACCGGGGGTAAGTGGGCTATTTATCGACGTCAACAAATAACGGGCAATCATAGCACACTGTTGGCGGGGAGAACTCCGGATGGGCATTACCCGCCGACGATCTCTTCAAGCATTCGGCGATAGCCACCGGTAATCGCCGCTCGGGAGAAATTGGCAACGGCGTACTGCCGACCACGGTCTCCCTGATCTCGCACGGTTTCCGGGCTCTGCGCTGCCGCAGCAACGGCCATTGCCAGCGCCTGGCCATCATCCGGGGTGACGCAGGAACCGCAGCCGGCCTCACTTGTCAGCCTCCAGACACTGCTTCCCGGATCGACGCCGGCAATATATGGACGCCCTGCGGCCATGATCGAATATGTCTTGCACGGCACAGAATTGCCGGCGATCCCTCGCCGCAGCGGGATCAGCGCAACATCACACGAGGCATAGAGCCACGGCACATCCGCTTCCGGCTGCAACGGCAGGAAGCGTAGATTGGTGAGCCGCCGCCGCTCGGCCTCAGCCATCAGCGCATCGCGGCATGCCCCCTGACCGGCAATCACCCAGAGGATTTCAGGATGATCCCGCAAGCGGTCAGCAGCATCGATGATCACCTCCAAACCTTGTGACAAGCCGAGGTTGCCGGCATAGAGGGCGACAAATCGCCCGGTGAGATTGTGTCTTCGCGCAAAATCATTTTCTCGCGGCAATGGACGGATAAAATCGACATCGACAAAGTTGGGCAGCACGGCAATCTTCCCCGACGGCACTCCCTTGCTGACGAGGTTATCGCGGAAATCTTCGGAGATGACAAAGACACGGCGACTCTGCCGGTAGATCAATCGCTCCAGCCATTCGAAGAGGGCAATCAGGCGCCGCCCGCGCAACAGTCCGAGCCTCACGGCCGCCTCGGGCCAGATATCCTGCACATTGTAGCAGGAGGCGATCCCCTTCAGCCGCCCAAGCATAATCCCCGTCAGACCAATCGTCAGGGGCGGTGACATGACGAAGATGATGTCGTGGCTGCCGCTGAAGAGCCCGGCCAGTGTCGAGGTCAGATTGAATGAGAGGTAGTTGAGAATCCGGCCAGGGGCTGAGCGGGTCTCCGGAACATAAATATATGACCGCAGAACCCGGACCGGGCCGACCTGGTCCCGCTGGAAGAGACGACCGCGGTATTCCGGCCAGACGGCCGGGCAATTGTAGTGCGGGAACGAGGTCAGGACGGTCACCTCATGACCGGCAGCCGCCCAGTCCTCACAGAGTGAGCGCACGATCGGGCCATTTGACTGGCACCGATCGGGCTCGTAATAGAGGCTGATGACGAGAATCTTCATCCGACAGCCGTCGCTTCATTCATCGTCGTCGCGCAGCTTCTCGATGACACTGAAGTCCTCAAGTGTGGAGACATCACCGGCGACATTACCACTGACGGCGATCTCGCGCAGCAGGCGACGCATGATCTTCCCTGAGCGGGTTTTCGGCAGCATGTCGCTGAAACGGATGTCATCGGGCCGGGCAATCGCACCAATCTCCTTCGCGACATGCTCGCGCAACTCGCGCCGCAGATCTTCACTGCCCTCACGGCCACCTTCAAGGCTGACAAAGGCAACGATCGCCGATCCCTTGATCTCGTCCGGCCTGCCAACCACTGCAGCTTCGGCCACCATTGGATGCGAAACCAGCGCGCTCTCGACCTCGGCGGTGCCCAGACGATGCCCGGCGACGTTGAGCACATCATCGACTCGGCCCATGATCCAGAAATAACCACGCTCGTCACGCCGCGCTCCGTCTCCGGCAAAGTAACACCCCGGAATGTCCTTCCAGTACTGCTGGCGGAAACGCTCATCATCGCCCCAGATCGTTCGGAGCATCGACGGCCACGGCCTGCGAATAACGAGGAGCCCTCCCTCGTTATCACCAACACTCCGGCCACTGCGATCGACGACGTCGATGAAGATCCCCGGTAATGGCCGCGTCGCTGTTCCCGGCACCGTTGGGGTTGCCCCTGGCAGTGGCGAGATCATGATCGCGCCCGTCTCTGTCTGCCACCAGGTGTCGACTATCGGACAACGCCCCTTCCCGATAACGTTGTGATACCACATCCACGCCTCGGGATTGATCGGCTCACCAACCGTTCCCAGCAGCCGCAGCGACGAAAGATCGTGCTTCAGCACATGCTGCTCACCCCATTTGATGAATGACCTGATCGCTGTCGGGGCGGTATAGAAGATATTGACCCGATGGCGCTCGATGATCTGCCAGAAACGGTCCGGCCCCGGAAAGTTCGGTGCCCCCTCGAACATCAGCGTCGTTGCCCCGTTGGCCAGCGGCCCATAGACAACATAACTGTGTCCCGTTACCCAACCGACATCCGCCGTGCACCAATAAACATCCTCATCGCGAATATCGAAGACCCATTCGTGAGTCAGCGACGCCTGAGTCAGGTAGCCCCCCGTCGTGTGCAGAATCCCCTTCGGCTTGCCCGTCGTTCCCGAAGTATACAAAATGAATAATGGATGCTCGCTGTCAAGCTCCTCGGCGGGGCAGTTGGCGTCTACGGTGGCCATCAGTTCATGCCACCAGTGGTCACGGCCGGGCTCCATCGCCACATCGTTCCCTGTCCGCTTGACGACGACGCAACTGCTTACCGTCGGTGTCTGACGAATCGCGTCGTCGACCGCCGCCTTGAGTGCAATCACACCGCCACGACGATAGCCACCATCCGCTGTGATCACCATCTTGCATCCGGCATCGATGATGCGATCACGCAGCGCCTCCGCCGAGAAGCCTCCGAAAACAATCGAGTGAGGCGCACCAATCCGCGCGCAGGCGAGCATCGCAATCGCCAGTTCCGGCACCAGCGGCATGTAGATGGCGACGCGGTCTCCGGTCTCCACTCCCAGTCGCTTCAACACGTTCGCAAATCGGCAGACCTCGTCGTGAAGCTGCTGATAGGTCAGTGTTCGCACCTCTCCCGGCTCACCCTCCCAGATAATCGCCGCCTTGTTACGACGCCACGTCTGCAGGTGCCGGTCAAGGCAGTTGTAGGCAACATTGGTCCGCCCACCGACAAACCACTTCGCAAACGGCAGATCCCATTCGAGCACTCGATCCCACCGGCGAAACCAGTGCAATCGCTCTGCCTGACGTCCCCAGTACCCCTCCGGATCCGCCTCGGCCTCGGCACAGAGTCGCTCATACTCGGCCATACCGCTGATGCGCGCCCGTGACTCGAATTCCTTCGATGGCGGAAAGACGCGCGTCTCCGTCAAAACCGATTTGATCGTGGTCGAATCCGACATGTCTAACTAATCCTTTCGGTAAAAAGTTGATGGTGAGAAGAGCGGAGGAGAGAGATGAAACCATCGATCAACGGGTTGAAACAGTTTCATCGTCGGCCTCCTCCAATACTATTCTTCACTATTCTTCACTATTCTTCACTCTGCCCCGAGACCGGTGTTGGCGCGAACGGTCAGTTCGGGGAATCCCGCCTCGGCGGATGGCTCACGCCCGAGCAGGGTACCAGCGATGGCGCCAAGGAACCCAAGCGGGATGCTGATGATCCCCGGGTTCTCCAGTGGAAAGATGGCGTTGGCCTTCATGATGCTCGGACTGAGCAGGATCAGCACCAGTGACGAGAGCAAGCCCGTCGCCAGTCCGGCCACTGCTCCCCGCGTCGTAAAACGCGGCCAGAAGAGCGAGAGCACTATTGCCGGCAGATTGGCCGAAGCGGCGACGGCAAAGGCAAGCGCCACGAGAAACGCGACATTGGCCGTCGGCCCAAGCAGAATCGCCAGTGTTATCGAGACCGCTCCGACGACAAAAGCCGTCACTCTGGCCACCAGCACCTCCTCACCCGGCCGCTGCTCGCGACCATGGTGAATCACGTTGCTCCAGAAATCATGCGCGAATGAGGTCGAAGCACTGATCGTCAGCCCTGCCACCACCGCGAGAATCGTCGCAAAGGCAATCGCCGAGATGAAGGCAAAGAAGAGGTCGCCGCCGATCGACTGTGCCAGCAGCGGTGCGCTCATGTTGGTTCCGCCACTCTTTGCAATATAATCCCGCCCGATAATCGTCGCGGCCCCGAACCCGAGGAAGGTTGTCAGAATATAAAATGTCCCGATGATGATCATCGCCCAGACAACACTCCCGCGCGCTGTCCGCGCATCCGGCACAGTATAAAACCGCACCAGAATATGCGGCAACCCCGCCGTTCCGAAGATCAGCGCCATCCCGAGCGAGATCAGATCGAGCGCACCATAGGGTGGCTTATAGCGCAGCCCGGGCGTCAGAAAGTTTTGCGTCACGAGGTTACCCGCCGCATCGTGATAGGTGACCATCGTTATCGCTTCAAAGAATCGGGAGAGGCTGAAACCGAAATGTCTCAGCACCAGAATGCTCAGGAGCACCGTCCCGCTCAGCAGCAGAATCGCTTTGATGATCTGCACCCACGTCGTCGCCAGCATGCCGCCAAAAACGACGTAGACGATCATCAATATCCCGATGCCAATCACTGCCGTGCTGTACGTGATCCCCGTATCCTTGAGCAGCAACGAAACCAATGCTCCCGCGCCAACCATCTGCGCAATCATGTAAAAAGTGCTCACCGTCAGGGTCGAGAGGGCCCCCATCGCACGCACCGGCCGTGCTCGCAGCCGGTAGGCGAGCACATCGGCCATCGTGTACTTGCCCGAATTGCGCAGTGGCTCGGCCACTACCAGCAGCACTGTCAGGTAGGCGACCAGCCAGCCGACAGAATACATGAAGCCGTCATAACCCTGGAAGGCAATGATCCCGGCGATGCCAAGAAAGGAGGCGGCACTCATGTAGTCGCCCGCGACAGCAATCCCGTTCTGCCATGCCGTCAGCGAACGGCCGGCGGCAAAATAGGCATTCGACCCCGTCGATCGCCGCGCCGCCCACCAGGTAATCCAGAGCGTCACCGCCACAAAACCAAGAAACATCAGCAATGATGATGACATTCAGCGCCCCCCTTTCGCCCGACGAATGATTTCACGCGCCATCCCGTCGAAGCGAGCCGCCGCTCGCACGTAGAGTCCGGCGATCAGCCACGCGACGAAGAATTGTGAGAGCGCGAAGAGATAGGCTGAATTGAGCGCTCCCAGCACCGGTCTGCCCATCAGTTCAGGCGCATAACCAACCAGCACTGGCAGAGCAAAATAGTAAACAACAAAGAAGATCACCGCCGGGACAATAAACCGCCGGCGGGCTGCCAGCAAAGCCTTGAACTCCTCCGAGGCCGCAATTCGATCCCAGTCGGCAACATCGACATCCTCGGTCGACGTTCGCTCGTGCGCCGGCTTTTGCGCACCCCGCCCCAGTGGCGCCACATCTGTCGCCGCTCCGGATACCGGTGTCAGATCGCCGGCCGATAATTCCCGATGGTTCTTACCAGACATCCTGCTTCACCCCTCAGCTTTTGTAATCGGTAATGCCATATAACCTGGCGAATAGTAGCAGGATTATCGACAAAATGAAAAAACCGAACCGGGAGGGATACAATATTCTCCCGGGTGCGAATGCCATTCACAGACCATTCTCCAATACCTGCCCACCCCACCAGCCGGTGTCATCATTTTGACGCAATGATCGTCTGCTGCTGAAGCCGATAGCTGGCGTAATGTGGAACCCACATCTTCGATTCGATTCGGGCTTCAAGATCGTCATCGTCGAGCTGGTCGGCGAGACCGGCGCGCATTGCCTCGCGGGCAACCGCAATCGCCACGGCACGAGAGACTTCACGCACCCTGGTCAGTGGAGGATAGAGCGGATCATCGGCGACCGTCAGCGCCGGGGCATAGCTGCTGAGCACCCGTGCGGCGGCGACAAACATCGGGTTGGTCACACGCCTCGCCCCCGTTGAGACCACCCCGAGCCCGACACCGGGAAAGATGAAGGCATTGTTGCATTGCCCGATGCGCACCCTTCGCCCGGCAAGCTCGACATCCGGATAGGGGCTTCCTGTGGCCGTCAGCACACGACCATCTGTCCAGCGAAAGAGGTCAGCCGGATCGGCCTCCGACTTTGAGGTGGGATTCGAGAGCGGGAAGATGATCGGTCGATCGACTCTCGACGCCATCTCACGGACGACCTCTTCGGTGAAGGCTCCCGTCTGCGCCGATGTACCGATCAGCACCGTCGGATGCAGACGACGCACCACCTCGGCCAAACCATAATGACCCGGATCGTCAGCCTGCCACCCCACAAGTTGATCTCGTGAATGGGCATATCGCGCCTTGAACTGGTCGAGGTCATCCCGACCATCGTGGACGAGGCCGTGACTGTCGATCAGACTGATGGCTCTCCGCGCTGCCGATTCGGTCGATCCCTCCTCGATCATCGCCGTGACGATCTGCTCGCTGATCCCCGATGCCGAAGCTCCGGCACCAAAGATCACGATCCGCTGGTCAGACAGTCGCTGCCCGAGCAGTTGCGTGGCCGCCAGCATTCCCGCTAGTGTTACGGCTCCTGTCCCCTGAATGTCATCGTTGAAAGTGCAGAGCTGGTCACGATACCGCGCCAACAACCTCGGCGCATTGAACTTTGAGAAGTCTTCCCATTGCAGCAGCACCCGTGGAAATCGTCGCATCACCGCCCGCACAAACTCCTCGACGAATTCATCGTACCCGGCACCACGAATCCGCTCATGCCGCCAGCCGAGATAGAGCGGATCTTCAAGCCGCTCCCGATTGTTTGTACCAACATCGAGCATGATCGGCAGCGTCGTCCGTGGATGAATCCCCGCACACAACGTGTAAAGTGAGAGCTTCCCTACCGGAATCCCCATCCCTCCCACCCCCTGATCGCCAAGCCCGAGGATCCGCTCCCCATCGGTGACGACAATCACCTCGACACTCGACAATGGACAGTTCGCCAACAGGCTGTCAATCTCATGACGATAGGGGTATGAAATATAGAGACCACGCGGCCGACGAAATATATGACTGTAGACCTGGCAACCCAGGCCCACCGTCGGAGTATAAATAATCGGCATCATCTCCGTGATGTATGTCCCTGTGAGACGGTAAAAGAGCACCTCGTTCCTGTCCTGCAGCGAGGTCAGAAAGATGTATTTCTCCAGTGGAGTCTCCAGCCGGCAATAGTTCTCCCACGTCCGTGCCAGCTGCTCCTCCAGCGTCGAGAGATGGTATGGCAGCAATCCCGTCAGCCCGAGATCGCGCCGCTCCGCTTCCGTAAACGCACTTCCCTTGTTGAGCAGCGGCTCTTCCAGAAGGGCGTGTCCCGTCAAGTCAATCCCGATCGTCTCTGTTTCCTGCTTTAATTCAAGTGTCATTTGAATGGCTCCTCAGGGGGGGGGTATGGAGTATGGACTATGGACAGTATGGACCATATGGACAGTATGGAC
>CAIKMY010000162.1 GCA_903828635.1 uncultured Acidobacteriota bacterium
TGTTGGTGTTGATGCTGAAGACATTGGCCGTGGTGGTCGGCTGGAGCCGCGCCTCGTCGAGTGTCGTGAAGCAGTTCTCATCCGGCTCACAGACACCATCGCCGTCGCTGAGGCCATAGACCTCAAAGACATGGGTGGTGATGGCGAGAATGTCGCCATTCGCCTGCGGAGTCTGGAGGAGGACTGACGCCGTGGATTTGGCCTCGAATGAACGACGATCGAGCTGTCCGCCGTAATCGCCGTAGGTCTGGCCCGGCAGGCTGCCGGCGCCGTTGATGTCGGTCAGCGCAAAGTTGACCTTGCTGACGAAGGTCGAGCCGACCACCGTGCCGTTGGCCACCGCGGTCGCCAGACGGCAGCGATAATCATCCTCACGCTTGTTTTGTGCCTGAACACCGGGCATCGTCGCTGAGCTGCTGACCGCGGTGAGCAGCAGCGCCAGCCCAAGAGCCGACACGATCGACAAACGAGTATATGTGTGATTCACGTGAATTCTCCTTTGAATTAGTTAAAAAGTAACTGCCCCAGTGAGTAATGCAGCATTCTGTTGCTTTCCGCATCAAACAGGCAAAGACTGTGCCAGCTTCTGAAGAGCCGTACAACTCCTGTAGTTGCAACAGTAAGCATCGCGCGGCCTCTGCCATTCACCCCGGTCGTGACGAAAACCGACAGTCGGGTGACGCAGTGACCACCGGGAAGTGTGGCACAAATGAACGATTCAGCCCTGCCAGCTCACTGTCAGATTGCCGGGAGTCGATGAATTGGCAGGTGGAGAGTGAAAGCAGAGCCGCCCCCCGGAAGGCTGGCAAGCGAGATGCCCCCTCCATGGCGCTCGACTATCTCTCTGACAATCGGCAGGCCGAGACCGGTGCCAACGACACCTGAGGTAGTATCGCGGCTGAGACGATAGAATTTGTGGAAGACGAGATCGTGAGCCTCTTCAGGGATGCCAAAACCCTGATCCGTGACACTGATGATAATCGAGTCAGGGCGCGACTCGGCGATGATGGTGACCTCCGTCTGCTGAGGACTGTATTTGATCGCGTTTGACAGGAGATTGACCAGTGCCTGAGAGATCAGGGCAGCATCGACACAGAGCGGGGGCAATGATGGCTCAACCCGGTGAGTGATCAGAATACGGCGCTCGGCGGCAGCTACGGAAAGAGGACGAATCGCCTCACGGATCAGTTCCTCAGCATCAATTGTCGTCAGGCTGAGCGGATGAGCGCCGGATTCGAGCCTGGTGAGATCGAGATAATGGTTGATCGTCTCGCCAAGGCGCAGCGCCTCTCCATGAATGGTGGCGATAATTTCACGAGCCTCGGCGGGCGGGACCGGCAATCGGAGGAGAGTGTCGCTCAGCGAGTGAATCGACGAGAGGGGCGTTCTCAATTCGTGAGAGACGAGCTGTAGCGTTTCCGTCTTCATCCGATCGAGCTGATGACGCCTGGTGACATCAGAAAGAATGATGATAACACCGATGATCTCGGAGGAATCGCCATCATCGGCCACGAGGCCCGAGATGGCCAGCGCATAATATCCCGGCTCCGGTGGGCGTAACTCAACCTCGAGCTGTGAGGATCGCCCGACAACGGCCTCATTGATGGCAGCCTCGATGGCTGGAGAGGCAAGCGGACTGCTCTCGCTGATGATCTCACCGACGAGACGGCCGATCAGCCCCCCCTGCCCCCGCCGCATAAGTCTCTCCGCGCTGCGGTTGACATAGACGAGTCGCCCCGCGAGATCAGAGACGAGGACGCCCTCTCCCATACTCGAAAGAACCCGATTGATGAAACTCATCCGTGCGAGCAGGCGCACCGTCAGACTGTCGACCTCACGAATCTTCTGACTGAGACTCCGCGGAAGCTCAATTCCACCTGCTGACCGGCGATGATCATCCGGACTGTCGGGGAAGCGCGCCGTCGTCGGTGGCAGCAACCCCTGCTGGCCATCAACCAGTGCAGCCAGCTTGAGGTCAAGCTCGCGGCTGGCAGTCAGTGCACGACTGAGCAGCAGAGGAATGGCCACGCCAAAGCCGGTGAGCATTTGAATGAGTGGTGGAAGGATCGCCAGACGGCTGAAGGCAAGGTAACTCCCGAGCAGCACCGTCAGCAGCAGTCCACCGAGAAGCGAGACCTGTAACCACCCGTCAAAGCGGCGAATGACAAAGACTGCCCCCAGCAGAACCAGCAGCGAGAGCAATAATGCACGGCCGTCCGATAGTGGTCGCGCCGCAATTCCGGCACGAATCGTATTGATGATGTTGGCATGGATCTCGACGCCGGGCATCTGCAGCCCACCCTCGCGCTCACCATAATGCATGAATGGCGCGATCCGCGTATCACCAAGCGATTGTGCCGTCGCCCCGACCAGAACAATCCGATTGGTAAAGGTTCCGCGAGGCAGCCGGCCCGCAAACAGATCGGCAGCACTCAGATAACGAAAACTACCTGCCGGCCCGACATAGTTGATCGCCATCTCGTTGGCACGAATGATGGTGACGCCGGGTATCTCCGGCAGGATCGAATCCTCACGCACTGGCAGATGATGTGATCCAAACCGCAGCCTCCCCGCTTGCTCGTCGAAATCGCCAGCAGGAATCGACTCGGCCACTCGCAACACTTCAAGGGCAAAGGCCCAGCGCGATTGCCCTCGATCATCAGCCTTGCGCAGCTGCAAGCCCCGAACCATCCCGTCAACGTCAGGGGTGATGTGGACATGCCCTGCCCCGCGACTCGACTCAGCAAAGATCGGGGCCGGGTTGAGCCATTCGACCTCACCAGCCGAACTCTCATATATCTGCACCGGCAGAATCACCTGGCGACTCTCCCGCAGGGCGGTGGCCAGACGGCGATCACCGTCAGGCGCTGACGGCTCAGCATAAATGACATCGAGACCAATCGCTCGCGGCGTGTCCGCGCTCAGCCGATCGATCAGATCGGCCATTATCTCTCTCGGCCACGGCCAACTGCCGATCTGTTGCAGGCTCTCGTCGTCAATTGCCAGAATCACCAGATCATCAGGTGCCTTCAGACTCCCACGCCACCGAAAGAGCGCGTTGAGCGAGGCCGCCGAGAGCGTTGGCGCAAACCACGCCACCAGCAGAATGATCACGGCACTCATCACCACGATGATGATCGTGCCTCGTCCCCCTCTCTCACGCAACTTGTCAGCATTGCCCCGAATCACCGTCAATCTTCTCCCTCGCCAACCTCGAGATAACGGTAGATCGTTCGCCGGTCGATCCCGAGAACCTCGGCCGCCCTCGTCTTGTTGCCTTCATTCTCCGCCAGTACCAGCCGAATGTATCGCCGCTCCAGCTCTTCCAGCCGTGGTCGGTCCTCGATCAATGTCACGCCTCCCCCGGCAATCCCCTTCCTGCCTTCCTCCAACCTCCCCGGCAACTTCTCCGGCGCAGCTTCCTTCACTACTCTTTCGGGTAAATCACTCAGCGTTATCAGACGCGCGGAACAGACAGTAATGGCATAAAGAAGGCAATTTTCGAGTTCACGGACATTACCCGGCCAGTGGTAACGAGTAAGGAGATCAAGGGCATCCTGGCTGATACGACAGGAGTGAGAGGGATCGAGTTTATGAAGGAAGTGATAAACGAGAAGAGAGATCTCGTCTCCGCCACGGAGGCGGAGAGGTGGGAGGTTGATTGTCAGGACGCTCAACCTGTAGAAGAGGTCGGGGCGAAAGAGTTTCTGGGTTACCAGATGATCGAGGCTGGCATTGGTAGCAGCGATGATACGGACATCGACCTGGCGGGTTTCGCGGCTGCCGATGCGTCGCACCTCCTTCTCCTGAAGGACGCGCAGGAGGAGAGCCTGAAAAGCGGGGGAGATGCCACCGAGTTCATCAAGGAA
>CAIKMY010000163.1 GCA_903828635.1 uncultured Acidobacteriota bacterium
CCTGCCGACAGGGTTGTCACTGAACAGTACAAGCGGGGTGATCGCCGGGACACCAACAGTGGCTGGAAGTTACAGTTTCACGGTCACTGCCACGGGTGCGGGAGGATGCTCCGGGAGCCAGGCATACGTACTGGTAGTGGCTCCGCGCGCCGACCTGATATTGCAGAAGAATGGTCCACCAGTAGCCGAGGTGGGAACGGATATTGCTTACACGCTGGAGGTGACCAATCTGGGGCCGAGCACGGTGAGCGGAGCAGTGGTGACTGATTACCTGCCTGCAGGGCTGACGGGTCTATTGGCGACTTGCGGAAATGCGAGTGGTGGAGCCTCTTGTCCAGTATCGATCAGTCTGGTGGGAATGACCATGACGGCAACGATCCCGTCGATGCCGGTTGGTGGCAGGATTGTGATCACGATTACAGCGAAAGCACCGTCGACAGCGGGTACGCTCTGGAACTCGGCAATGGTTACTGCTCCGGCGGGAGTGATCGAAATCAACCCGGCCAACAATACTGGCAACGCGACGACGACAGTGACGAGCGCTCCGGTTCCGGCGGTTGCTAATCTTGCACTTAATTCGGCAGGGACAACGGTAGTGCAGACGGGCGGGCAGGTGGTTTACCTGGTGAAGATCGTCAATTCCGGCCCGGGTGGGGCTAACGGCGCAATCTTCACTAATACTCTGCCACCGGATTTGACGGGAGTCACCTGGTCCTGCGTGGCAACGGGAGGCGCAGTCTGCCCAACACCACCAAGCGGTGAGATGGCGGCTTATCGCACAGTTGATGGCGGGACGATTTCGGAGTCGATTCCGAAGCTGCCGGTCAATGGTGAACTCAACTTCAGAATAACCGGGACTGCGCCACCGAGTGCTCAGAATCTCAATAATGTCGCGACACTGACGCTGCCGGCGGGGATTGTCGATCCAGATCCAACGGACACGATGGCCTCACAGGCAACAACGGCGCAGACCGCAGCGGTTCCGCAGGCTGATCTGGCAATCGTCAAGACCGGGCCAACGACAGTTACGCCCAATTCACAGATGAGTTACACCCTGACGGTGACTAACAAGGGGCCGACAAGCGTCAGTGGGGCAGTAATTAGTGACAACCTCAGCGATTTTCTGAACAATGTTGTCGTGACGTGCAGTGCGGGCGAAGGCGCAGCCTGTGGTTCATCAGCTATTGGCTCCGGCAATCAGGTGACAGTGTTGATCGACACTTTACCGGCAGGTGGAAGTGTCGAGTTGACGATAACGGCGACAGCCCCGACAAGCGGGACATTCTACAATGTTGCCACCGTCAACACGCCCGCCGGGGTCAACGATCCCGAGCCGGGTGACAATACCAGCGGCTTGGTTAACACCACTGTGCTGCCTTGTCCGACGATTACCGTCTCACCGGCGGCGATCTCCAACGGGACGACGAGCTCGACCTACGGCGTGACCTTCACGCAGAGTGGTGGTGTCGGAACGATCACCTGGAGCTTCACCGGGACGTTACCGACGGGATTGACCCTCAATTCGGCAAGTGGGCTGGTCTCAGGCACGCCAACAGCACAAGGCAGCTACAGTTTCACGATACGGGCGACTGATGGTAACCTCTGCTTTGGCGAGAGAAGCTACACGGTGACAATCGGTGCGCAGCCGGACTACGAGTCTGATGTTGCGACGCGGCCGAATGGTAATGGCACGATCGATGTCAGCGACTGGGTGCAGACAGGGCGCTTTGCCGTCGGGCTCGACACGGCCGCAGTTGGTGGGGAGTTTCAGCGAGCTGACAGCTCACCCATTGGGACGCTTGGCAATGGAGTGATCGATGTTGGCGACTGGGTACAGGCGGGACGCTACGCGGTTGGGCTCAATCCGTTGACGGTTGCCGGTGGACCGACACAGTTAACGGCAATGGCGGCTCCGCGAGATAGGCAATTGCCGGCAGGTGGCACGATTCGTGCTGTGGCGAGTGACCAGCCGGGGGCAGTCGATATCGTCCTCGACGCGCGTGGGGTCGAGAATGCCGCCGGCTTCACACTGCGCTTTGATCCGGAGCAGGTAAGAATTATCGAGGCGACTTCTGAGATTGCAATGCTGGTGATCAACCGTGCCGCTGAGGCTGACGGGCGCATAGCACTTGCCTTTGCCAGGACACCCGGATCTTCGTTTGCGTCTGGCAGTCATCGGGTTGTTACCTTGAGGGTTGTGCGAATCGATGGAGGTGATGGCTCGCCGCTAACAATCGACTTTGATGATAGTATCATCCCGCGCCAGATGGTTGGCGTCAATGCGGACCGGCTGGACCCGGAAGGTTTCCATGGCGGACATATTTCAATCAGATCAATGACTATTTCTGGTGCTGCCCACGATCAAGCAACGCCTGATCATCGTGGGCGATTCAATGCTATATTATCCCTGGCTGAGTGGGCAGTTCTGCTTTTCACCACCAATCAGTGAATTTTTCAATTATCTTTAAAGAGGATCGGCATGACAAGCACACATCTGTACAAAGTCATCAGATTGATGACATTGGTGATTCTGGTCGGGGTGGTTATGAGCAGTTCGGTCATGACTCAGAGCAGCGCCTTCAGCTATCAGGGGGTGCTGAGCAGTGGAGGGATCCCGGCCAATGGTGCCTTCGATCTGCAATTCACGCTTCATGATGCAGTAAGTGATGGTAATCAGATTGGCTCCACGCTGTTACGAGACGATGTTGTGGTAGCTAATGGCGTCTTCTCCGTGACATTGGATTTCGGGGGAGGTGCATTTGACGGAGTCGGGAGATATCTCGGCATCGGTGTGCGTCCGGGCAGCAGCACCGGTGACTACACGCAATTGACTCCGCGAGTTCAGCTTAACGCGGTGCCCTATGCGGTGAGGAGCCTCAAGGCAACCACTGCCGACCTGCTTTCTGCAACCCTTCCAGTGAGTAGCGGTGGCACTGGAGGGACGACATCTGAGCAGGCCAGAGCCCGACTTGAAGCGGCGACGAGAGGGGTCAACACCGATATCACCTCGCTTCAAGGGTTGACAACGCCGCTCAGCGCCACTCAGGGAGGGACCGGGCTGGCCGTCGGGCCTGCGGCGGCAGGGCAATACCTGCGATCGAGCGCTGCCGGCAACTGGTCGATCAGCACGATCAACTCTGCGGATCTACCGGATCTGTCGGGGAAATATGTCGATCTCAGCAGCAACCAGACGATTGCCGGTAACAAGACCTTCAGCGGAAACCTCATCGCGCCTGGGGTTGTCAAATGGCAGGTGCTGACTACCAATCATCAATCAGTCTCCAACCGTGGCTATATCGCCAACAGTTCGACTCAGTTGACAATCCTGCTGCCACCTGATCCGAGCGTCGGCGATGTTGTTCGTATCAATGGATTTGGCAGTGGCGGCTGGCGAATAACTGCCGGAGCCGGACAGACACTGGTCTCCACACTTAACTCTCTGACAGAGTTCGTCGAATGGATACCTCGGGAAAGCAGCCGCGACTGGTTTGGGGTCGCCTCATCAGCCGACGGAAACAAGCTGGTGGCCATCGTGCGTAACGGGCAGATTTATACCTCAAGTAATGCCGGGGTTTCGTGGACGCCAAGAGAAAGCAACAGGGATTGGTCTTCGGTTGCCTCGTCGGCCGATGGTACAAGGCTGGTCGCAGTAGGCAATAATACCCGGATCTACACCTCCACAGATTCGGGTGTTACGTGGACGGCAAGGTATATAACGGGCTCGTGGCAGTCGGTTGCTTCATCGTCAGATGGTCAAACTCTGCTCGCGGCATCTTCCTCCGGCCTCTTCACCTCGACTGATTATGGATTGAACTGGACACAGGCAGAGCAGCCCAGAAACTGGTTCGCGGTTGCAGTGTCAGGCGATGGCAACACTTTATATGCCGCGGATGCCAGCGGATATATTTATAAGTCAAACAGCTCGGGTGACCTATGGGCCTCATTAACGAATATAACCCCCTACGCCGGCTGGACAGCTGTGGCCACGTCAGAGGATGGAAGGAGATTGGCCGTGCCTCGCCTAGGTGATCAAATCTATGTTTCGAGTAATAAAGGAGCTGCCTGGAATGGAACGGAGAATGCGCGCGGCTGGGAGTCAGTGGCCATGTCCTCTGATGGGATGACGATTGCCGCAGTGGCTTTTAATGAACGGATTTATGTCTCCAACAACTTCGGACTCAGTTGGCTTGGGATGGACAGTAATAGATTCTGGTCATCGATTGCCATGTCGGCTGATGGCCGCAGGATGGTCGCAGTGGTCGACGGTGGAAGGATTTATACCAGGGACTTTAATTCGCCATACTCACTGCCCACTGGCAGTTATCTGACTGGCGACTCCGGCTCCTCGGTCGAGATTGTCTACGTCGGTGATGGCAAGTACCTGCTCGTCTCGGCGAGCGGGAATTTCAGTATCAACTAGCCTTGGAGTTGACCGATGAAATATATCCTGGTGGCTGGTTCCTCATGCTCTTTCGTGAGCAGGTAGTTCAGACAGCATTACCGGCAGCGAAGCCAGAGGCCCAGGCCCACTGGAAATTATAGCCGCCGAGGTGGCCGGTGACATCAACGACCTCACCGATGAAGAAGAGGCCGGGAAGGTGGCGTGCCTCCATTGTCTTTGACGAGAGTTCATCGGTATCGACGCCGCCGGCGGTGACTTCGGCCTTGCGGTAGCCCTCAGTGCCATCGGGGGTAAGCTGCCAGTCGTGGATCATTTCAGCGATTGAGCGCAGTTCGCGCGGGGAGAACTGGCGAAGAGGCCTGGAGGTGGTCTGCATCACGGTCCAGGCGTGGGCAAAGCGGGCAGGCCAGAGCTGGGCGAGGATGGTTTTCAGTTCTTTGGCGCCAGAGCGCTCAATTTCGAAAACATCGTTGGCGTTGCTGTCGGGGAGGAGGTCGATATGGATGGACTGCCCCGGGCTCCAGTATGAGGAGATTTGGAGGATGGCGGGGCCGCTGAGGCCGTGGTGGGTGACGAGGGTGTTTTCGCGAAATTTCTGACGGCCGATGGTGACGGTGGAGTCGATCGAGGTGCCGCTGAGCGGCGCAAGCTGCTCAAGCAACCCGGCGGGAAGGGTCAGGGGAACGAGTGCCGGCCGGGTAGGGACGATGCGCAGACCGAACTGAGAGGCGATCCGGTAGCCAAGGTCGGTAGCCCCCATCCTGGGGATTGAAAGACCGCCGGTGGCAACGACGAGGGTTTCACTCTCGAAGCGGCCATAAGAGGTCTCGACGCAAAAATGGGTGGTACGGGAGACCTCGCGAACCTGGCAGGAGGTGCGAATCCCGACATTGGCGGCGGCACATTCGGCAAGCAGCAGGTCAACGATCTGTCGGGCGCTGTCGCGACAGAAGAGCTGACCGAGCTTCTTTTCGTAATGCTCGATGCGGTGACGGTTGACGAGGTCGACAAAATCGAGTGGACTGAAGCGGGCGAGCGCCGACTTGTGGAAGTTGGGATTGCGGCAGATATAATTTTCCGGCCGTGCATTGATGTTGGTGAAGTTGCAGCGGCCTCCTCCACTGATCAGGATCTTCCTGCCGACGGCGGGAGAGTGTTCAAGCAGCAGCACCTTGCGGCCGCGTGCTCCGGCAGTCATTGCGCAGAAGAGACCGGCAGCACCGCCACCAATGATGATCAGATCGAAGGTCATCGTCAAAGATTTGTCTGATCCGTCCGGATCGTTAAAGCCTGAGAGCCAAAGCCTGAGAGCCATGATTGGCGCAATCTGTTTTACCAAAGTGAAAGATTATCATATTCTTTAAGTTTACGTCTCATGGCGAAAGCCCAAACAAATCAGGGGAAGATGAGAGATGGCACTGATAGGAGCAAACGAGTTGAAGCGGAAGATGCTGATCACGGTCGATGGTCAGCCATACACGGTGATCGAGGTCTTCTTTGCCTCGCCAAGTGCGCGCGGAGCATCGACGATGGTGCGGACAAAGCTGCGTCATCTGCTGACAGAGGCGGTGATCGAGAAGTCGTTCAAGACAAGCGAGAAGTTTCCCGAGCCCGATGTCGCGCTGACGCCGGCATCGTTTTTGTATGGTGATGTCGAGGGCTACCATTTCATGGATGAGGAGAGCTTCGAGCAGTTCACGCTGACAGAGGAGCAGCTTGGTGATGACCGGCTCTATTTAAAAGACGGGTTATCGCTGCAGGTGCGCAAGTATAATGGTGCGCCGATTGCGCTGCAACTGCCACCGATTGTCGAGTTGGCGGTGAAGGATGCGGAGCCCGGGGTGCGAGGTGATTCGCTGTCGGGGGCACCGACGAAGAATGTCACGCTGGAGACGGGGTTGCAGATTCGGGCACCACTTTTCATCAAGGAGGGCGAGGTTGTCCGGGTCAACACACAGACGGGTGAGTTTTCGAGTCGGGCGTAAGCGGGGAGGAGTCGGGGGATGAGCGTAGTGAGGTGGGGGTTGATCGGATGCGGCGACATCTCACGAAAGCGGGTGGCACCGGCTTTGCGTGAGCTTGCTGACTGCGAGTTGGTAGCGGTAAGCCGTGGACGAGCAAGTCTGGCGGAGGATTTTGCACGGGAGTTCGGGGCACGGCGCTGGTATGCCGACTGGACGGAGTTGCTGGGCGATCCGGAGATCGACGCCGTCTACATTGCAACCCCGGTCGATCTGCATGCTGAGCAGGCGATTGCTGCGGCTGAGGCGGGGAAGCATGTCCTCTGCGAGAAGCCGATGGCGATGACGGCCAGCGAGTGTGACCGGATGATTGCCGTTTGTGAGGAGCGCGGCGTGCGGCTGGGGATTGCCTACTATCGCCATTTCTATCCCATCATCGAGCGGATGAAGGCACTGATCGAGAGTGGAGAGATCGGGATACCGATTCTCGCACAGGTTGAGGCCTTCGAGATGTTCGATCGCGGACCGGGTGAGGATCGTTACTGGTTGCTGGAGAAGGCGCGATCGGGAGGTGGCCCGATGATGGATTTCGGGTGCCACCGAATTGAGGCGCTGATCAACCTGTTGGGGCCGATTCGCGAGACGCAGGCGACCGAGGCTCAGGTGCGATTCGCACGTGAGGTCGAGGATACGGCGGCGGCGACATTCCGCTTTGCCAGCGGTGCGCTGGCGACGCTGGTGGTGACGCATGCGGCGTGGGAGTCACGAGACACGCTGCGTATTTTCGGGAGTGAAGGGTCGTTGCACGTCCCATCACTCAATGGAGGCGAACTGATGGTACGGCGGCGCGATGGTGACCGGACGGAATATCATCCGCCGCATGCCAACATTCATCTGCCATCGATTGCCGACTTTGTCGCAGCAATAGCCGAAGGGCGTGCCCCGATGGTCGATGGTCATCTCGGGCGCGAGGTTGCACGGATCGAGGATGCAATCTACGGGAGGTGAGCGATGCCGCTGCCGGTAGCCCACGGACTGATCGGAGCAGGCATTGGCGCGCTGGCACCGGGAAAGTTGACATGGCAGCGCACCCTGCTGTCGATGGTGGTTGGCGGCCTGATCGCTGCCATCCCCGATATCGATCTGGTGGTTGCCTGGGGGATGGGAGGTGGCGTCAGCGCCCACGGGAGCTATACCCATTCGATTCTCTTTGCCGTCGGGTTGGGCGCGGCTGTCGCCCTGCTGATGCGGCCGGTAACGTGGAGGGGAGCCGCCGTCTTCATCGCCGCCGTGCTTTCGCACGGGCTGCTCGACTGCCTGACCAAAGACGAATTTGGCGGAGCGGCCCTATTCTGGCCATTTTCACGCGTAGTCTGGAATCTGGGGTTGCTGGCCAACTATGAATTCTTTCCCAACCCTGCACGGCAGAGCTGGCGGGAGATTGCTCTTGATGCGCTGCCATTCTGCCTGCACGAGCTCCGGGTTTATGGTGCCTTTCCAGTCGCGGTTCTTATCTGGAGGAGCCGCCGGCAGTGTGCGGAAATGCTGTCATTATTGAGCCGGCGATTGAGGCCGAAGCCGACGAATTGTGAGGAACAAGGTGGAAAATAGTCTCAACGAGTTTGAACTACGAGTGCTGGCCTCGCTGGTCGAGAAACAGATTGCCACGCCCGATTACTACCCGCTGACACTCAATGCACTGACCAATGCCTGCAACCAGAAGAATCATCGTGACCCGGTCGTTGCCTATGATGAGTCGATGGTGCAGCGTGCGCTGGAGAGTCTGCGCGAGAAGAAGCTGGCCTACACCTTTCACGGGTCGGAGTCCCGGACGATCAAGTATGGCCATCTCTTCCCGAAGGCCTATGAGTTGAACAATGAGGAGACGGCGCTGCTCTGCGTGCTGATTCTGCGCGGACCACAGACTTCGGGAGAGTTGCGCTCCCGCAGCGGGCACCTGCACCAGTTCGAGAGTCTCGCGCGGGTCGAGCAGTTGCTCGTCGATCTCTCATCGCGGCAGGAGCCGCTGGTCGTCAGGCTGGCACGCCAGGCAGGGGCACGCGAGTCGCGTTACGCCCATCTGCTTGGCGGCGAAGTAAACCTCGATGTTGCGACAGCCCCCCCGGAGCGGCGCGTCGCTGCCGAGCCGCCACGCAATGAGCGTTTGGAGGAGGAGGTTGCCGCCCTGCGACGCGAAGTTGCTGAGCTCCGGGAACTCTTCGAGGCGTTTCGTCGCCAGTTCGAGTAGGCCCGTTCTCCGGCCGCTCAGCGGGTGACCGCGACGGCCATCGTCAGCTCGCAGAGGGGCGCGGTGAAGCGCATCTGCCTGATTGGCCCTTCGCCGAGAGTGGGATTGGATTCTGAATTGTCGATGTAGGCGGTGATGGTGATCACTGATCCGCGCGGCATCTCGACCGGAGATTTGAAATAGTAAGCTGGCTGCCACGGAAACCGATAGCCGCGCGTCAGCACCAGCACCTCTCCTGAGCCATCCGGGCGGGAGAGGCTGACTTCAACCGAGGTGGCATAGGGGTAGGGCAGGGGACGAATGGCAAGAGCCTCCCGGTCCTCAGTGATAGTCTTGGTCGCCACGATTCGATGTGACGCCGCGGCGGCAGGAATTGTCGCTGGTGGTGCGGTGATGGATACAGTCTCGACTGACCGGCTGGTCTTTGTTGATGCAAAGTGGAGCCCAAGCCGGCTGCGGTCGCTTGCTGCCTCACCGTTACCGCGATAGCGAAGTTTAAGTACGATCCGCGCATTGGCCGGCAGCCGCCGCGCATAACCTTCGGGATACCTCGCGGCAACCGTCGCCGGGGACCACGAGCCGAGCGGGTTCAGGCGGCTCTCCGGGAGCGAGCAGGGTGACCTGGTTCCCGAGGGGGCGATAAAGTAGTTTGCTCCGTCAACGATTGCCCCGTTGCCCGGCAGCAGGTCGAGCCCCTCGATCCACCTCTCCTCCTGATTCCCGACCGGCAGAACTTCGCACCTGGTGACCATCCCGGCGTCGGCCGTAACGTTGACCGCGGGTGCTTCGAGCACCTGATCGGGCTCTCCGGCAGGCCAAACGCCTCCACGTGCCAGTGCGCGGATCTCCTCGCGCGGATAATCACTCTCCTCGCCTTTCGGAGCCCCCCCCTCGATCCAGGAGATCAGCAGTTCCTGATCTCGCTGCGAGATAGCGTAGCTGTGGCTGAATCGACCATAACCCCGGACGGCCTGAAACGGCATCATGCGCCGCTCAAGAACCTCTTCCTTGATTGCTTTGGCCCACGGACGGGCTTCACGGTAACTTGTCAGCGGGATGTCGGCCTTGATGCGGCCGGGACTGTGACATTCGAGGCAATTTCGCTGGAGGATGCGAATCACCTCCCGGTTGAACATCACCTTGGTGGTAATCGGCTCGTGAGCCGTGCTGATCGGCGTGAACATCGCGATCACGCCGATCAGCAGCAAAATGAGAAGCGGTACTGCTCGTCCACTGCTCTTGTTCATAGCACGAAGTTGGTCCGGTCTCAGCGACCAGCAGATCCGGAGCTGATCGGCCGCGACTGCTCCATCGGCCGTGCTCCCATGCCCTGATCGTTGTAATAGGTCAGCCAGCCGATCATCATCTCTTCCCAGGTCTGGTCGCCCCACTTGACATCGACCGTCGGATCCGGATTGAATTTGTTGCCCTTCGAGTTGTCGTAATGGGCAACACACTCGATCTTCGTCCCCTTGGGGATGGCGATCGGTTCGCTTGGAACATAGTAGGTCTGCCAGTTGAAATCGTATTTCGGTACGCTGAGCAGGATCTGCTCACGACCATCCGGGAAGATTGCCCTGATGAGAAAGTCCTTGCCGCGCAGATGCATGTGCGGCATGAGGCTGACAAGATGCGAGTCCTCGCGGAAGGTATAGGCCGATTTCACCTCATGGTTATCGGCACCCGCCGGAATTTTGAAGCCGGTGTTGAGTACCGGGCGCGTCAGCACCTGGTGCCTGGGCGGCTCGGTCGCATATTTGAGCCCGATGGTTGTCACATCCCTGGTCGCGGTGCCGTTTGGCGTGTAGTGCATCTGGAACCGCAGCCTCGCGCCGGCCGGGATCTTCTTGGC
>CAIKMY010000164.1 GCA_903828635.1 uncultured Acidobacteriota bacterium
GGCGCCGCCTTCATCTTCACCCTCAACCGCACCGCAACCAGTGGACGCGGGCTCGCCGGTGGCAGGCTGATCGATCCCGCACGCGTCGGCAGCGCTCAGCCGGGACCCCGCGGCGATGGAATCTTGACCGTTCACGATGCGCGGCTGGTCTCACTCTTTGATTCAATGCAGAATGGTGAATCTCGCGGCAAGGTGACTCTGCGCCTCGCTCCACCCACCCTTGCCCCGGTCGAACTGAAAAATGTTGCCGGCCTCATCCCCGGCTCTGATCCGGTGCTGCGGGAGACCTGCGTCATCGTCTCTGCTCACTACGATCACGTTGGAGTCATGCCCGGCAATGCCAGTGATAATATCTACAATGGTGCCAATGATGACGGCAGCGGTACCGTCTCCGTCATCGAACTCGCGGCCGCCATCTCGCGCCTCAAAGAGAAACCAAAGCGCTCGATCCTCTTCATTACCTGGTTTGGTGAGGAAAAAGGGCTGCTCGGGTCGCGCTACTATGGCCGTAATCCAATCTTCCCCCTCTCGAAGACGGTGGCCATGGTCAACCTCGAACAGGTAGGTCGTACCGACAGCTCCGAAGGGCCCCAGGTCAACAACGCCACGCTGACCGGCTTTGACTATACCGACCTTGGTCCGATCTTCAGAGCCGCCGGTGAAATGACCGGCATCAACGTCTACAAACACGAGCAGAACAGCGATTCCTTCTTTGGGCGCAGTGACAACCAGGCCCTCGCCGATGCCGGTGTTCCGGCGCATACCCTCTGCACTGCCTTTGTCTATCCCGATTATCATCAGGCGACTGATCACGCGGATCGGATCGATTACGAGAACATGGCACGCGTCAATCGGATGATTGCTCTTGCTGTCATTAATATATCTGACAACTCAGTGGCACCGCGATGGAATGAGGCCAATGTCAAGACTGCACGCTACGTCGCGGCCTGGAAGAGGCTGCAGGGACTGCAATGATCGAATCACGACGCATTCAGGCCGTCCAGCCACCAATCATCCCCTGGGTCGCCAACCTCATTCGTCAACACCCGGGAACCATCTCACTTGGCCAGGGAGTTGTCTGGTATCCCCCACCTCCCCAGTCAGTTGGGAGAATTGCCGAGTTTCAGTCCAATCCCGAGCTTCATAAATACCAGGCGGTCTTTGGCATCCCGCAATTGATCGAGGCCATTGAAAAAAAGCTGCTTTCCGACAATGGCATTCTCGTCGATCAATCCGGTCTCGCCGGAGCATCAGGGCAGGGAAGGCGAATCTTCGTCACCGCCGGCAGTAACATGGGCTTCGTCAATGCTCTCCTTGCCATTGCCGATATCGGTGATGAGGTCATTCTCAATACTCCCTGCTACTTTAATCACGAGATGGCCATCGTCATGGCCGGTTGCCGGCCGGTTCTCGTCCCGACCGATGAACATTACCAGCTTCAACCTGACCTTATTGCCGCCGCCATCACACCACGCACCCGTGCCATCGTCACCGTCTCTCCCAACAATCCGACCGGGGCCGTCTATCCCGAGTCTGTCCTGCGCGAGGTCAATCGTCTCTGCCAGGAGCATTGTCTTTATCACATCCACGACGAAGCCTATGAGTACTTCACTTACAACGGTATCCGTCACTTCTCTCCCGGATCGATATCCGGCAGCGAGCCCCATACCATCTCGCTCTTCTCACTTTCCAAATCCTTCGGCTTCGCCAGCTGGCGCATAGGTTATCAGGTCGTCCCCGAAGCTCTCAGTGACGCTATTAATAAGATACAGGATACCGTACTTATCTGCCCGCCGGTCATCTCACAGTTTGCTGCGCTTGGCGCCCTCGATGCCGGAGCTGACTACTGCCGACAGAGAATCGGTGATTTCGCCGGAGTGCGTGAGATTGCCATCTCGCGTCTCCAACAGCTTGGCGATCGCTGCATCATTCCAACGGCCGACGGTGCTTTCTATTTCCTGCTCAGAATCGATACCAGACTCTCTCCGCTGGAGCTTGTCAGGCGTCTGATCGAAGAATTTCATGTTGCCGCTATTCCCGGCAGCGCTTTCGGTGTCACTGACGCGACCACACTGCGCGTCTCCTATGGCGCTCTGCGACCCGAGACAGTTCTCGAAGGGCTCGATCGCCTCGTTCACGGGCTGCAGGCGATTATCTGATACGACAAAAGGGGCATTAACACCATGAATATCTACGCTCTTCAGTTCGATATCGCCTGGGAGGATAAGGCGGCCAATCACCGCACCGTCGAACAGCTTCTCCAATCCTCTGCTCCGGTGCCGGGCTCCATCGTCGTTCTCCCCGAGATGTTTGCCACCGGCTTCAGCATGAACCTCACCGCCACCGATGACACCGCTTCCGGTCAAACCCTCCGGTTCGTCAGGTCTATGGCTCTTCAGTACGGCGTCACTGTCGTTGCCGGACTTGTCAACCGTCATCATTCCGGTCTCGGCCTCAATCAATCGATCGCTATCTCTCCCTCCGGTGAGGAACTTGCCCGCTATGACAAGATTTTCCCCTTCACTCCCGGCGGAGAGGCGGCTCATTACGCTGCCGGCAGCCGCCTCTCCCTCTTCCCATGGCAGGGCTTTACCGTTGCCCAGTTCATTTGCTACGACCTTCGCTTTCCCGAGATCTTTCGCGCCGCCGCCTCACAGGGGGCCAATCTCATTACGGTCATCGCCAGCTGGCCCAAGGCGAGAACTGCTCACTGGATCGCCCTTCTTCAGGCTCGCGCGATTGAAAATCAATCCTATGTCGTCGGTGTCAACCGCTGCGGCCAGGATCCCGGATTCGGCTATTCCGGCAGATCACTCGTCATCGCTCCCTCCGGCGAGATCATCGCTGACGCCGGCAATGCAAGCACGGTGATCTCTGCCACTCCTGATATCGAAGATCTCGTCGATTATCGCCGTCGCCTTCCATTCCTCGCTGACCTTCGCCCTGCTTACTGCCCGGCTCCCCCCGGCCCGGTGGTCTGATCTTCTTCTCTTTATCCCGCTTGATACTGATCAATAAATGTGTTGCCGGTTTATTAATTCTTGATTTTAAACGGTGGATGACTATAATGATTGAGTGTTTTGGGATTAGGTGTCGACTTGTGCTCATGCAGGCCCTCTGGCTGTGCACCTGGTACATTGGTCTGGTGTATTAATAATACAGGCTGAACGGGCGACTGAGAGTGCGGTATTGTGTTTAGAGTTTTGGTCCCATTCATTTCCAAATGCGATTGTATGTAAAAATGGCTCCTCATAATTAATCCGCTTAATATCGATTGTTGTCACGGCCAGGATGTCAAACAATTGGATAGAGGAAGCCACCAGGCGGCCCTCCGGCACAGAACAAAGCTGATATAGCTGACCATCACGGCTTACAGAGACGGTAACTAGTAGTTCGCCACCGTAAAATTGATGGACGCTCTTTGAATTTGCGCTCGACTGGGTGAGAATCCTCGCCGGAGGATTTTCAAGGATGCCGAAGAAA
>CAIKMY010000165.1 GCA_903828635.1 uncultured Acidobacteriota bacterium
CGTCGAGATGATGCGTGCCGGACTGGCTGCGGCTGGTCCTCAGGCACGATCGATGGTCGGCCTTGACCGGCCATCGATCGATTGGTGCAGTCTCTCACGCGGGCTTGGTGTGCCGGCTGAAAGTGTCGATTCGGCCGATGGGCTGGCTGCTACACTTGAGCGCGTGCTTGCTGAGCCGGGCCCGTTTCTGATCGAAGCATTGCTCTGAACAACCCCGGGCCTCGCTTCCACTGACCGCTTACCAGAGGAGTGATCCGATGAACTTCGACTATTCTGACAAGGTCAAATATCTCAGAGACAAACTGAGCGCTTTCATGGACCTTCATATCTATCCCAATGAGGGTGTTTACCATGAACAGGCGGCCAGCGGAGAGCGCTGGAAGGTCATTCCACTGCTGGAGGAGCTCAAGGTCAAAGCGAAGAAGGAAGGGCTCTGGAACCTCTTTCTGCCCGAGAGTTCGTATGGAGCCGGCCTGACCAATCTTGAGTACGCCCCGCTGTGCGAGATCATGGGACGGGTACCCTGGTCACCGGAGGTCTTCAACTGCTCAGCGCCGGATACCGGCAACATGGAGGTTCTCGTCAGGTACGGCAGTGAGCCGCAGAAGGAGCGCTGGCTGCGCCCGTTGCTTGAAGGAGAGATTCGTTCCTGTTTTGCCATGACCGAGCCGGAAGTGGCCTCCTCCGACGCGACCAATATCCGATCGAGCATCGTTCGTGATGGTGACAATTATGTCATCAACGGTCGCAAATGGTGGACCTCCGGCGCCGGCGATCCGCGCTGCCGCATTGCTATTTTCATGGGTAAGACCGATCCTGCCGCACCGACTCATCGTCAGCAGTCGATGATTCTCGTCCCAATGGACACCCCGGGTGTCAGGGTTCTGCGGATGCTCAACGTCTTCGGATACGATGACGCGCCCCATGGTCACGCCGAGGTTCTCTTCGACAATGTTCGTGTGCCGGCTGATAATCTGCTGCTCGGCGAAGGCCGGGGATTTGAAATTGCCCAGGGGCGACTCGGGCCGGGGCGGATTCATCACTGCATGCGGCTCATCGGGATGGCAGAGCGCTCACTTGAGGCGATGTGCCATCGGGCCCGTACGCGCGTCGCCTTTGGCATTCCCCTCGCCGACATGGGCGCCATGCGTCACCATATCGCCGAGTCACGCATCGAGATCGAGCAGGCCCGGCTTCTTGTTCTCAAGGCTGCCTATATGATGGACACTGTCGGCAACAAAGTCGCACGATCAGAGATTGCCATGATCAAGGTGATCGCCCCCAACATGGCGCTGCGCGTCATCGATCGCGCCATTCAGGCACACGGTGGAGGGGGCGTTTCGCAGGACTTCCACCTTGCCTCTGCCTGGTCCCACGCACGCACCCTGCGGCTTGCTGACGGCCCGGACGAGGTTCACCGTGAGACTGTCGCCAAAATAGAGCTGAGAAAATATGAGTAGCGACTCTTTACGCCGCCTCTGTGTCTTCTGCGGATCGGCCGGCGGTTCAAGGTCGGCCTATATTGAGGCGGCGCAGCGCCTTGGTCGCGAGATGGCTGCTCGCGGCGTCGGGCTCGTCTATGGCGGAGGTGGCATCGGCCTCATGGGCTTCCTCGCCGATGCCGTGCTTGCTGCCGGCGGCGAGGCGATTGGTGTCATCCCCCGCGGACTGGCGTCAAAAGAGATTGCCCACTCCTCGCTTGCCGCACTCCATCTGGTCGACACCATGCACGAGCGCAAGGCAATGATGGCGAGGCTCGCTGATGCCTTCCTCGCGCTTCCGGGTGGTTTCGGCACCTTCGATGAACTCTTCGAGATTCTTACCTGGTCGCAACTGGGCATTCATCGCAAGCCAATTGGTATTCTCAATGTCGACCGCTACTTCGATCCGCTGGTTGCCCTCATCGATCACGCCGTTGACGAAGGCTTCGTCTCTGCTGAGAGCCGCGATCTGATCGAGGTCGTCGGCTCAATCGACGAGTGGTTCAAGCTTCTTGACGAATGGCAACCCCCGTCAATGCCCGTTCGCTGGATTGGTATTGAGCAGGTCTGATGGGGTATCCGGCGCTGGTTGTCGCCGCATACCCCATCAGGCCTTACTCAGTACCTGGTTACTCAGGGCTGCTTCTTTCTGGCCACCATAAAAAGAAAGATGCCCAGCACGGCAAAGATCGCAAGGCCGATGACATTCGCCCAGGGACCAGAGGCCACCCATCCGTGACCACCCACACCCAGCCTCTCCTCGCCGCCAAGGAGAACGCGCCCGGCAGCAACCACCAGCCCGCCAATTGCCCCACCGGCTATCAGGCCGGAACTCAGCAGCACGCCCTTGCCCGTCTCCTCCTCGACCAGTGTCTCGTGCCCTGCGGAGCGCTTCATTCGCTGCACCAGCGATTTCACCAGTCCGCCACTGAAGATTGCCGCTGAGGTCGAGATTGGCAGGTAGATGCCAACAGCGACCGGCAGCGCCTGAACCCCGATGATTTCAAGCATTACTGAAATCAGGGCACCAATCAATATCAGCGCCCAGGGCAGTCGCTGCGTCAGGACGCCGTCGACGAGGACTCCCATCAGCGCCGCTTTGGGAGCATCCAACTTACCGGTAAACTCCTCGATTGAGTACTTCGCGGTGCCGGCGGTATCGAGCAGCACGGTGTATTCGCGTGATCCGTCCCTGATAACCGCCCGACGGTAGATCTGGTCGTCCAGTCCTCGCGCCGGCCCTGCCACTGAGACCTCCGGTCCCTCTGTAAAGCTCCGCCCGGCAATCTCCCCCGGAATCGTCGCTGTCATCCCCTGGCGAATGCCTCCCACCCCCGGATTGACCAGGTAGTGGATTTCATTGTCATCACCAACCAGGTACTTGCCAGCCGGGATGATCAGGCGGCCATTGTCGAGTGCCACCTCCACTGGAAACTGTGCCTGGCGATAGCTCTTTCCATCAGGTGCTGCCGGCGAATCTATGTAAATGCCCGATATGCGCTCGGCCGGGGCTGTGTATCCCGGATAGTAGACCGGCAGAATGTTGATCGCCGAACGGTTGAGGAAATCCAGCGTCCAGCCGATAACCAACGCCGAGGTCAAAGCCCCGATCAACAGGCCTGCCTGCTGCCATTTCGGCGTCGCACCAACGAGGAAGCCGGTCTTCAGATCCTGTGAGGTATTACCGGCATTGGCCGCCGCGACGCAGACGATCGCTCCCACCGTCAGCGCAATCACCCGTTCACCTGCTCCCATCCTTCCCAGCAGCAGGAAGATCAGCGAGGTGAAGAGTAGCGTGGCGATTGTCATCCCCGAAATCGGATTTGATGTCGAACCAATCTGCCCGCAGATCCGTGACGAGACCGTCACAAAGAAGAAACCGAAGACCAGAATCAGCAGCGATGAGATCCAGTCGACCTCGAGCTGCGGGATGGCAGTGATCGCGATCAGCAGCGCCACCACCCCGGCCACCGCCAACGGAATCGGAATGTCTCTCTCCGTTCGCAATGTCCGCTCACCCCCGCGGCCGCTGAAGTCGCGAACCCCCGCCTTAAAGGCACTGACAATCGTCGGCAGCGAGCGCAGCAGGCTGATGATTCCTCCCGTAGCCACCGCTCCCGCCGCAATGTAGCGCACATAACGGTCGAAGACCATGCTCGCACTCATATTGCGAATCAATTCTCCCGGCGGCGCCGGAAAGATGTTGGTTGTCAGTCCCGCCCCAAAAAAACTGATCAGCGGCGTCAGCACCAGCGCCGCCAGTACCCCGCCACCCAGCATGTAAGAGGCAACGCGAGGTCCGATGATGTAACCCACCCCCATCAACTCCGGTGAGATCTCTGCCGCGACCCTCGATCCCTGATACCACCCAAGCACCTTCACTGGCATCTCTTTCCAGAGCTTCAGTCCGCTCATCAGGAACTTGTAGATCAGGCCGACTCCGAAACCGAGAAAGACCGTCCGTGCATCGCTGCCACCCTTCTCACCCACTATCAGTACCTCGGCGCACGCCGTCCCCTCAGGGTAGGGAAGTGTCCCATGCTCCCTGACAATCAGTGATCTCCTCAGCGGAATCATCAGCAGCACACCCAGAAGTCCCCCCGCAGCCGCTATCAGTGAGGTCCGGAAAATGTCCAGATCAAGCCTGAGTATCAGCAATGCCGGTATCGTGAAGACGATGCCGGCCGCAATCGATTCCGCTGCCGACCCTGTGGTCTGGACGATGTTATTCTCCAGTATTGTTGAACGCCCCAGCAGCCGCAGCACCGTGATCGAAAGCACCGCGATCGGTATCGAGGCGCTTACCGTCAGACCAACCTTCAGCCCAAGGTAGACCGTCGATGCCCCAAAGATTATC
>CAIKMY010000166.1 GCA_903828635.1 uncultured Acidobacteriota bacterium
GGTGGACACAGCGGACGGCGATCGGCTTGATTGCCGGTCCGGACAGCCCCCCGGTGATGTTGGCCAATCTGGGACGACGGGTATGAATATCGATCGACATCCCAATCGCGGTGTTGATGAGTGACAGGGCGTCGGCCCCGGCCTCCTCGACCGCGCGACCCGCCATTCCAATGTCGGTAACGTTCGGTGAGAGCTTGACGATGACCGGCCGGGTTGCCACCCGTCGCACCGCGGCGGTGACACTGGCGGCCTGACGTGGGTCGTTGGCAAAGCTCTCACCGCCGGCTTTGACATTTGGACAGGAGATATTCAGCTCGTAGGCGTCGATCCCTTCACCATCCTCGAGGATCCTGATTGCCTCGATGTACTGGTCGATGGTGTAGCCGAAGACGTTTGGAATGATTCGAGCCCGATAACGGCGCAATTGGGGCAGTTTGTCGGAGACAAAGGCCCGGGCGCCGATGTTTTGAAGACCGATAGCGTTGAGCATACCACCGTGTGTCTCGACGATTCGCCACGGCGCGTTGCCCCGCAGCGGCGTTGCCGAGAGCCCCTTGGTGCAGATTCCGCCGAGCCGGTCGAGGTCGATCAGCGGTGCCATGTCCAGCCCGTATCCGCATGTCCCACTGGCGGTCCAGACCGGGTTCTGGAACTGCAGACCGGCGATAACGACCGTCAACAGCTCGGGGTCGTGGGCGGTGGCGGGATTGATCGATGATTCCTGGCGAGCCTGTTCGTTATTCATTCTGTCCCGGATGAACTGACCGGAGAAGGCTTCCCGGTATGAATTGCAGCACAAACTTCTTGTCGTTTAGGAAGGTCAGCCGATCGATCGCCGCCGCAAATGGGAGCCAGGCGATATCGATGATCTCGTCGTTCGGCTCAAAATTGTGCTCGCCATCAGGCGCCATATGCCAGTAGAAGACGATCTTTGGGATGCCCTTCACAGGATACCTTGTAAAGCCGGCGAAGTCGGTGATGGTCGCCCGGTAGCCCGTTTCTTCGAGTACTTCACGCCGGGCGGCCGCCTCCAGAGTCGCGTCTTCAGGATCGATGTGGCCTTTGGGCAACTTCCAAGCGCGATCATCGCGACTTAAAACAAGCAGTAACTCGCGACCGGCTTCCCCGTCACGCCAGACTAACCCGCCGGCACAATAGTCTAAATTCTGCTGCTTCATTCAGTCTTCTCCCGGAATTGTTGGCAGGCTCGATGGTGATAGTCTGCCGCAGCCAAGAAACCAATCTGGGCAACCAATGGGCCACCACCAGGCTCCTACCACGCCAGGTCGTGGCTCCAGAAGACAGGCCCGTCGGTACAGACCTTCTGGTAGACAAATCCCTCCTGGCAGTCGGCCCTGACTGGCACCGCACAGCCGACACAGATGCCAAACCCGCAGGCCATTGGAGCTTCGAGCGACAGCTGGGCCGGTACTTTTCGTTCGGCGGCGATCCGGGCGACACGGTGGAGCATCGGATCAGGTCCGCAGGCGTAGATGAGCGGTGTTCCACTGGTGGTGGCGAGGTGATCTTCGAGCGGGGCCGTCACAAAGCCCGGCCATCCTTCGCTGCCGTCCATGGTTGCCGTTACGACCCGGTTGCTGCCAAGCAGATCACGAAAGTCGCTGAGACCGCAGAGATCACCACGGCTGGCACCGCCAAGGAAGAGTCGGGTTGGTATCTCGCGTTCAACCAGCGCCGCGGCCAGCAGATAGAGGGCTGGAGACCCGGCCCCGCCAGCGACCAGAACCACTTCACGATTGGCTGCCACACCAAGGTCGAAAGCTACTCCAAGCGGGCCAAGGCACTCGACTTTGTCACGCGGCGTGAGACGGGCCAGGGCCTCGGTACCGCGTCCGATGATCTGGTATATGAACTCGATCCGGGTGGCGTCAGTCGTCGCGGCGACTTTGTAGTAGGCCATGGCGCGACGAAGCAATGGCTCGATGGCCCCACACGCCTTGAGCATTGCGAACTGACCGGGTTGCACCTCCGGTAAGTGATCGACGCGTAGTCGAAGGTGTCCGTACCGGCGTCCCGATTCCGCTGCCGTGATTTCGTTCAGTTCGACGGTTCCAACAAGGTCGATCATTCTGATCCCGCCGATCCTTCTCGTCTGCTCATCCCTTTATTCTGCTCCTCACCCTGCCAGGTAGTGTCAGCGATTAAAAAGGCAGTCTACCAGAAATGATACGAACTGAGACAGTGCCGGCGGCAAAATTAGGAACTGAAAAACGGCCTGAGGGGGAGGCTGTCGCCTCTTGGCGCCCAACGTGGGCCCGCAAGCGAGTGGACCGGTGAGCCGGGATGATGGTAAGTCATCTCCAGCCGCCCGGCGGCGGCTGGAGGTCGCGTCGTGTGATCTGTCGGCCGCTGATCCGGACACAAAAAAGACCGCGCCAAAAATGGCCGCAATGGACTAATCACCCCCGGGCATGGTAACTTCCCAGCCACGTGAGGGAGAGAGCCGATGAATACA
>CAIKMY010000167.1 GCA_903828635.1 uncultured Acidobacteriota bacterium
GCCCCGTGTCCTGCACGTCGTTGTCAAGCTGATCCTGCAGCTGACCCCACGCTCGACGACGCCCCCGACGAACCGTCGACTCCGGGTTCGCACCGTCAAACTCCGCCGGATTCCCCTGAGGCTGAGATCCCCGTGATGCGGAGTCGCTTTCGGTGGGAAGCTGGCCGGGTGAGAACTGACGAGGCAGCGCATTTTGTGCTGCTTTCTGAAGAGATTTGGCCGCCTGAGACAACTGGCGGGTTGATCCAGCTGCAGACTGTGATTGGCCCTGACCGTCGCCCTGCTGCCCCTGTTGACCCTGTTGCCCCTGCTGCCCCTGCTGGCCCTGTTGCCCCTGCTGCCCCTGCTGCCCCTGTTGCCCCTGCTGGCCCTGTTGCCCCTGTTGTCCCTGCTGACCCTGCTGACCCTGCTGACGCTGCTGCCCCTGCTGCCCCTGCTGACCCTGTTGACCCTGTTGACCCTGCTGACCCTGCTGACGCTGCTGACCCTGCTGACCCTGTTGTCCCTGCTGGCCCTGTTGACCTTGCGGATTCTGTTGATCCTGTCGTTGCTGGCGAGATCCAGTGCCGAGTCGGCGTCGCATTGATTCAAGGTTATCGGCAAGTTGGCGGGTACGATCGAGGGCATCCTCGGTCTCGCCGCCCGAGCCCTTGCGTTGGGCGCTCTTCTCGGCCTCTTCAAGCTGGCGTGCGAGGTCATTGAGATTCTGCTGGACAGCCTGGTCGCCGCTGCGGGCAGCATCCCAGGCATTCATGTCCATGAGCTGGCGCGAAGCCCGAATACGATCGGTGACGCGATTCTGTCGGAGGGAACCGGCGGCCTCACGGAGGCGGCTGGCAGCAGCCTGCTGTTCATTAGAGAGTTCTCTGGCCGTCTGATCGAGATCGCGTTCGAGGGATCCGATCTCCTTTGCCAGTTCTTCCTTGCGTTCGCCGAGTTGCTGACGGGATTGTCCCGCAGATGGGTCGCCGTTGCGTGCGCGTCTGGCGGTCTCCTCGGCATCCCTGGCGATCTGCTGTTGCCGGGCAGCGGCGCTGGCGGCACGCTCGCGGAGATCACTGACCGACTGGCCGCCCTGTGATTGTTGCATCTGGTTGAGGCGACGCTGTGCATCTTCGAGCTGCTGGAGAGCACGCAGATTGCGCGAGGTGGACTCCTCCTGACGGTTATTGCTGGCGGCATTGCGGGCGCGCTCCATCTCATCGGCCGCCTGGTTGAGCCGGTTACTGAGGTCCATCATCTGCGGGTCGCGTCGTTCGCGTGAGAGTCGCTCCAGTTCACGTGCTGCCTTGCGGGCCTCGTCGATTGTCTGCTGCTGCTGACGTCCGCCCCCGCCGCTGCTCTGATTACGCGGGCCGGAGCGCATTCGCTGCTGCTGTTGCTCGACCTCGCGCTGCATGCGGCGTGAGAGCTCTTCCAGCTTGCGCTTTGCCTCATCGTTTTGCTGACCAGCCTGCTGCCGCTGCTCTCGCTTGAGCGTTTCGTACTGGTTCTTCATCTTGTCCAGTTCGAGCTCAAAGAGATCGGCGAGATCCTGAGCCTGGCTGCTGCTGCCCTGACCCTCACTCTGGCCCATCGATACCTGAATTTCGCGGAAGATCGAATCGGCGCGCATCAGCTGCTGGAGCGCCCGCTGCTCGGGAGGGAGTGCCTCCTCGCCCTTGCGGGCCCTCAACTCTTTGGCCGCCGGCTCCATCTCCTTCGTTGCCTGGGTGATATGTTCGACCAGTTTGGCGAAGTCCTTCTGCTGGTTGAGCTGCTGGCCAAGCCGCCGTTTGATACGCTCGACAACCTCGGCGGCATCGGTTCGCAGCTTCTCCTGTTCGAGTGCGACCGTATCGTAGTTTTCGTTCTTCTGCTTCTCGTCGTAGCCGGCCTGCTCACGGTTGATGCGGAAAGTTGCGGCGACAATCTCCTTTTGTCTTTTGGTCAGCGCCTGCTGCTCACCGCCACCTCCGCCACCGCCGCCGCCACCCTGCTGCGACTGTTTGAAGTCCTTCTCGAAGGGTTTGATCTCTATGAAGTAGATGTCACTGGTCGTCTCGTTACGGGCATCCCGGGCGCGGGCATAGTAGGAGACGAGATCCCCCGCCTGCAGACCGTACTCTTCAAGGAAGAAAGTATGCGAGCCTGAAAGGTTCCTCGCCGACTCGCCGCGCAACTGTTGCAGATCGATCTTCTTCTCTTCGCCGCCGTTGACCGAGTAGAGGAGATCCATCTGCACGACACCATAGTCGTCCTCGGCCCGCGCGAGAGTGAAGATCTCCTCGACGCTGGTGGCGCGGGTGTCACGACCGGGCCGCTCGAAGGTGACCACCGGAGGGCGATCTTCGAGCAGGCTGATGTCGTACTCGTTGGAGCCATTGTAGGTATCACCGTCAAGACTGGTCAGTTCGATGTGGTAGGTCGTCTGTTTGGTGATGTTGAGCCTGGCGGCGAACTCATTCTCGCCGGCCCCCTCCATCTCGATCTTTGTGCCATCAGCGAGGACGATCCTTGCCGAGGCGGCGCGCCCGCTGAGCCTGGCCAGCAGCCTGACATCGGTGCCAGCAAGAACGGCGATCTCGGGCGCGTTCTCGATCGTCCGACTTGCAAGGCCGGTATAGGCAGGGAAGAACTGCGTCTGGTCAATCCGGCTGACGTGAGGCAGGTCGACGACCGTCACCAGGAAGACCTCGGAGCGGCAGCCGCCCGACTCGATGAAGTATTCAGTCCGATCCTGCAGGTTGTAGAGGAAATACTGAAACTGGTCAGCGTTCTTTGCCGGCTCCATCGGCTGACCGACCCACTGATCCTCAGATCCACCCTCGCGCCGGTGAAAGATCGTCGCCTCCTCCGCGCTGAAGTTGATCAGGCGGGCGAGAATGCGCAGGTCGGTTCCGCGCGGGATCCGTGCCGAGCCCGGCCTGACCTCGATTCGCAGGGCATTGGAGGCGGCTACCGGGCTGGCTGGTGTGACCACCTGGGCCACTCCGGCGCGAAGTTCGCGAGGACCATAGATAAGTATGGCAACAAAGCAGAGCAGGGCCGTGGCGGCGGCGCCACCCCAGCGCCAGAATCCCTGTCGGGGAATCACCTCACCCGGATCGACTGTCGCTGCGCGCTGCTCGGCGTCTGCAAGCAGTCGTGCGATAATCGGTGCCGATGTTTGCCCGGCGGCTCCCTCCTCTGAGAACTCGATCGCCGTCGCCAGCTGATCCTCCATACCGGCGGTTCGTTCCTCGATCAGCCGCGCAATCTGCGAGTCGCTGATGCGCTGCCTCAGTGGACGCCAGAGCGATAACCAGATCGTCAGTGCCGTCACCAGCAGCGAGATCACCCGCAGGAGGTTGACCGCTAACCCACTGTAACGATATCGATAGGCCGCCAGCCCGCTCAGCAGCAGCAACCCCGCAACTATCAGCAGGGTGATTGCCAGCCCGCGCAGGACGATCAGGCTCTTACGACGCCGCCCGACTGCACTGATGATTCCTGATAATTCCCGGCCTCGATTGATCATTGCGTTACTCCAGTACCATTATCCAATAATCTTTGCCATTCTGATGCGTCTGGCGACGACGGCCTCGGCAATGAAGAGCACGAGAGCCGCCAGCAGCAGGTAGAGCCAGAGGCGCTGCCGTGACTCCTCCTCCTGACGATCTCCCCCTCGGCCGGGAGCCGGGGGGCTTTCAGGTCTGCCTGCGGAGTCGCCCGGCGTGATCGCCGCGATGAATGCCGTCGGATCAAGGCGTGAGGTGTCAGCCTCTCTGCCCGCAGGGTTGACCGCCACCGGTTCGGCCGAGGCGCCGAGGGTGTTATAACGCACCCGATAAAAGCCCGGCTCGACGGCGGTGATGATCGTTTCCCCCCTCGCTGACTGCTTCGCTTCGAGGAGTCGCCGGCCACTCGGGGAATCGATGGCTGGTCTGCTGCCATCAGCCGCCGCCGGGAAGGCGAGCGATTCGCCTACCTGATGCCATGTCGGTCTCTCCCGCCCGGAAAGGTGGCGTGCCATCTGCCGCACGAATGGCAGGTAAAAGGACTTCAGCGGGAGGTCATTCCAGCCGGCATCGAGCGTCGTCGTCAGGATCAGGATGCGCCCGCGACCGTGAGCTCCCTCGATCAGTGCCGGTGAGCCGTCTTCATAGCGCGCAAGCACGCTCGCCCCCGAGCGCGGCTCCATTCGCTGGTATCCGAAGATTCGCGCCGAGACCAGACGGCCGCTCTCACGAAAGATCTCGAAGATCGGATGATCGGCTCGGACCTCGCTGAGGGTGACGTAGCTGCCGCGGAGATCGGCCGTCCCTTCAAGGGTTGCCGGTCCAATGGTCTGAAACGCCTGATTGAAGGTGGCCGTGGTCGTATGCGGGCCGGTGGCAACGATCAGTCCGGCTCCGGCTTCGACCTGTCCGAGTATCCGCTCCGCCAGCGCCGGCGAGATAATGGCATCGTTGATGATCAGTAACTGGTATTGGGCCACCTCCGCCGGATTGATCGCTCCCGCTGTCTTCAGGTCGAAATCGTAGGAGACATTCTCGCCGGCAGTCAGCGCGTTCCGCAGGTAGAAGCTCTCGCTGCGGCCGCGCGTCGCCGTCTCGATGCCGAGCGCTTTGCCGCGTGCCGCACGCTCCAGCGTGAAAGTAAAGAGGTTGTCATCCGCAAAGCCGTCCCCGGACAGCCGCAGCGCGCATTGATTGATCCCCTCGTTGAGGTTGAACCCGGTAAATTCGACGGTCACGAAATCACGTGGTGGGATGGCCACTTCGCGCTTCTCCGTACTCCGTTCATTGAGCAGAAAATCGATTCCGATACCACGCGCCTCGCGCTCGCCGAAATTGGTTATTCTCGCCGTCAGCTTGTCCGTATATTTCGGCTGAAAGATTGTCGGGACAGCGCCAAACTCGGTTACTGCGACATTTACGACGGGGCGCTCACCGACATCGATCGGCATGACCTCGATACCCGGTGAAACCCGATAGCCCGCTTCGCTCGCCGGCATCCCTGTTGCCTGAAAGTCAGTGGCCAGCCAGATCCGGCGCGCACCGGCATCCGCTTCGCGCAACAATCCCTCGGCGCCACGCAGTGCCTGGGCATAATCGGTTGCCCCATAGCCCGGCTCGATCCGGGCAATCGCCTCGCGAACCTGACCCCGGTCAGCCGTCGGCTGTGAGACCACCTCGAAGCCGCCATCAAAGGCTGCCACTGCCAGCAGATCGCCGTCATTCGCCCGGTCGACGGCCTCCAGTCCCCGCTTCCTGGCCGCGGCCAGACGCCCCTCAGCGCGCATACTCAGTGAGCGGTCGATTAGCAATACTGATGCCACTCGACGCCTGCCGGCTCCGAGTTCATTGGCGCTGAAATAGGGACGCACGAAGGCCAGTGCCAGCAACGCACAGGCGAGACAGCGCAGCAGCAGCAGCAGCAGGTTGCGCAACTGCCGTCGCCGTATCGTCCGCTGCGGTATGTTGCGCACAAACATCAGGGAAGGGAAGGCGACGCGCGGCGCCTTCGTCCGCCGTACAAGGTGGACAATCACCGGGACGGCAAGCGCCGTCAGACCCAGCAGAAATAGTGGCGTGAGTAATGACATCGATCGATTCTGCCCTGACCGCCTGCAACCGGTCTACTGCTTCATCCGCCTCGTCAGAAATGTGTAGAGCGCCTGGTCGAGCGGCCTGTCCGTCGTCAGCAGCTCATAGTCGGTTCTGATACCTGCCAGCCCCTCGCGCAAACGCTCGATGTGGCCGGCAATCGCCTGCCGATAGCCCTCGCTCACCAGCTCCGGCAGGACGTGAATCTGCTCCTCGGTCTCGGCGTCTTCCAGCAGCACCGGCTCCGCAAAGTTGAAGTCGACCTCATTGCGATCCAGCAGGTGAAAGACCATGACATCGTTGCCGCGGAATCTCAGATGCTGCACCGCTTTGACGATCGCCTCCGGATCGTCATAGAGGTCGGAGAGGATCACGACGATCCCCCGGCGTCCGATACGCTCTGCCGCCTCGTGCAGCACCGTCGAGAGCCTCGTCTCTCCGCCAGGCTGCAACTGCTCCATCCGGCCGAAGATCGTGCGCATGTGGCCTGTCCGGTTGAGCGCCGGAATGTGGACTCTCACCCGGTCATCGAAGGCAATCAGCCCGACCGCATCCTGCTGACGGTTGGCGAGGTAGGCCGCCGCCGCCCCAAGAAATCGGGCATATTGCAGCTTCGTTACCGCTCCGGACCCGTAGCTCATCGAGCCACTGGTATCGATGACCACGTGTAGCTGCGCATTGGTGTCCGCCCGGTACTTCCTGATGTAATACCGATCCGTTCTCCCCAGCAGCTTCCAGTCGAGATAACGAAGGTCATCGCCCGGCATGTACTGTCGATACTCGGCAAACTCGGTTGAAAAACCAGTGTAGGGCGAGCGGTGCAACCCCGAGATGAAGCCCTCGACCACCGTGCGGGCGAGGATCTCCAGAGAGGCGATCTTTCCCAGTACCTCCGGGTCAAGAAATCGTGCCGTCCCTCCGGATGGCTCCGCACTGTTGTCATCCGCTGCCGCTTTGCCGGATTTTCTGCCAAACCAGTCGATCATTTCACTTCAATTACTTCAATTACTTCAATTACTTCAGTCATTTCAGTCCGGAGGAGGGCTCCGGCACTGCCTCGATCAGTCGCTCGATTACCCGATCCGAATCGATCCTCTCCGACTCCGCCTGGAAGTTGAGCAGGATACGGTGGCGCAACACCGGAGCGGCCATCGCCCTGATGTCCTCTCCCGAGACGTTGACCCTCCCGTGCAGAATCGCCCGCGCTTTGCCGGCGAGAACCAGGAACTGCGATGCTCGCAGTGAACCGCCCCACGTCACCCAGCGATTGACGAAGTCTGGCGCCGCTGGCGTTCCCGGCCGGCTGGCATTGACGAGATTGACAGCATAGCGTGTCACATAGTCGCTTGACGGCACTTTACGCACCAGTCGCTGAAATGCGAGGATCTCCTCCGTCGTCATCATTCGCTCAAAACGCAGATCCTGCGGCGAGGTCGTCATTCGCACCACCGCCACCTCGTCCTCGATCGGCAGGTATCCGATCTTCACGTTGAACATGAAGCGATCGAGCTGCGCCTCGGGCAGGGGATAGGTCCCCTCCATTTCGATCGGATTCTGCGTCGCCAGCACGAAAAACGGCTTCGGCAGCTGATAGGTTACGCCCTGAACCGTGACATTGCCCTCCTGCATCGCTTCCAGCAGCGCTGACTGGGTTTTGGGTGGTGTGCGGTTGATCTCATCTGCGAGGATGATGTTGGCGAAGACCGGCCC
>CAIKMY010000168.1 GCA_903828635.1 uncultured Acidobacteriota bacterium
ACCTTGGTCTCAAGACACTTTCGCAAGGTGAGATCGTTAGCGCCGATCTCAAACCTGCCATTTGGTTTCTGGTAGAAGTTGAGGCCGCGGCCGATCTTGATCACCCATCCGGTATCGAGACGGATCTCGCGGTCGTGAAGTTCAGTATTGAAAGACACCTCCAGTTTGACATCCATTTCGAGAAGACTTTGTTCAAGTTCGTTCAGTCGCTCGATCATCTCTGCCTTATGGCTCAGGTCATCATAGCCGGTACAGAGAACGATTCTCTTAATGGGGGCAGCTTTCAGCACCGTCTCGCAGAACCGAACGAAGTTCTGCATCTGATGTGGTTGACGGATGTATGGCTCCTCAACAACGACAGAAGTCACTCCCCGGAGGTAAGGGCCGAAGATCGTGTCATAGCTATAGCCGGTATCACCATAGTAAATAGTAAAGTGTCGCTCTGTGGGTTCGACCTGCATCGTGCCCTCGGCTGAGGGAGATGGTGATGGCGATGACGGAAGCTTTGAAGCATCCTCTGACCGACGTGGAGTTAGGGAGTGGGTAGTGAGCTCACCGGCAATGGCAAGAGTTTGGGGCGCCACCGACTTCAACCGGCGTCGCGACGGTTCCTGTGTGGCGGAGGCATCTTTCGACTCGGGGCAGAAGACGACTACCTCCTCGCCACTGGTTCTGAAGTAGGATAGGTTGATGCGGGCAAACTCGTCATCCGGTTTGCGTTTGTTCATCTGCTCCTTCACTCTGCGCCGGCATTCCGTCGCATAGGCGACATACTCTTCAAACTCGGCGTCAGCAGGCGGCCCGTCCGGATGCAGAATCTTGAGCAGCGCACAGACCGTCTTCTTGATCGCCTTTTCGTCGCGCCCCTCGATCGACTTCCCCAGCCGGATACGCCTGTTGACCTCTTCATACCGGTTGGTATGCTTGAATTGGTAATGGAATGCTTCCGCCAGGTAGTCGGTGATGAACCCGAAGTGGCTGGTCAGGAAGTCGCTGCTGTTCTTGGGCATCTCCCATCCGGGGATGTAGGCGGCAAAGCGGTCCATCACAGCCAGATCCAATTCGGGAGGAAGCGGTTGGAAGAGGTCGTGTTCGCTGGAGTTGACCACCTGCTCGACAGAGACGTCGATGTTGCCAACGAAGCTCAGGCTGGCATCGGCGATGATCTCGGCACCGCGCGAGAAGCGCCCATTGGCCATGTAATCCTTCATGATCTGAATGGTGTCCGCATCACGCACCTTGATGCCACCCACCTCGTCAAAGGCCACTGTGTCCCAGTAGCCGACCAGGCCCACCTTCCGCCTGGCGTTGTTGTAGAAGAGTGTTGCCTTGGTCGCCTGGCCACCCGAGATCAAGGTGGCATATGGCGAAAACTCGCTGAAGAAGTATGATTTGCCAGTCCCGCGCGGCCCCAGCTCGATATAGTTGTAGTTCGGCTCAACCAGGGCGGCCAGCCTGGCAATGAAATGCATCTGAACACGCGGAGAGAGCTTGCCGGGTTCCAGACCGACGGAGCGCAATACCAGAGCAAGCCACTCATCCCGAGTGAAGGCTGCACGCCCCTCAGTGTAGCGGGCGAAATCGAAGCGTGTCAGCTGGATCGGGCGAAGATCCTCGATCGAGAAAGCGTAGTCGTCGTCATCGATATCGTTGTGCGCGAGGGTGACTTCCGCCCAGATGCCTCCTTCCAGCAGTCTGTCATTATCACTGTAGAACTTCTCTCCGATGGCGATGCGTTGTGAGTTGAAGTTCTCCAGAGAGGCCCAGTGGCGCTTCTCCTTCTCGACGTAGCGAACGTGCACCTTGTCGATGAACCGATGCCTCCCCTTGGTGGCCACTCTGGACTGCGCCGCATTGGCCTCGTCCGGGCGCACGTAATTTTCCTGTAGCGAGGAGAGTACCGCCTCCATCCCGGCGTCGAGCTCCGCCTGGTCATTGCTGGCGCAGTATTTGGCCAGCAGGAACTCAAGGACGAAGGTCGGCACGTTGGTCCCCTTCTTGATCCGGTGCAGCAGGTCCTTTCGCAGCACCTTACCGTCAAAGGTCTCATTCAATTTCTGGTCGAGTTGATCCATCGGGCCTACTCCGTGTAATCGGTTTCAAGAGCCAGCTCACTCTCCCTGGACACCAGGGCAAGCGTCGTTGGGTTGAGTACCTTGACTGAGAACCTGCCCCTGAACTCGTCGTCCATGCGCAGTGCGATGCGGATGCGCTGTTGCGGCCGCAGGATGACAATCAGGGTGGCGGGGTTGACGTCACCACCTGGACGCGGCACTCCGACCACTTTGCCCTTGCTGTCCCGGGCCTCCACCAGAACCTCCTGGCTCAGATCCTGCCAGAATAACTCATCGGTGATCAACTCGACTTCGATGACCGGTAACCGCGTCGTAATCTTTTTAGCGCCCCTCTTGTATTCCACTTTAACCTCGAACCTGCCCTGCCTGTTCCGGGCAGTCGTTTCGAGGCGCGCTATCAGCACTGGCACGACCGCCTCCGCCAGCGAGGCCCCACCGTGGAAATAGAGGTGTCCCGCGCGGTATGGGGCCATGCTGCGGGGCATCGCCACTCGCGCAAAGTCACCCCGAATGCCAACCTTCTCTGCATTGACCACCAGGCTGTGACCATCGGTCTGTCCACTGCCCAACATTATTCGATCGTGTGCGTTGACCGGCCACGACCCTTGCGGCTTGACGCAAACGTCTCCCGCCTCGGCCTGCGCGTTGAGGAAGAAGCCGTGATCGGTCACAATAACAGCCTCGTGAAAGCCCCTCTCGCGCAATTTGTTGACGGCGGCCCGGATCAACTTCAGCGTGTCGGGGATCAGCCTGAGGGTCGACTCCGGATTGCTTTCGAGCTGGCTGTCGATCTCGGTCGAGCGCAGCACCAGCAGGTCGACCGTTTCGGCGATCTGCTGCTTGCCCCGCGCAAAGTCTTTGAGCGGCATCTCCAGAAAGCGGTCCCCATAGCATTTGGTCAGTACGTTCATGCGCTGGGTGACATTGCTCACCGGTACCCCGGCCAGCATTGGAACGAGAGCCTCCTTCTCCTGTGACAAGATCAGGCTGCTGCTCGCACCCGGCAGCAGGCTGGCCATGCCCACCATGGTGATGGTCGGCAACTGCGCGCAGGCCGCTTTCAGCTCGACCGGGCCGTCTTCCGCGAGCAGCTTTTCGAGGACAACCCCCAATTCATAGCGAAGAGCGTCGACCATAAGGTAGGCCATCCGGCGACCGCTCTCTTTGAGACCTTCCGCAACCAGGCGATCGAAGACCTCGACGTTGGCGAGACGACCGACTGGCGGCCACCCGGCAGTCTCGATGTGCTTCACAAAAATACCTTGAACCTTCTCTGCCAGTCGGCGGTAACTCGCCCGTGCCTTGCCGATCACCTCGGACATCAGGTCGTGCTCGTCGTGGATATCCCCCGCGGCCTGCTCAAACTCCCGCTGCAACCTGTCAACTTCGCGCAGGCTCACCAGATAAAAGTCGATCAGCTCCGCTTGCGAGCGGGCCTGGTTCGGCAACTGACGCTCAAAGTCACCACAGGACTCAACCAGGCTGAGGCCCGCACGGATCAGGTCCCACTGCACCCTGCTCTCTCCCTTCCCCAGCCACACCGATCCACTCTGCCGGGTCAGCATGCAGCGCGTCGCGTCGGTGTCGCCGGTGACGAGCCCCCTGATGGCATTTTTCAGAAAGGTACGTTCCTCAAAGGGAAAGGTGTCGCGCTCACCAAGGTCTTCGATACCGCGGCAAAAATCCCGCAGGGCAAGGTCGTCCTCGATCTCCTCCGCCCGCTCGATGTAGGTCGAACTCGATTTCGTATCACTCCGTAACCGGTCACACACATCCTCGACGATCGGCCGCGCCTCGCTCGGTGCGTGCGGTACACCTTGCAGTGCCTCGGGCAGGGCCACAGGCAAATCAAACACGAACTCGCTGAACAGGAGATAACGCCAGAGCTCATCCGCCAGCGCTGACCAGGTTTTGCCCCGCGTCTTCAGGCTCAGGCCAAGGGTCGCGCGGAGGAAGTCGCGCGCCTCAGCAAACCAACCCTCCTGCTCTTTCAGCGCGGTCACCTGCGCGTCACTCGGCACCAGCAGCGCCGTCAGTATCTCCCGGCCGGACTCGACCCTCAGTGTGGCCCGGAGCTGCGGCCAGCTCACACCGCTCCCGATTGCATCGATTACCGCAAAGGACGGTCCCCCCGGGGAGTTGGCGAAGAGCCGGCGGATCTCAGTGGCATGATCCGGCCTCGCGCGCAGGCAGAGGCTCAGGTACTCGTCCCCATCGTCTTGCGGGAAGACCGCACCGCACTCGGCATAGAGCGCGAACGGATCGACCTGCTTCTGCTCAGGGGTGATCGGCCGCACGGCCGGTACATAGATCAATACGCCTTCCAGCCTCGTGCCAGACTGCCATACCTCGCGCAGCGCCATCAGCGCCGCCTCTCGGCTCTCGATGCTGCTATCGGACGCGTCCACGACTCGCACTTTGCCGGACGCCAGGGCGAGGCATTGATCGCGGTAGCGCTTCTCGGCGTCGTATACCACGAGACAGCCAGCCTTGTTTAATCGTTTTCCCAACTCCCCACGAATAAATTCAGCAAGTGTCATGAAATCCTCATCGACGATCGCGGAGCACCTTGATTGACCAACGGATCACCCAATCCAAAATGGCCTTCCATCCATAAATATCCAAGACTGGCGCCGGCCTCGATGAATTCATTAATACCTTGAATGTCACTGACCCGCACAGCCTGGGTAAAACCCTGCTCATCCCGATAAAGTACGCGGACCTCTTTCGCCCGCATCGCATTCAAGAGAAATGGCGAATGGCTGGTGATCAACAGTTGCGAGCGCGCTGAGGCAGCGCGACACTCTTCGGCCAACTCTGATAGCAGACGTGGATGCAGGAAGTTTTCCGGCTCCTCGATACCAATGAATCGAGGCGGCTCAGGATCATAGAGCAACGTCAGGTACGCCAGCATTTTCATGGTGCCATCCGATGCAAACTTCGAGAGTACGGGGGTCTCGAATGGTGCGTCCTTGATCTGCAACAACAGGCGACCATCCGGCATCGCATCGGCATCTACCCTTTCCAAACGTGGAATGCGTGCACGCAGCACTGAAAAGATCAGATCCAGCCGATCTTCATGTTGCTCTTTCAGGTACTGGATAACGTTGGGCAGGTTCTCACCATTCTTGCTCAATCGCTCCTGCGGACCAGCTTCCGGTTGACTGCGGGTTGAATCGATCGAAAGATAGGAGACATACCAGTCGGTGATGAAGTCACGTAATGCCGCGATGCGTGGATGCTCGGCGAACTGTCCCAACGTGTTCACCGCAATCAGATCTGGTGAACGAAGTTTGGTTTCGATCCGTTTATCATCCTCATCTGGCTCTTCTCCGCTTGCCGCTCTGCCGAGACCATGCCGAAACTCCAAAAATCGGAACGGTTGTCCATGCCTCCCACGACGCCATTGCAACCACTCCTCGACCACCTCCGGGCCTTTGCCCCCCTCGTCGATCGCGAGATGGTAGGTAATGATCGGGGCATCCGGGCTCTCTCGATACTTCAACTCAAAGACGATCGGCCCCGACTCGCCACGGGTCTTCAACTCCTTGCCACGACCACGCCGATCCCAGGCGTGGCGCAGGCCAAACTGAAAGCACTCGGAGAGAAAATTGAAGACATCGAAGACGGTCGACTTGCCGCTCCCATTTGGCCCCAACAGGACGGTCATTGGCGTCAGGTCATCGAGCTCGACACGACGCAATGCACGAAAATTCTCGACGCGAATCGATTCGATGCGTGGAATGCCGCCTGCCCTCTGGTTTGCCTCTCTGCTCATTCAGTCTCTCCCGATTTTTTCTTGGCACGCTTCTTCTTTGGCGGAACGACACGTTCGATGTAGAGGTGCTCCAGGTCATGCGCAATGGCCAAGGACTTGTCGGTCTTGCACTTCTCACGGACCCGCTCCGGCCAGTAGTTCATGGCGAGGTGCGCCCAATCGTAGTCGCCCTTCTC
>CAIKMY010000169.1 GCA_903828635.1 uncultured Acidobacteriota bacterium
CAGCTTGACATCCCGCAGTGCGGTCCTGCCAGGAGTTAGACATACCGGAATCCCGCTCCGGCCGGAGCACAGCGGATGATGGTCAGTCCGGAAGCCAATGAACTTGAAAGTCGCGGATTTGCCGGTGGAAGGGTGAGGTTCGTCAGAGGCGACGCCCTCAGCCACCGGACAGGATCACCGCGCGAGGGCCGCTACGGACTGGCGCTTCCAAACTATGATTCAAAGCTGGCAATCGCGGAGGCCTCGTCATCGAAAGTCTCAAAGATGGCGAGAAGTTTGGTGATCTGGAGCAGATCGCGAACCTTTTTTGGCAGGTTGAGCAGCTTGAGGCGACCACCCGTATTGCGGGTGGTCGTGTGTCGTGAAACCAGTTCGCCAATGCCGGAACTGTCAACATAGGTGACTCCGGCGAGGTTGAGGACCAGCCGGTTTCGCCCCTCATCGAGCAGGCGACCGACGGCATCGTGAAGGTGAAGGCTTCCGTCGCCGATGGTGATCCTGCCGACAAGGTCGAGGATAACGACCTCACCGATGCGTCGCTCGCTAATTTCCAACTGCATCTTGTCTCTTCTCTCCCCCGTCCGCAACTGTGGGTGTCTGGCCACTGATCTCCAGACGAGTCTTGAGCATCGTCACCACCATCCCACCCTCGGGATGGCGCTCGTATTCGATATTGTCCATGAATGAACGCATGTAAAGTATGCCGCGACCGGCAGGGTTGAGGAGGTTGCTCGGGTCGAGTGGATCGGGCAAACTGGTTGGATCAAAGCCTTCGCCATGGTCGCGGACGCTGACGGAGAGATTCGCGCTACCAATCATGAAGGTAATCTCGACCGGCTTGTTGGGATCGTAGCGGTTGCCGTGCTCAACGGCATTGGCTACCGATTCGCGAACAGCCATGTTGATGCTGTAAACCGAATCTTCGTCAAAGCCGGCAAGCGCGCTGAGATTATCAGTGAGCGAGGTGACAAGATCGATAAATTCGAGCTGACTGGCGATCCGCAGCTGTATCAGGTTTTCGGCAAACGTCATAGCCGGCACGTCCTTAATCTCTAATCTCTATAATCTCCACGGAGAAATAACGAGCAGAGACAAGCCCACGAACAGGCAGAAGAACTGTCACCGTTCGCGCGGGATGTCACGACGAACAAATGCGGTGGAAGCGGGACGTGTCGGAGGCATCGACCGGAAAACTTTGGCGCTGCCTAAACGACGATCGATCTGCTAAGATGCAACCCTGATGATTTCGGGGGGGTTGACGGGGCATCCTGCCGCAGTATTCATCAATTAGGTGAATATCACAGCGGAAAAAGCGATGTCAAGAAAGGCCTCCCGGCGATCACGGCCATTTTGAGAGGCGAAAGATCGCGGTTGACGGTGCGATCGGTGATCGAGCATCCTCAAAGTCCCGGTAAACAGCCGGGTAGCAGTCGGATAACAGAAAGGTACGGTCAGGCAGAGATATGGGGGAGAAAGATTTGGCAACAGGGATAACGCGAAGTGTGCTGATCGAGGCAGTCTCAGGGTTGAAGGGGGATTTCCCGTTACCGGGCGACAAGTCGATTTCGCACCGGAGCGCGCTCTTTGCGGCGATCGGCGATGGAGAGAGCAGGATTGCCAACTATTCGACGGCGCGGGATTGCCAGAGTACGCTCGACTGCCTTGAGGCGCTTGGTGTGGAAGTGAAGCGCGGGCCGGATCTGGTGAGAGTAAAGGGTGTGGGGCTGCGAGGCCTGCAGCGGTCGGAGGCGATGCTCGATGCGGGCAACTCCGGTTCAACGATCAGAATGTTGTCGGGGATCCTTGCAGGTCAGCCATTCGTCACGCGAATCACGGGCGACGAGAGCATTCAGCGACGGCCGATGAAGCGGGTGATCGACCCGTTGAGGCTGATGGGGGCGCAGATCGAGGCACGGGATGGCAACTTTGCCCCTCTGGAGATCACGGGTGGCGGACTGAGAGCGATCGACTACACGCCACCGGTAGCCAGCGCACAGGTCAAGTCGTGTGTGCTGCTGGCGGGTCTCTTCGCCGAGGGGACGACGGTAGTGAGGGAGAAGACGCCGACGCGGAACCATACCGAGGCAATGCTGCGCGAGTGCGGCGCCGATTTTGAGTGCCAGTCGACAGATGACGGTGAGGTTCTGGCCGTGACTGGTGGAAGGAGTTTGCGGGCGCTGGGCGACTATCAGGTAGCCGGGGATCTCTCATCAGCGGCATTCTTTCTGGGAGCAGCGCTGATCACCGAGGGGTCATCGATCCGGCTGCGCCACATTGGCATCAATCCGTCGCGGCTGGCACTGGTTGAGGTCTTGCGGCAGATGGGTGGAGATGTCGGGATTGCCGACCCGCGCATTGCTCACGGCGAGCCGGTGGCCGATCTGACAGCGGGATGGTCGCGGCTGGAGGGAGATCACGAACTGAGCGGGGCGACGATTGCCAACCTGATCGATGAGATCCCGATCCTTGCGGTGATTGCGACTCAGTTGCACGGAACACTGTCGATTCGGGAGGCGCGCGAGCTGCGAGTCAAGGAGAGTGATCGCATTCGCGCCATCGTCGACAACCTGCGGCGGATGGGCATCAGTATCGAGGAGTTTGAGGATGGTTTCCGGATGAGCGGGCCGCAGCAACTGCGTGGGGGAAAGATCGATTCACACGGAGATCACCGGATCGCGATGTCGTTTGCGGTGGCGGGCCTGATTGCCGAAGGGGAGACACGAATTGATGGCGCCGAGGCGGCCTCGGTCTCGCTGCCGGAGTTTTACGGTCTGCTTGGTTCGATGGGCGCCGGTGTCCGTGAAATCGGCTGAGGAGTGGTCAGGGATGGAGCGGGCAAACAGCGAAGGATCGATCTTTCTGGTGGGCTTCATGGCCTGTGGCAAAACGACAACCGGGCCGCTGCTGGCGGAGAAGCTCGGCCTGCCCTTTGTCGATCTTGACCGCCTGATCGAAGAGCGTGAGGGGCAGACGATTGCCGGGATCATCGCCGGGGAGGGCGAGGCCGGTTTCCGGAGCATCGAGACCGAGCGGCTGCGGAGAGCGATTGGTGAAGGTCGGGTGGTCATGGCTCCGGGCGGCGGGGCGATACTGCAGGCGGTCAATCGCCAGTTGATGGCAGCTCACGGGGTAACGGTCTGGCTCGATGCGCCGTTTGAGCTCTGCTGGGAGAGGATTGGGCGTGATGAGGTGGTGCGACCGCTGGCGGCGAATGAGTCAGCGGCACGGGCACGTTATGAGCAGCGGCTGCCACTTTATGGTACCGCCGACCTGCGCATCCCGATCGATGCCGGGATGTCTCCGGACGACATTGCCGGATTGATTCTGGCTGAACTGACCAGGTGATGAAGATCAAGCGAATTCTGGTAAGGGGAGCCAACTGGATTGGCGACGCGGTGATGAGCACGCCGGCGTTGCAACGATTGCGCAGCTCGTTTCCGGAGGCAACAATCAGCCTGCTGGCAACGCCGCTGACCTGTGAGCTTTTTGCCGGATCGCCACTGGTCGACGAGGTAATCGCCTATCGTCGCCGCGAGGAGGGACGCCGGGTGGTTCTGCAGACGGCGAAGCGGCTGCGCCAACACCAATTCGACCTCGCGCTGCTCTTTCAAAACGCCTTTGAGGCGGCATTGCTGACCTGGGCAGCGCGGATTCCACGACGAATCGGCTATGGTGTCCAGGGGAGGAGCCTGCTGCTGACGACGGCGCTGAAACGGGAAGCATCGCATCGCAATCGGCACCAGATCAACGACTACCTCGACATTGTTGCCGCCGCTGAGCAGGAGAGTGGGCTGTTGCCGGCAGTGGATGGCAATGAATCGCGAATGCCACTGCCGCTCCCGGTGCTGTTTGCCGGTGAGCGTGAGCACGAGCTGGCGCGGGCCTTGCTGGAAAGAGTGGGGCTGGAAAGAGTGGGGCTGGACAAACCGGGAATTGACGGCCATGACGGGCGGCTGGTCGCGCTCAATGTCGGTGCGACCAACAGCCGGGCGAAATGCTGGCCGGCGGAGAGTTATGCCGCTCTGGCCGATCGGCTTGCCGCAGACGGCTGCCGCATTCTGCTGGTTGGCGGACCGGGTGAAATGAAGACGGCCGCGCTGGTCGAGAGTTGCGCGAGGCCGGGCACAGTAATCAACCTTGCCGGTTTGACGAAGCTGCCGGAGCTGCTTGGGATCTTTGATCAATGCGCGCTGATCGTCAGCAATGACACCGGGCCGGCCCACATCGCCGCGGCGCTCGGCCGCCCGGTGCTGACCATTTTCGGGCCGACCAACGAATGGGAGACGGCGCCAACCGGTATCAGGGCGACAATGATTCGCGCCGATAATATCGAGTGCGCTCGA
>CAIKMY010000170.1 GCA_903828635.1 uncultured Acidobacteriota bacterium
ACGATCACGGTGACGGCACCGACGACACTGACGGGCACGGCGGGTACGGACTATAGTCAGAGCTTCACGTCAAGTGGTGGAATCGGTAGTGTGACCTACAGCACGACGAGCCCACTGCCGACCGGGGTAACCCTGGCCAGCAACGGGACGCTGAGCGGCTCGCCAACGCAGACAGGCAGCTTCTCCATTACGGTGAAAGCAACCGATGCAAATGGCTGTACCGGCAGTATAACGGCAACTCTGGTAATTAACTGCCCGACGATTACGCTGAGTCCGACGACATTGCCATCTGTACAGGCTGGAGAGTCTTTCAGTCAAACAGTCTCAGCTAATCCGAGCGATAACTATACCTATACGATTACTGCAGGAAGCCTGCCAGCGGGTATAACACTGAACGCACAGACCGGAACAATAGCAGGGGTATCAACGGCAGCGGGTTCCTACAACTTCACGATCAGGGCGACCGGTACTGCAGGTTGCTTCGGCACTCAGGCATACACTCTGGTCGTCACTCCGCGTGCAGATCTGGTACTACAGAAGAACGGTCCTCCAACAGTTGAGGCGGGCAAGGAAATATCATACACGCTTGAGGTGAGTAATCTTGGACCAAGTTCTGCCGGCGGGGCAGTGGTGACTGACAACTTGCCATCAGGGCTGACCAATGTTTTAGCTACCTGCAGCAATGCGAGTGGTGGCGCTTCATGTCCAGGGTCAATTACCCTCACGGGCACGACTTTGACGACGACGATTCCGGTGATGCCGGTTAGTAGCCGAGTATTATTTACGATTACCGCGACGACTCCCACAACTGCAACAATACTGTGGAATACGGCTACTGTCACATCTCCGACAGGTGTGTCAGAAATCGACTCCACTAACAACACCGGCACTGCAACGACAACCGTGACCAGTGAGCCGGTTCCAGCCGTCGCTAACCTCTCACTCAACGGTGCCGGAACAACGGTTGTTCAAACAAGCGGGCAGGTTGTCTACCTCATCAAGGTCGTCAATGCTGGTCCGGGTGGGGCAGACGGCACTATCTTTACAAATACGCTGCCAGAAGAGTTGACAGGTGTTACCTGGACTTGTGTTGCCACTGGAGGTGCCGTCTGTCCGACGCCGCCATCCGGGCAGATAGCGGCATATCGTACGGTTGCCGGAGGGGCTATTTCAGAGTCGATCCCCAAGCTTCCGGTAAATGGTGAACTGACCTTTACTATTACTGGCAATGCGCCGCCATCTGCCCAAAATCTCAATAACATTGCAACGCTGACTCCGCCACAAGGGGTGATTGATCCGGATCCAACCGACACAGCGGCTTCGCAGACGACGACAACACAGACTACGCCACCACCACAGGTCGATCTGGGAATTGTCAAGACAGGACCAACAACGGTCGCTCCCAATACTGCGTTCAGCTACAGTCTGACGGTGACTAACAAAGGCCCGTCAACAGTCAGTGGTGCGATTGTCAGTGATAATCTCGGTAATTCTCTCAGTAACATCGCTGTTGTCTGCAGCCCCAACGGAGGTGCAGTCTGTGGGACATCAAATGTCGATTCCAACAACGTTCTGACAGTCTCAATTGACACCCTGCCGGTTGGCGGGAGTGTTGAGCTGACAGTAACAGCAACCAGTCCGGCAAGTGGGACATTCTCCAATGTTGCGGCTGTCAGCTCTCCATCGGGAGTTAATGACCCTGTGCAAAGTGATAATATCAGTGGTACAGTTAATACCAACGTGCTTGGCTGTGCACCAATAACTCTTCTGCCTGAAGCTCTGTCGAGCCTCACTAGTGGTAATTCCTACACCATTGGCTTTAGTCAGACCGGAGCTATTGGGATACCGAGCTGGCTGCAAACTGGTAATCTCCCTCCAGGGATGACCTTTAATGCTCTGACTGGTGTGCTGGCCGGTACCCCAAATTCAGTAGGATCGTATATCTTCACAATTCGTGTTACTGATGGTAATGGCTCCTGCTTTACCGAGAGGACTTACACTCTTGTTATTGACTCTCAACCATATTATGAAGGAGATGTGTCTCCACGCGATGTTGGTGGTGACGGGAAAGTTGATGTCATGGACTGGACACAGATCGGCCGTTTTGTTGTCAGTTTGGATCAGATTGGTATTGGTAGTGAGTTCCAGCGGGCCGATACCGCACCGCGCAGCTCTCTCGGGGATGGCAAGATCAATGTTTCCGACTGGGTGCAGACCGGAAGGTACGCCGTCAGCCTCGATCCTCTGACACCAGTCGGCGGGTCTGTACAGAGAATATCCCTCACGCAGCCGGGACAGCGTGGAGGAACACTTCGCCTTGTCAGTGAGATGTCTCGACCTGGCGACAGTCTGACGACGATGAGTATTGACCTCGAAGCTGTGGGTGTTGAGAACGCCGCTGGCTTCACACTTCGTTTCGATCCGGGAAGGATTGCGATTGTTGAAGCAGTCTCCGATATTGCCAGGGTGGTAATCAATCGCAATGCCGAAGCCGAAGGTCGCGTCGCATTGGCGTTTGCTCTGCCCCCGGGATCTTCGTTTACACCGGGTAATCATCGCGTAATCACACTCAGATATATCCGACTCGATGTCGACGATACATTGCCGGTGATGATCAATTTCGATGACAGTCTCATCCCGCGCCAACTCGTCGGTGTTGAAGCAAATTCTCTGATTCCGGCTGGCTTCCAGGGTACTACTCTTCCGGTTGTTCCGAGGTCGCATCCCGACAATGGAACCCGACCGGTTGCTATCTGCCTGGAAGATAGCTGCCTGATGCCAGCCAGGAGACTGCTGGTCTTTAGTCACGCAGCCACACGCTGAGTGAAGGAAATCTGAGAAGAGAATCTGATTGGATAAATAAGGTTGAGTCAAGGCGCATCAATGATCAAACGCATCTTCTGGTGACACTCGACATCCGAACCAAAGCCCATCAATGGTGGAGGCAGGCAAAACTGCCTCCACCATTCTTTTTGTGTGCGCCCGGCAGGGCGCACTCACTTGAGGGTGAAAGTCCCTGACGAATCCGGCAGGGGGAATAGTTAACTGGACGGCAAGGGTGTCCATCGCGAGGTGGAATCCGGAGGAAGCCGCAGGCAAAATGCTGGCCCGACAAACAGAAACTGCATACGAGGCGTCAGGACCGGATGAAAAGGCAGATATCTTCAAAGTCCGATACCTGCACGGAAAGTCTTGACTTATGCGGGGGGCATAAGCGTGAAGGTGAGTGCGCAATACCCGGGGAGATCTGCCGGTTTGCCCCTGTGCCAGTGTCGTCGAGAGGCGATGTGACGAGCCGCCTGAAGTCGGCTGAGGGCATAGTAGTTCCGGCGACCGGAACGAAGGCACGAAAATATTTGATATGACACCACGACAGATAGCAATTGTCAAAATGGTCTCCGATCTGGTAATTTTGATTATCAATCGTAAATTTGAGCCTGAAAGGCGGCTCGCCATGGCTTTTGCATTGCCAGCAGGTTCCTCAATAACCTTGGGCGATCAACAGATAATCACCCTGAGCTGTATGCGGGTCGATAAAAGTGATACTTCACCGTTAATGATTAACTTCGAGAAGAGCATAATCCCGCGTCAGATGGTTGGAGTCGATGCGATCCATCTGCGGCCCTCAGGCTTTCGAGGTGTCGTCATTCCACCGTTTTCCGCTGATCGCAAGCCGGTTGTGATGTTGCCGTCAGTAATGGAGGCAGGCGTCTCCGGCCTTTCGGAAAAAAGGTAGTTTATTGTCGAGCATGATAATCGAGGATCACTATGGCGAATTTGTTCAAATCCGGCATATTTTTCATTTTTATAGTTGTCGCTCTGTCACATCAGGCAAGTGGTCAGAGCAGTAGCTTTAGTTATCAGGGAGTGCTCAGTAGTGGTGGTATTGCGGCAAGCGGACTCTTTGATATGCAATGCACACTTCATGACGCAATCAGTGGGGGGAATCAAATTGGATCGACACTGACACTGGAAGATGTGACAGTGGCCAACGGCATCTTCTCGGTTATTCTTGATTTCGGGGCATCAGCCTTTGATGGTGGAGAACGGTATCTGAGCATTGCCGTGCGGGCTGGTAACAGTACCGGGGTGTATACGCTGCTCTCACCGCGGACGCGGATCAGTTCCACACCATACGCGGTCATGAGTCTGAAGTCAGCGAGTGCAGCCACATTGAGCTCAACACTACCGGTCACCAGTGGCGGAACAGGCTCGACGACAGCCTCGGGTGCAAGGACGAGTCTCGGTGCGGCTGCGAGTGGGGTCAATACCGATATCACTGCCCTTAACGGACTGACAACACCACTCAGCGTGGGACAAGGTGGCACTGGTATTACTGTCGGGCCGTTGTCAGCCAACCAGTTCCTGAGATCGGGTGGCACCTCCTGGGCAATCGGCCCGATTGCCGTCTCTGATCTGCCGAATTTGTCCGGCAGCTACGTTGATCTGGCCACCAATCAAACCATCGGAGGTGACAAGACATTTACCGGTAATCTGACAGGCTCCGGAATAATGAAATGGCAGGTGATCACTGACAATCAGCAGGCTGAATCCAATCGTGGCTATATCGTCGATAGTGCCAACCCGGTGACCATCACTCTCCCAACCAATCCTAATATTGGAGATGTCATTCGCATCAATGGGGTGGGTGCAGGTGGCTGGAGACTGGCTGGGGATATTGGCCAGTTTGTCATCAGCTATCTGGAGAATTTTATGCTGCTTCGGACCTGGACCTGGACCCCGGTAAATGTTACCGCAAACTGGTATGGAGTAGCATCATCAGCAGATGGAACAAAGCTTGTCGCAGTAGTGAATGGTGGATTTATATCCACCTCGACGGATA
>CAIKMY010000171.1 GCA_903828635.1 uncultured Acidobacteriota bacterium
TAATGTACTTAAAGATTGCTTATACTCTATGATTTTTCCTTACGATAGAGAAATACAATATGGACAAGATTCATACAGTCCATATGTCCATGGTCCATGTTGTCCATACTGTCCATTCTGTCCATAGTCCATACTGTCCATAGTCCTTATTCCTTATTTCTTTATCTCTTTATTTTCTTAACACCTCTCAACTTATAACATGAAAACCCTGTTACTCACGACAATAATTCTGGCAGCAGGCCTTGTGGCAACGGCGCAGCCACCAGGAGTGGCCGTGATTGATCAACAACCGACAGGCCTCTGGCATCTGACAGGGCCCTTTGGAGGTGACGTCACGATGCTGGCGATCGATCCGCGAGCAGCCGACCACATCATAGCGGGGACGGGAGATGGAAACCTCTATCGCTCTCGCAACGGTGGAAGAATCTGGAGACACCTCAGCCCTGGGATTGCCGCGGGAGGCTTCTCGGTCACAGTCATCCATTTTGATATCGAGAGACCGGGGACAATCTATGTCGGAGTCAGGGCAGTGAGTGAGATCGGAGAGCGCATCAGTGGCGGAGCCCTTTATCGCAGCGAAGATGACGGTCAGACGTGGCACGAGCTGGAGGGCCTGCACGGACGGGTAGTTCGCGGGTTATCGCAGTCACCGGGTAATGCACGAATTCTGGCCGTTGCCGCTCTCGACGGCATCTACCTTTCACCAGATCGTGGCCAGTCATGGAGGAGGATCACGCCTGACAGTCACCCCGATCTTCGCAACTTTCATTCGGTGGCAATCGATCCGCGCCATGCCGAAGTGATCTATGCCGGAACCAGTCATCTGCCCTGGAAGACACGCAATAGCGGGGAATCCTGGCAGCGTGCCGGCTCGGCAGCGACCGGGATGATCGATGATTCCGACATCTTCTCGATACGGATCGACCCGGCAACTCCGGAGACGGTATTGATGAGTGCCTGCAGTGGCATTTACCGCTCACTCGATGGCAGTACAAAATGGAGTAAATTGCAGGGAATCCCCTTCTCCAGCCGGCGTACACACACTGTTTACCCGCACCCGACCAGGCAATCAACGATTCTTGCAGGGACGACCGAGGGGCTCTGGATATCGAGAGACGGTGGAAAGGCCGAGAGCTGGAGGCGGGTGACCCCGGCAAATCTGGTGATCAACGCGATCGGGATTCATCCCGAGAAGCCGGATCGAATCATCCTCGGCACTGAGGATGGCGGCGTGATGATCAGCATCGATGGTGGCACCACCTTTGAGCCCGCGAATGACGGTTTTGTCAGCCGCCAGATTACCACTCTGCTTGCCGATCGCGCCGAGCGAGACCACGTCTATGCCGGTATCGTCTTTGATGGAGAGTCGAGCGGGTTCTTCCGGAGTGTCGATGGAGGGATGACCTGGCGTCAATCGATGTCCGGGATGGATGGACGTGACGTCTACTCTCTGCATCAATCGTCAGGCGATCCGCGATTGATCTACGCCGGAACCAACGAGGGCATCTTCCGCTCTGACAACCGCGGTGACACCTGGTCGAAGGTGATCAGGGAACCGATGCCGGTCAAACCGCTCCCCGCCATTCGCCAGCCGCGACCAGGAACAAAACCGGCGGTTCAGCAACGTCCGCTCGGTTCGACAAAGCCAACTCAACGACAGATAAAGAAGGCTCCGGAGAGACCGGCAGCGGTCGATCTTGACAATCATGTGACAGCAATCGCCTCTCTCTTCCCGAGTGGCAGCGCTCACGGCTCAGAAAATCCACCGGAACGCCCCTGGCTGATTGCCGCGACACTTGACGGCCTCTTCCTTGCCAAAGATGAAAAGCAGGGATGGCAACGGCTGAGCCTCACGTGGGAAGCCGGCCGCAGATCATCGATCCGGGCACTGGCAACATCCCCCCGCACTCCCGGCCTCCTCATGGTTGGCACCGAGGATGGCCTCTTTATCTCCAATGACAACGGCACCAGCTTTCGACTCAGCCTGCTCGATGAGGAACGACGGCGCGTTCGCTGCATCGTTATCGATCCGCACAATGCCAGCAGAATCTATGTCGGAACGACTACCGGATTCTTCCGCTCAAACGATGCCGGCGTCACCTGGGAACAACGTGGCGGGGGGATGCCCCTCCATACCGATGTCAGCGCCCTCCGGCTCAATGATTCAGCCCCTGATGAACTCTGGCTCGCCGATGACCTGCGCGAGGCACTCTTCTTCTCGAAAGATGGTGGCACCAACTGGGAAAAAGTCGAGCTTCGCGAGCTGCCAAACAGACTGACTCGAGCCATCGCCACCGACCCCTTCAATCCGGCAAGGCTCTTTGTTGGCAGTTTTTCCAGCGGGATATACGTGCTGAATCGCTGAACAGGCAGGACCACAGCTCAGGCAGAAGTGACCGGACTACTCGTCATCGTCGTCGGTATCGTCTGTAAGGTCGCCGGGGACGACTCCATCATTGATGAGCAGCTTCAACTCTTTACCAGGCTTAAAGAACGGGATGTTCTTTGCCGGAATGTCGACAGATGCACCAGTCTTCGGATTACGCCCGCGTCGGGCATCGCGACGCCGTATCCGAAACGATCCAAACCCCCGCAACTCTATCTTCTCACCCCGATTGAGCGCCTGAACGATGCTTTTGAGAACCTCATCAACGACGACCTCTGACTCCTTCTTGGTCAGGTCGGCAGCTATGGCAACCTCGTCAACCAGCTCAGCTTTGGTCATTGATCCTCCATATGGAGCGGCCACTCGGGGCAATAGTTCAGGACAATAATTAGTGTCATGGGGCATGACCTGAAGACATCTGAGATCAGGTTTCTCAGACAACATCCAGGCACCGGATACTTATCTCACCGCCATTGATACTTGAATTTGATCGATGTATCAACCTCAGTGAGGCGATTTGGAATTTTAGTCGGAGAAAAATCACTGAGCGAGGCGGCACCGAGCAGCAGGTCGAGTATCGAAAACTGGTTGCGAGGCTTGGGAGGAGTAACGACCTGCGGCTTACCCTTCATGCCGATCATTTCAGCAGTCTTTTTGAGCGCGTCCTCATAGTTGCCAAGCGCGTCGGCCAGACCATTCCTGATGGCGGTCTCTCCGGTGTAGACGCGACCGTCGGCGAGTGCTCGCAGTCGCTCCTCATTGATTTCGCTGCCGGTTGCACCACGCCCCTGACGCCCTTCGAGAACGGCACGGACGAACTGGGTATTCAATTCGTCGATCATCCCCTGAAAGTAGACACGCTCACGCTCTGTCAGGTCGCGCGTCGGCGAGCCGGTATCCTTGAATTCACCACTCTTGAAGACGACGGGCTTGATCTTTGCCCAGTCGGCAAGCTCCTTGTAGTTGATCCATTCGGCAATGACGCCGATACTGCCGGTAACAGTGCCAGGATTGGCAAAGATCATATCGGCTGGCGCAGAAATGTAGTAGCCTCCGGAGGCGGCCACTGATCCCATCGAGACGACCACCTTCTTCTTTTTCTCTTCCTTGAGTCGCCTGACCTCGGTATAAATCTCCTGCGAGGCAGCGACACCACCACCAGGACTGTCGATGCGCAGCAGAATGGCCTTGACACGTGACTCGTCGCCAAATTTTCTGAGCTGCTCATTGACACTCTTTGCCGTCTCGTCGCCAATCACCCCCTCGACCGGGATGACGGCAATCCGGTCTCCGATGCCCGACATTACTTCGTCGTCGGAGACCAGAGCCATGATTGTCACCAGACTGATGACAAAGAGTCCGGCAATGATCAGGCCGACAATCATAATCCAAGTCAGTGAGCGCTTGTTCATAGGCGGAAAGTCCGAGGCACCGGGGAGATGATGGCAAAGGTCGACCCCTCCCCGGAGAGGGTTGAGTTGACAATAAGGAGAGGGACGGAGGAGGCCGTCCCTCTCCGGTCAGAGATTAGCGCGATCCCTCGTCCGAAGATCCGGATTTGAGGCCGGCAATTTCACCGAGGCTGGCCATCCCTCCTTCGGCGGAAGTGTAGTTACGCGCATCGACGATCGGATCATCCTTGCCAACGGAGCGGGCCGAGAGGCCGATCTTGCGCTGCTCGCGATCCATCTTGAGGATTTTGAAGGACAGCTTCTGTCCGAGCGCCACCGCGTCCTCCGGTTTCTCGACGTGGTCATCGGAGAGTTCAGAGACGTGACAGAGCCCCTCAATCCCGTCCTCGAGCTCGACGAAGGCACCAAAGTTGGCAAATCTCGTCACCTTGCCGCTGACGACATCACCAAGTCGATGAGTATCGAAGAAGCGCTCCCAGGCGTTGGGTTCGAGATCCTTGATCGACAGTGAGAGGCGCCGATTATCGACGTCGATGGCAGTGATCACCGCCTCGACCTCCTGGTTCTTCTTGAGGGCCTCACTTGGATGCTTGATGCGCTTGGTCCATGAAATATCGGAGACGTGAACGAGACCGTCGATGCCATCCTCAATTTCGATGAAGGCGCCGAAATCGGTGAGATTGCGGACGCGCCCCTTGATGCGGGTGCCAATACCATAGCGATGATGGAGCGTCTCCCACGGATTGGGCTCGATCTGCTTGAGGCCAAGGCTGATGCGACGAGCAGACTGGTCGACATCAAGAATCTGGGCCTCAACGTCCTGGCCGATCGCCAGCATCTTGGAAGGATGCTTGACACGCTTCGACCAGCTCATCTCGCTGACGTGAACCAGCCCCTCGATGCCGGGCTCCAGCTCGACGAAGGCACCATAATCGGTGACGGAGACGACCTTGCCCTTGATGCGGGTTTGGGCCGGGAACCGCTCGATGGCCGTTGCCCACGGATCCGGCGTCAGCTGCTTCAGACCGAGGCTGACGCGCTCTTTGTCACGATCGAACTTGAGCACCTTCACCTGAAGATGCTCACCAATCTTCAGCAGCTCGTGGGGGTTCTGCAATCGCCCCCATGACATGTCAGTGATGTGAAGGAGTCCGTCAATGCCACCAAGATCAATGAAGGCGCCGTAATCGGTCAGGTTCTTGACCTGACCCTCGACAATTATGCCCTCCTCGAGGTTGCGCAGGGTCTCGGCCTTCTTGCCGGTGATCTGCTCTTCGAGAACCGCCTTGCGTGAGAGAACGATGTTGCCACGCTTCTTGTTGACCTTGAGGACGCGAACCTCGATCTCCTTGTTGCGGAAGGCGTCAAGATTGCGCACCGGACGAATATCGACCTGGCTCCCGGGCAGAAAAGCCTGGATTCTGCCGATCTCAACGCGGAGCCCGCCCTTGATTCGATCGGTCACCTTGCCGGTGATCACCGCATTCTGCTTGTAGGCCAGTTCGATCTGCTCCCAGGTGTGCTTGCGCTCAGCATCGACACGTGAGAGTTCAACGTAGCCCTCGGCATTCTCGAGCTGCTTGACAAAGACATCGACCTCATCGCCAGGAGCAACGGTGATGACATCACCCTCCCGGAACTCATTGAGTGGCACGATACCTTCTGACTTGAAGCCGACATCGATGATCACGCCCTGCTCGGTGACGTTAATGACGCGCCCCTTGACGACCTCATTCTCGCTGACCTCGGTGTGGTGGGTACGATCATGCTCGGCAAGGATCGCAGCAAAGCTGTCCTCACTAAAGAGTTCACCGTCGGCATCCTGATCCTGATCCTGACCCTGATCGGCGA
>CAIKMY010000172.1 GCA_903828635.1 uncultured Acidobacteriota bacterium
ATCTCCTGCAACATCTCGCTCATGCCATCGATGACCGCGCCCTGAGTCAGATTCTCGGCCGCGCCGGGATTGATGACCTGGCTGCCAATATCGCCGGCAACCCAGACCTTGTTGACGCGGACCTTCTTGTTGGCGAGAACGGTGACCTCGGCGATCTCGGCAAAATAGCCGCGGTGGCTGTAATGGAAACCGATCCCCATGGCCGTGCCCTTCGGCAGTGTGCGCCGGCCCCAGCCGGACTTCTCGGCTGCCAGCCTGACGACACCACTCATCCGCCCCGGATCAAGGCCTCCCGGCGTCCCGGCAGCGAGCAGGTCGAGACGAAACTCTACCGGATCACGATTGGCAGCGTGCGCCAGCTCATCGATGAACGACTGGAAGACCCACGAATAGACATCAGAGCGCGGCGCTCGCAGCGCTCCGGTTCTCAGCCCGAGCGGCATGACTGATGACTGCATCAGGAAGTTTGGCACGAAGCGCGCGGGAAACTCACCACCATCGATCTGGCCGCTGTGGGTAAAGGTCTCGCCCTCACCATAGCCGACAAAATGATCCTGCCACGCCACGATGCGGCCACCGGTATCGACCGCGCCCTTGAGGTACTGAAAGCCGCCGGAACGATAGTAATCGTGGCGCATATCATCCTCGCGAGTCCAGAGCAGCTTGACCGGCGCACCAACCTCCCTTGAAATCCAGGCGGCCTCACAGAGCGAATCGTTGTAGAGGCGTCGCCCGAAGCCACCGCCACCGCGCACCTGATGCATCAGCACGTTTGACTCGGGCAGGCCGAAGAGACGGGCGACGATCGTACGCCCGATTTGCGGAGTCTGGCTGGTCGACCAGAGTTCGACTTTGCCATCGCGGAAGTGTGCCGTGCAGTTCTGGGGCTCAAGCGGCGCGTGGGCAATGAAGGGGAAGACATAGCGCGCCTCGACAACGCTGACATCGCTGCGCTTGAAAGCAGCCTCGACATCACCGTCGCGACGCAACGTCCGTGCCGCCGGCTGGCGCGAGATCTCATCGGCCCTCCGTGCAATCTCGGTGCTCTCCTGCTTCGCCCACGGCCCGTCATCCCACTTAACTTCAAGCCGGGCACGCGCCGATTGCGCCGCCCACCAGCTGTCAGCGACGATCGCCACACCGGCAACCAGTCCCGGATCGTCGTTGAGCATATTGATATAGCCCTTGGGAATCGGCTTACCCTCGACGATGAAGGCGTGCTTCACCCCCTTCATCGACCTGATGGCATCGAGGTTGGCGCTGATAGCGCGGCCACCATATACCGGGCTGCGCTGATAGACGGCATAAAGCATCCCGGGAACGGTGACATCGATGCCAAAGATCGGCTTGCCGGTGGCGATATCCTTCGTCTCTGCGCCCCGTGTTGTCGTCCCGACGATGCGGTAATCGCGCGGGTCCTTGAGCTTGAGCGACTTGAAATCGGGCACGGGCATCGCCGCCGCCTTTGTCGCCAGCTCACCATAGCCGAGCGACTGGTTCGTGGCGCGGTGAATGACACGCCCGGAGCCGGTCGTACACTGCTCGGCAGCCACCCCCCACTCGCGGGCCGCAGCACCAATCAGCATCTGTCGCGCCGCCGCGCCAACCTGGCGCATCGGCTCCCAGTTGTTCGGCGTCGAAAGACTACCCCCGGTAAACTGGATGCCATACTTGCTGTCAACTTCAGCACGTGCAATGCGCACATCCTTCCATTCGACATCGAGCTCCTCGGCAACCAGCATCGGCAGCATGTTGTGGACGCTCTGACCGTGCTCGGGATTGCGCGCAGTGATGGTGACGAGACCATCAGAAGCAATGCTGATGAAATCGGCGGGGCGCAGTGCGGTCTCACCCGGACGCCCGCCCTGTGCGGCCATCACCGACTTCGGAATATTGGCATGAATGCCAAGCATCAGTCCGCCACCGGCCAGAGCCGAAACGCGAAGAAAGGTGCGACGATCGATCCTTTTCGTAGTCATGATTCCTCCTTACTTCCCACCCCGTCTTGTCCGCGTCGCAGAGGCCCGTGGCTGTCTCTTCTCTGCTCCGGCGCCGGATGCGACCATGCCAGAGGCCTTGTGAACGGCCTCGCGAATGCGCAGGTAGGTGCCACAGCGGCAGAGATTGCCATTCATGGCACTGTCGATCTGTGCGTCAGTCGGCTTCGGCGTCTTTGCCAGCAGCGCACAGGCCGACATGATCTGCCCCGCCTGACAGTAGCCGCATTGCGGCACATCGACCTCCTGCCAGGCCAGTTGCACCGGATGGGTGCCGTCGGGAGAGATCCCCTCGATCGTTGTCACCACACCGTTGGCCGCTGCCGCCACCGACGTCAGACAGGCGCGAACCGGATTGCCATTGAGGTGAACCGTGCAGGCGCCACAAAGCCCCATCCCGCAGCCGAACTTCGTCCCCTTGAGGTCAATTTCGTCACGCAGATACCAGAGGAGCGGCATCTCGGAATCACCATCAAACTGCCGCGCCTGACCATTCACTTTTAATTTGATCATCGTCTTCTCCATTGCTCCTGTCCATTGCTCCTGTCCATTGCTCCTGATGTTGACCTCAGCGACCGGTCATCTTTTCAATGTGTTCGGGATAGCGTGTACCGAGGAGATCGATCCGTGCCGTGGCCTCACCAATCTCGCGCAGATCGTCAGCGGTCAGCCTGATCGCTGACGCACCAAGATTCTCCTCCAGCCGGTCAAGCCGGCGGGTTCCCGGAATGGGCACGATCCACGGCTCACGCGCCAGCAGCCACGCCAGCGCAATCTGTGCCGGCGTCGCCCCTCTGGCCGCAGCAATCTCCGTCAACAGATCGACCAGCGACTGATTGGCCTTGCGTGCCTCGGGCGTGAAGCGCGGCAGGATGTTGCGGAAATCGGCGCTGTCAAACTCGGTCTTTTCATCGATCTTGCCGGTGAGAAAGCCCTTGCCAAGGGGACTGTAGGCGACGAAGCCGATCCCAAGTTCCCTGACCGTCGGCAGGATCTCAGACTCGTGATTGCGCGTCCAGAGCGAATATTCACTCTGCAAGGCCGCCACCGGCTGCACAGCATGCGCCCGTCGGATGGTTGCCGCTCCCGCCTCCGAAAGTCCGAAATGGCGCACCTTGCCCTCCTCGATCAACCGGCCAACCGCGCCGGCAACCTCCTCGATTGGTACCTCCGGGTCGACACGGTGCTGATAGAAGAGATCGATCGTCTCAATTCGCAACCGTTGCAGCGCGGCCTCCGCCACACGGCGAATCTGTTCCGGCCGACTGTCAAGCCCAAGCCACCCCGGCTCACCGTTCGGTTTGAGCCGGAACCCGAACTTGGTCGCAATCACCACTCTCCCGCGAAAGGGTTCGAGGGCCTCACCCACCAGATCCTCGTTGGTGTATGGCCCGTAAACCTCCGCCGTGTCGAAGAAGGTCACGCCACGATCGACCGCCGCATGCAGCAGCGAAATCATCTCCCCACGATCCGCTGCCGGACCATAAGAGAAGCTCATCCCCATGCAGCCAAACCCGATCGCTGAGACCTCAAGCCCCCCGCTTCCGAGCCTTCTCTTTTCCATCGATATCTCCCTTCACGTTAATTGGCTTCAGAGCCCTCTTCTTTACCGTCAGCCCTTGCAGCTCATCCTCGGGAATGAACCGCTCGATCAACAACCGCACCCGTTTCCGCAATACCGTCGGTGTCGGATCGTCAGCATAAAGACCGTCGATGCAAAGCATGAAGACCTCCACCGTCGCCTTGTCGCCAAGGATCGGCAGCAGCAAATGCAATGCCTCCTGCTCATATTCACGGTCGAGCTGTGGAAAGTGATGGTGGCATTCGCGAATGAACTCCTCCCCACTTGGCGATTTACAGATGCGTGTCCACGGCTTGAGCAGCAGCTCTTCGTAAACTCTCAGCAGTTTCTCCCGCCGCCCCAGCGGCAGACTGAGAATCGGTCGCGCGTTGGCGATCTCCTCGCGATAAAGCATGCGCAGCGTCTCGACGAAGAGCTCCTCCTTGTTTTTGAAGAGCAGATAGAGCAGTGGCCGTGAGAGTTTCGCTTTTGCAGCAATATCGTCAAGCGAGGTGCGCGCAAAACCGAACTGCAGAAAACATTCGAGCGCCGCCTCGGCAAC
>CAIKMY010000173.1 GCA_903828635.1 uncultured Acidobacteriota bacterium
CGGATCAGGCCTCGGATTGTCGATCTCCAAAAGACTGGCTGGTGAGGGGGCACTCGTCGCCATGGTTGATCTCAGCGAAGAGACACTGCGGCAGGCGGTGACCGAAGTCGGAGCCAGCGGATCGATCTTTCCATGCAATGTTACTGACGAGTCCGCCGTCGCCGCTCTCATCGCGCGGATTGCCGAGCAGTTCGGCCGCATCGACATTCTCGTCAACAGTGCTGGTGTCACCGGCAAGACCAATATCAGGACTCACGATGTCGATTTTGAGAACTTCAGGTTCGTCTTTGATGTCAATGTCAATGGCTGCTTCCTGACATCACGCGCCGTCCTGCCCCATATGGTCAGGCAGGGCTATGGCCGCATTCTCCATATCGCCTCGATTGCCGGCAAGGAAGGGAATGCCGGGATGCTTGCCTACTCCGCCTCCAAGGCTGCCGTCATCGGCATGACCAAGGTGCAGGGCAAGGAGTACGCGGAGAATGGCGTCACCGTCAATGCCCTTGCCCCGGCCGTCATCCGCACCGCGATGGTCGATGCACTCCCCGAGGCTCAGGTCAATTATATGACTGACAAGATCCCGATGAAGCGCTGCGGCACCCTCGACGAGATTGCCAATATCGTCGCCTTCATCGTTTCGCCAGGCGCAAGCTTCACCACCGGCTTCACCTTCGATATGACCGGCGGGCGCGCGACTTACTGAAGCCTCCCTCTGGGGCCTCTCTGGCGTCGATGGCAGCTGTTGATATGCAGGTTCGCGACGACTATCTTCTCAGGTAGTCGTCCGTACCCTCGATCCAGTCCCGACGCGGAGGGCTGAAGACATCGAGGCCGGTGAAGTCCTCGTCAGCGATCGCCTGATGCGGGACGTTCGATGGAATCTGCACCAGTTCGCCGGCCCGCAGAATCAGCTCCTCTCCGCCAATCTCAAACCGCAGCGATCCGGTGAAGCAATAGCTGAACTGTTCGCTCTCGTGATGGTGGAGTGGGACGACACATCCTTTTTTCATGTTAATGAAGGCGAAGGTGATCTGCTCACCATTGAAGAATTTGCGCGAGAAGAGCTCGGTTACCTGCTCCTCAGGGATCTCGTGGACTTTGTGATGAATCATTGCTCAGACCTCCGGCCGTCAATATACCGATACCCGGGCCGGGAAGCAAAAACACGAATGGGGAAAAGCAATCTTTTCTTCTCCCCATTCGCTCTGTGCAAGTCCGCCGCAAGTAACTCTACCGGGCAGCGAGCATTGTTACCACGGCCAGCGCCGCTGCCGTCTCTCGGTGTTGACCTTGCCGCGATGATAAATGTAGCCGCCGGCTGCCCCGGCTGCCGCCCCGATCACCGCTCCCTTGCCACCGCCGATCAGTGCCCCGGCCGCTGCTCCAATGCCGGCACCGAGTGCTGTCCGCCCGACTGCCTTTCCGGTGGTATCTTCACGGTCACGGCGCCACGGCAGACCATTGCGGACATTGCGCCGGTTTTGTCGATGGCGATCGTTCCATTCATCATCCCTGTTGTAGCTGTTATCGTTGCGATCATCGTACCGGTCACCGTCACGATCGTTGAAATAGACCGGTTGCTGGCGTGGATCGCGTGTGCGGCAGCGCTCCCGGGCCATCGTCGTCGAGGCGAAGCCCGTCAGCAGAATGCCCGTCACCAGCAAGCTCATCATCGCTCTTTTCAAATGCAGTCTCTTCATATCTCCTCCTTGCGCCTCTTTTCCTAAACTCTCCGGCCATCAGTGTCGCCGACGAGTCGATCCCTGCCGTTCGATACACCGTCGGGCTGAAGAGCCGGACGATTCAGTCAATCTCGGTTGACTTCAATTATCGTGCCAGGGGGAGAGATGGTCGGATGAATCGGCTATCCAACGTAAAGAGAAGACTTTATGCCAGTTGATCGTGTGCATGCCTTGCCGGCCTCAGGCTTCGGTGGTATACCATTCGGTGCAACCCCGGGTACCATTTGGGGGATTATTGGCGACGTTGGTGGAGAAATCATCAACGAGCGAGGAGGCAGTCCTGAGAATAACAATTGCACAACTGGCCGTAACCCTCGATCCGGCTGACAATCTCGCGCGGATGCTCGGGGTGCTTGACCGGGCTCACCCTGGTGACTGGGTTGCTTTTCCCGAAGGCATGCTCTCGGGATATGCGCCGGAGCGCGAAGACTTCAGGGCGCTGCTCGATGCGCAGAAAATTGCCGATGGCATCGCTGACATTCGTCGCAAAGCAGCCGGGCGCGGCTGCTATTGCGTCTTTGGCACGGCGACACCAACGCCTTCACACGATGGCTGGCACAACTCGGTTCTCATTGCGGCCCCCGATGGTCGACTGCTTGCACATCACAAAATCGAGCTCGCTGCACTCGATCGAAACCACTTCCTGCCCGGCAATTCGGTCTCTACCGCTGAACTTGGCGGCCTGCGCTTCGGGATTCAGGCCTGTCGCGAACTGCTCTTTCCACTCAACTGGCACTCAATGAAGACCGCCGGCGCGCCGATCATCTTTCATATCAACAACGCTGTTCAGCCTCAGGACGCCATCTGGCGCCATGTCATCATCACCCGTGCCGTCGAGTTCAGCATCTTCGTCGTTAGCGTCAATAACTGCGCTCCGCCGCAGTCGCTCCCATCTTTCCTTGTCTCACCCGCCGGCAGCGTCATTCTTGAGACTGCCTGTCTGCACGAAGAGGTTCTCACGGCCGAAATTGATCCGTCCGAAGCCATCTGCGACCTTGCTGCCCGCCTCGATTTCTGACCTGTCTCTGCTTTGACAGGTCTTAACGGAGATTGACCTGCACCGGGTTGGCCACCCGCTGATCGACCACCAGCCTTACCTCGACAAGGCCGCGCCCGGCCAGAGCCGGCGGCACACGGAGATTGACCTGGTCAACCCCCGGCCAGTCACCCTGCGGGCCAGCATAGAGCACCTCCACCGGCATCCCGCCAATCGTCGCACTCACATTGTCAGGTCTGCTTCGAAATCGCAGCCCCGTCCCGAAGAGCATCAGAAAGACCTGCTCACCCGGGCGTGTGACCTCGATCGGGCTTGCCACGTAGCCACCCTTGCCAAAATCGTACTGCAGGGGATTCTCGTAGCCGGCATTGCCATTGGCACTGATTCGCAGCACCGACATCGATGCTGGCCCAACACCCGTGCCGTTCGCCGTGAAGAGCGCTGGTGAAACAGGTTCAATCATCACCGATGAGACAGCCAGCCCCCCATCCGCATTGTAGATGCTGACCGTGGCGCTTCCACTCACCAATCCCGCCGGTACCATATAGTTGACCTGCGTCGGCGAGACGAAGAAGAGCGGCGCTACCCGCTCGATGCACGCCGCATCCCTGATCCTGACCACAGTTCCGTTGAGCTCGTTAACCGGCCCGCTCTCGCTCGCCAGCGGATAGGCCGAAAAGTTGGTTCCCCAGGCCGTGGCCAGCGACTCCGGTGCCAGCGATGCCTGCTTCTGACTTGCCGCCGAGACCGTCGTCATCCCCTTCACCACGCTCCCGATATGCGGAAAGAGAAAGCTCAGCGATGGTCGCACGATCCTGATACAGTCTCCGGCCTGCATCTCCCGAATCGGTTGCCCGCTCGCCCACAAACCCATAAACCGCTGCTCACGAGCCCCATTCCCCAGTGAGATCACCTTCCCGGCCTCGTTACCACCAAAGGCATAGGCTGCCAGTCCGTCAAAAGTCCGGTAAATCGCATAATAGTCGATGACATCCTCTTCCACGCCACTCCCCGGCGCCCCATGCCCCGCATCGATCCGCATACCTCCCTGCTCGTCACTGCGCACCAGCATGAAGTCCTTCTCACTCGATGGCAGATTGATCCGCTCAAACAGCTCCATCCCCATTCGATGGTCGTTGATCTTGTCATCTTCGTAAACCTGAACCACCAGCTTCGCGTGTGCCGGAAAGCTGGTGAAATCCCTGATCTTCAACTGAAAGTAGTACCACGGTGCCATCGAGAAGAGCATCAATCCCTTCGCTCCCCATCCCTGGCGCTGCCATCCCCGCAACGCCATCGCAAAGATTGCCGCTCCACCATAGGAGTGGCCGAGATAGCCCACTCGCTCAAGGTCAAACGACTCGCCATATCGACCGACCGCCGCCAGCATCCCCTCCCAGATCGTGTCATAGCGCTTCTCGTTCAGCGTCAGATCTCCCGAGACCAGTTGGAAGGGAGTGAAGACTACTGCATATCCCCGGCTGACCACGTGAACGATCAGCCCGCGATACTCGTCAGGGTCGTTGTTGCTGTATCCCGGTGCAAAGAAGATCACCGGAACTCTGCCCGCCAACCCCTCAGGCCGAAAGACATAGACATCCTCACGGTCATAGAGCGGACTCGGAAATCGATCGCTCCTCACCCCGTAACTTCCATTTGAGCCAAACCCACTCGTTATCGGTGTTCGATGCCCCGTGGCCAGACCGGCCTCTGCCATCATTGCCACCACCATCAATAACGCTACTAACTTCAATGCTCCTGCCATTAAACTCTCCCATTCTTCGTCAGGCCATCCCGATTTCTCATCTCTCTCATTACGCTGCCCTGTTGCATACAGGACTTGCCCACTCAAAGCACTTCAGATTGACCTCACGTGGAGGGAACTCCATCGTTACAATGCCGTCTGCGTAAGGCCTGACATAAATTAATTGTTGAACGTCATTGTCTCAAAATATTTCCAGGACTAATCAAATATTAACTTAACTGCCCATCTCTGCATTCGCGAACGTTGCCGGAATTATTTTGTGAGGCATGGGGGATCGGGGGCGAAAACTCACGTCTTCCTTTAGAAATTAGTGTCGGGCGCAGCTCTCACGCATATCTCCCGATCCGGGGGGACCGGGAGGGCAGGCGTTATCAGGCGTTATCAGGCGTTATCAGGCATTGTCACGAAGTGAGTATCACGAAGGGAGTATGGAGTATAATGATGGGTGAAAGTCGCGATAAGCACCAAGCCGCCGAGAGTTGTAAACCTGATCAGGATCAGCCTGATCAGCGCTCTCTCCCCGCCGGCTCTGATGTCGTCCCTTCCCCGGCAAACGGGGCAAACGGGGCAGAATCCGCCGAAACTGCAGAAACTGCAGAAACTGCGGAGCCCCCTGAGTCCGGGCTGACTCGTGAACAGCGAATCGAGAGGTTGCGCCGTCAGGCAGAGGAGCTTACCGGTGAGAGCATGCTTTGGGGACGCACCGATCATCTGCCTCCCGAGATCGAAGAGGCCTTCTGGAAGCAGATCATCGCCTATGAATCGGCCGAGCCAATCGATCTCTTCAAAATGCTGGTCGATGGCGGAGTCTCACTGCCACCACCGGTTCTCGTCACCGAGGAGGCCATTACCATCACGCTCTGGGAGGTCATCTATTTTCTTGCCTCCGTCGGTTGCTACCTTGAGAATACTGATCACCTCAGTGATCGGGAACTCTACACGATGCTTCACGAGGAGTTACTGCGTCAGCCGGCGATTCTCTTTCCCAATGATCCCTGCTATGCCTACCATATTGACCTCATTGGCAGCGGCAGCTCTGAGGAGACGGAGATCTATCTTCGATATTACGCGTCGGAAGAAGAGCGCCGGCGTTGGCAGGAGGCCGATTCCGACAGAGAGCTTCCGCAACGGCAGCCGGTTCCCTATGATCGGGACCGCCTGCTGCCACGCCCGTTTCACCACTTCAGCGGGGCGACGATGTGAGCCCGGCTGGTGACGAGTCTGGTCCTTGTTCTTGTCATCATTATTCCTTACATTAGGCACGACAGGCATCCCGGGATGGTGAGGATCAAGTGTCAGAATGTGACTCGGTAAGCAGCCCGGTAAGAGTTTGGAGTATGGGCAGGTATAACACGCGACAACTGGTGATGAGGGTGGTCCGACTGGCCGTCACGGTGCTGCTGATCGTCCCGCTGCAGGCACAGGAGTCACCGAGCGGTTGGTGGCGCTGGCAGCATCCGCATCCGCAGGGGAATTCGCTGCACGCGATAGCCTTTGGAGATGAGCGGCACGGGATATCAATCGGCAGGGATGGGACGATCCTGCGAACCGAGGATGGCGGGGCGAGGTGGCTCGATGTCCGGAGCCCGGTCAGGACACCGCTCAACGGGCTGGCGGTCAGGGGGCGACGGGCATGGGCAGTCGGTGCACGCGGAGTGATCCTTGTCTCTGCCGATCACGGAGAGAACTGGCGTGAGCGGGCAAGCGGGACGCGGAGACATTTGCTGGGTGTCTGGTTTATCGATGATCTGCGTGGCTGGGCGTCGGGAGTCGAAGGAACGCTGCTGGTGACGACCAATGGAGGCTCGACCTGGAAGATGCTTGACGTCGGTACGGTAAGACATCTTGGCACCATCGCCTTCATCGACGAGAAGAGAGGGGCGGTCATCGGTTCACCCGGCGATCTGCTGGTGACACGTGATGGTGGTGCAAGCTGGCGCGAAGTGCGGCCGGGGCGAGCCCTCAGTCTCACCTCGGTGACGGCACTCACCAACGGCAGTCTCTCGGTAGTCGGAAAGGATGGTGCGATCTGGCAGAGTCAGGATGGTGGTGAGAACTGGCGGCCGCGTGCGAGCAATTCATCGAGCCACCTTCAGGCCATTCACTTTGTTGATCAGCGACATGGCTGGGCCGCTGGCAGAGATGGTACGATTCTCCACACGCACGACGGTGGGGAGACCTGGACTGCACAACTTTCACGCACTGGTCAGTCACTCACCGCAATCAGTTTTGCCGATGAGCGTCGTGGCTGGGTAGCGGGTGACGCCGGCATCATTCTCGCGACCACTGATGGTGGTGAAACATGGAAGTCTCAGGCAGAGGGGACACGTCTCTCACTGGCGGGAGTCAGCTTCGCCACCAGTAATCTTGGCTGGGCGGTTGGCCAGAACGGCGCAATTCTCGCAACCAGGGATGGAGGCCGAAACTGGC
>CAIKMY010000174.1 GCA_903828635.1 uncultured Acidobacteriota bacterium
ACCTGGCATCTGATCAAGAGCACCCCGAAGGTGACCAGCTTCGTCGGTGGCCAGAAACCGACCCCGCTGACTCCTGAAGAGGTCGATCAGATAGTTCATCACGTCGCCGTTGCCGCTGAGAAGCCCAAGCCGAAATTCACCTTTGAGAGAGGGGAGACAGTGCGCATTACTCACGGCCCCTTCAACAGCTTCACGGGCAGCGTCGAGGATATCAATCCCGACAAGAACATGCTCAAGGTTAACGTCACAATTTTCGGTCGGGCAACTCCGGTTGAGCTCGGGTTCCTCGAGGTGGAGAAGATCTCCTTCTCTGAAGAGGGCTGAAGACTTTCGTCTTCATTGGTGTTCAGATCAATACCGGATCCGGATGAAGCCAGTCAACATCGCCAGGCAGCATTCGGAGTCTGCACCAACTGCAGCATGCTGGCTGATTCCGGCAGAGCGGCTGGCAGGAGACAGCGAGAAAGAGACGCAGGGACGACAAAAATATGGCCAAAAAGATTACAGGATATATCAAGCTCCAGGTGCCGGCCGGCAAGGCAAACCCGGCCCCTCCGATCGGAACGGCTCTCGGTCCGCAGGGGGTCAACATTATGGAGTTCTGCAAACAGTTCAATGCCAGGACGGCCAATCTTGGCGACATCAAGATTCCGGTAGTGATCACGGTCTTCGCTGACCGTTCATTCACCTTTATCACCAAGACGCCGCCGGCAGCTGATCTGCTGAAAAAAGCGGCGAAGATCGAGAGGGGCTCGGCCAAACCGAATCGTGAAAAGATCGGCACCATCAGTCGGGCCCAGATCGAGGAGATCGCACGGCTGAAGCTGCCCGATCTCAACACCTCGAGCGTCGAGTCGGCGGTACGTTCCATCGAGGGAACGGCGAAGAGTCTCGGGCTCGAGATCGTCTGATCCTGAGATATTACGAGTTCGTCGCACAGGGAGTGCCGGGGGAAACCTCCGGCCACGTTAACACCTGAAAGGAGATGTCAATGGCTGGTAAGAAGTTCAGGGCGGCTCTCGCCCAGGTTGAAACAGACAAGCTTTACACGCTGAATGATGCCATCAGTCTCGCCAAGAAGATAGCCTTTGCCAAATTTGATGAGACAGTAGAAGTGACCATGGTCCTCGGGGTCGATCCCCGCAAAGCTGACCAGCTTGTCCGCGGGACAATCGTCCTTCCGCACGGCCTTGGAAAGTCGAAGCGGGTGGCGGTAATCGCCGGGTCACCCGAGAAGCAGCGTGAGGCACAGGAGGCCGGGGCTGATGAGGTTGGCGGTGACAACTTCGTCGAGAAGATCAAGGGGGGCTACCTCGATTTTGATGCGCTGGTGGCAACACCCGACATGATGCGCCTCGTCGGAACTCTCGGCAAAATTCTCGGACCTCGCGGTCTCATGCCCAACCCGAAGACGGGAACGGTGACGCTCGACGTGGCGACGGCGGTCAAAGAGACCAAGGCTGGCAAGGTCGAGTACCGTGTCGACAAGACCGGAGTGATTCACGTGCCCGTTGGCAAAGTATCCTTTGCGGCCGAGAAGATTGGCGACAACGCGCGCATGCTGATTGACGCTGTGATCAAGGCCAAGCCGGCAACCGCCAAGGGCAAGTATGTGAAGAAGGTCAATATTGCAACGACGATGGGTCCCGGCATTCTGGTAGATCCCAACAACGTCGGTGCCTGAGCCACTGACGCCGTCGGGCATCGACCTGGGGCAGCAATAAGCAATAGAGAACAAATGAGGGATCTGGCAAGCCAGGAGGTTAAGTCAGCATGAAGACGAGAGAGCAGAAAAAGCAGGATATCGACATTCTCCGCAAGGAGTTCACCGGCACGGGCAATGCGCTGATGATCAGCTTCGAGGGTCTGACGGTGGAAAAGGACTGGCAGCTGCGCAAGGCGCTGCGGGATGCACAACTCAATTACCGCGTGGTCAAGAATACCCTTGGAAGGCTGGCAGTCGAAGGGACACCGCTCGAACCGATGAAGGGCCACTTCTCGGGGATGACCGGAGTCGCCTACAGCGCCAACGATCCGGTTGGCCTCGCCAAGGTGCTGACGGCCTTCGCCAAGGAGAATGCGCAGGTCACCTTCAAGGCCGGGGTAGTCGAAGGCCGGGCGATCAGCGTCAATGACATCGAGGCGCTCTCAAAGATGCCATCGAAGGAGGAACTGATCAGCAAGCTCATGTTCCTCGTCAACTCCGGTGCACAGCGGCTGGCGGTGGCACTCAATGGGGTTTCGCGCAATCTTGCCGTGGTGGTCAGCGAGATTGCCAAGCAGAAGGGGGCGGAAGCCTAGTCGCCTTTGCCCTATTGAAATTCAGTTCTTTCACCAGTTTTTTGTCAGCATCATTTGCCGCGTTGCACCTGTCAGTGCGCGGCGAGCCGCAAAGAGACCGATGCCGGCCAGTGTCGGAGTGATGCCCGCCATTGCATTCGTCATCCTGGTCGCTCCTGGGCCTCTCCGGTGAGTCCGGAAGTGCCCGACGGTATAAAATCAGATCCGGTGATCCCCCTCGCGGGATACCGACAACAGGAAAAACCGGAAAACCGGTGGTAATGTGCAATGAGGTCATCGCGCATTACCCCGGCCCTCCGGAGGAGGAAAGCAGAAGATCATGGCCGATATTACAGCAATTGTTGAACAGATCAAGACACTGACACTTCTCGAGGCGGCGGAGCTGGTCAAGGCGCTCGAGGAGACTTTCGGGGTTTCAGCGCAAGCAGCGGCGGTGGCCCCGGCGGCGGCGGCTGGTGCAGCGGCGGCTCCGGTGGTCGAGGAGAAGGACACCTTCGATGTCGTTATCACTGGGGCTGGTGCCACCAAGATCAATGTCATCAAGGTCGTTCGTGAGCTGACGGGCCTCGGGCTCAAGGAAGCCAAGGACCTCGTCGAGAGCTCACCGAAGACAGTCAAGGAAGGCGCCTCCAAGGAGGATGCCGAGAAGATGAAGAAGCAGCTGACGGATGCCGGCGCCTCCGTCGAGCTGAAGTAGAGATTACCGGGGCACAGGATCGCCGGATTCGGCCCCTGTGCCCCGGCCTGCCTCCCCTGTCATACGTTGCGAGAGAGTATGTAGGGGGAGTACAAGTCAGCCCTTGCTTTACAGATACCGGTTCTCAACCAATACTCGCGGGTACCAGGCATCGGCGCACTTCATTACAATTCAATCGGAATTCATACCGCATCGCGTGCGGCAGGACGACTGTGCTCTTCTGCCGCCGCTTTGTCATTTCTGCTCCACGCGGGTTCAGACCCGATCCGACAGCGAAGATCGACTCGGGAGAGATCGTGCAGTGAGCAGCAAGGCGGAAGGTGATTGACAATGTCCAGATCGG
>CAIKMY010000175.1 GCA_903828635.1 uncultured Acidobacteriota bacterium
ATTATTTCTACCTATTGCTATCCGTCTTGTCAGGCGATTCTCAATCAGATAGTTGAATGCCAGTTACCCCGTCAGGCATCAGCCTCAGTGGTCACGCAAGGACTGATCATAGCACAGAACCGGAGCGGGGGTGCGAGAGGAGATAGCCGGTGAGAGCCGTGATCGTCGTGAACGAGACGATCAGCTTGAAAATCGGGTTGATTGGCAGTGGCGAGATGAAGGCCTCGACCAGGCCGGCCAGCAGAAATAGTGGAAGGCAGCCGGCCAGGAGTCTGATTGCCAGCAGACCGCGTTCGACCAACGCCTCGCGTCGGGTGTGCTTTCCCGGGACGAGCAGCGCCAGCCCGATCATCAGACCCGCTCCTCCGGCAATGAAGATTGCTGCAAACTCCAGCACGATGTGGCCGATCATGAACGACCAGAGTTTGCCGGTCATTCCATATTTGAGAATCAGCGCATTGATCGATCCGAACATCAGCGCCGAGGGCAGCAGGACCAGTATCGTACCAGCGAGCGGAAAGATGCTGAGCGCAAAGGTCTTGAGCCCGATGCCCGCGTTGTTGGCAATAATTGTCACTGCCCCATCCGCCGCCTGGGCGTTGAGATCCTCCCACCACGGTTGATTGGCGCGAATATTATCGAGCAGCTCCGGGCTGATGCTTGAAAAATCGGCGAAGGCCTCGTCGCGTACCGTGCCCACGAAAGCAAAGACCGAGATCACGAGGAAGGTTGCCATGACCGCCAGAGTATAGCGCGAGGTTTGGCGAAAGATTGCCGGGAACTGGTCACGATAAAAACCAAGGATCGTCTGCCATCCGCTCTTCTCTGTGCGGTAAATGACGCCGTGGGTGCGGATGACGAGGTTGTTGAGGTAGTTGACGACGCGCTGATCGCGCGACTCGACACGGGCAATCGCCAGATCGGCAGCGGCACGGCGATAGATTCTCCCGAATTCGCGCACCTCATGGCGCGTCAGCCGTCGCAGGCCCTCACGGCTCCTGGCCTGTTCGAGCAGATCTTCGAGTCGTCGCCAGTCGTCCTTCCGCTTGTCGATCAGATTGGTCGCCATCAGAAACTCCGATAGAGAAAATGGCTGTAGCCAACAGCCATGCTTTCGAGCATCCACGGCGGCAGAGTGCAGATTGCCAGCAGACTCATCATTCCGTGGGTCAGGCCGGGGGCGATGATGTTGGACGCACGATCGAAGACCAGCGACCAAACGATGCCACCAATCGCCGTCAGCAGCATCAGCATCATATTGGGGGCGTGAACCAGTGAGAAAATGGCCGCCGTCAGGGTTATGGCCAATGTTCGACGCCAGTGTTCGCCGTTCTGATGACCATCACTCTCAAGGCCGAGAGCCTGCCGCAGTCGGCGGTGGATAAAGCTCTGCAGCAGATACTGCTGGGCAATGCCTGAGAGTGGCAGCAGCAACAGGGCAGTGGTGAAATTTTTATAGAGATGGAGCGACCCGTTTACCTTGCCAATGGCAACCATCACTCCGCCGGCGATCAGCAGCGGCCACGCCAGCAGCCTCATTGCGCGACTGAAGTTGATCATTGTCAGCCCGAGATCTGTCAGCGTCTCACCGCGCTGCCACTGTGACCAGACCACCAGGCCGAGGGCCAGCAGCAGTGGTATTGCCTGCAGCGCACGCTGACGTGGCAGCAGTGGCGCCAGTCCCCAGACCACCAGCAGGATCGAACTGACCACTGAGGCCACTTCGAGGGCACTCACCAGTCGCAGCCGCTCTGTCTTTGCCCCTTGCATCCCTTTCATCTCCGGTAAGGAGTAGTCAGACGCTCCCTTCCATCCTCTCTCAGCCTTTGCGTTCGAGTACGACAAATGCTACCGCGCGGTCATCCGCATGTGAGAGCGAAACGTGCAGCGTATCGATGCCCAGGTCGCGAGCCAGTTCGGCTGCCCGCCCGTTGAGCCTGAGGCCGGGGGCCCCCTCAGCCGACGAGATCACCTCGACATCATGCCACGACAACGCGATGATTGGCGTTGCGGCGCCAAGCGCCTTTCGTGCTGCCTCCTTGGCTGCGAAACGCACTGCATACCGCTCACCCGCTCGCGCATAGCGACTGCAATACTCAATCTCACCCGGTGTGAAGATCCGATCACGGAAACGGTCTCCGAGCCTCTCCAGCGATCGCTCGATCCGGTCGATCTCGACAATATCAATTCCAATGCCAATAATCATCTGTGTCGATGGTATAAATATAAATTGCGGAACCCGGAGATCGAATATGATCAGGAATATGCAATCATTTCAGCTTCGCACTAACGGCGAGATCGAATCGCTCATCTGCCTGCCGCTTGAGGATCTCTGCTTTACCAACGCCTTCAGCACCCGGGGCGGAGGGGTCAGTCCTTTGCCGGCAGCCTCACTCAACCTTGGCAACTTCAGCGAGGACAGTCGCGAGAATATTCTCGAAAACCGCCACCGTTTTCTGACGGGTCTCGGTGTCGCCGATATGACGTTGGTCACCGCCCGGCAGATCCACTCGACCCTGGTGCAATCGATCATCGATCACGAAGATGCGCTGAGCGAGCCTCGCGAGGGGGATGCACTGGCCACCGGTCTGCCGCAGACGCTGCTCGGAGTTCAGACCGCCGATTGCCTGCCGATCCTCCTCGCCGACCGGCAATCCGGTGCTGTCGCCGTTGCCCACGCCGGCTGGCGAGGAACGCTCGGCGGAATCGTCTCACGAACGGTTGAGACCATGCAACAATGTTTTCAGACCAATCCGTCAGAGATTGTTGCCGCCCTCGGTCCGGCTATTGGGTCCTGCTGCTTCGAGGTCGGCCCCGAGGTAATCGCCGCCTTCCGTCAGCAGTGGGATTTTACCGATCGTCTGCTCTCCCATTCGCAGCCAGACGGCAAGGGCCACCTCGACATCAATCTCGCTAACCGCCTTCAACTGCTGGCTGCCGGCCTTCGCGATGAGGCGATTTTTGATTGCAAACTCTGCACCGTCTGTCACAATGACCTCTTCTTCAGTTATCGTCGCGAAAAGGGATCAATCAGGCCCGTCGGTCGCTCGATGGGTGTCATCGGGAGAGCAGCATAACTATGAAATTGAGAATCGACAAACTGATGCTGGCGCTTTGCGCCACCCTGACCTTCAACGGCTTTGCCTCCGCTTTCACCCTTAACCGTGGACAGGGTGGCAAACCTGAGCCGACCACACAGGCCGAATCCACGGTCGATTCTGAGAATGACCTGCGGCGCGCCATCCAGGAATCGGGTGGGAGCGAGAATCGGATCATCCTCAATCTTGAGGACTACCTGCGCCGCTATCCGAAGAGTGCCCGTCGTCCCGAGATCGAGGGTGAAATCTACAAGCTTGCCCTCAAACTTAATGATCGTGAGCGCTCGATCGCTTACGCCGAGAAGATGCTCACCGGCAACGGTAATGTCATCGAGTTATTAACTACTCTCGTCAGCAACCTCCGCGAAAGAAGGAAAGGCGATGACCTCGATCGTGCCCTGAAATATGCCGACCGACTTGTCAAGGACTTCGAAGCGCTGGTCACCAGCAGCGCCAAGCCGGCACGCATGAGCTCTGCCCGCTGGCAGGAGGGCAGGAATCAGGGACTCGCCTCCGTCCACCTTGTTCGCGGTCGCCTGCTGATCGACCTTGGCCAGCTTGACCGTGCCCGCAGCGACCTGCGCAAGAGCTACGACCTTGCCCCGCTCGCCGGTGCCGCCCTCTCCCTCTCCGAACTTGCCGAGAGGCAGAACCACCCTGACGAGGCGCTCGATTACGGCCTCCGCGCCTTTGCCATCGCCCTTGCCACCGATGAAGAGATCGATATCAGGGCTCTGCGTCGCCGCCTCTCGAAGCTCTATGCCACCGGACGCTCCAATGCGGGTGAGGCCGGCCTCGGCGATCGCTTCCTCAAAGTCTACGATTCATGGATGCGTGAAAATGACGAGCGGCTGGCCAACATCGAGGAGCCAAATATCAACTCCGGCATTACCGATCCGCTCAGCTTCCGCCTGACGAAGCTTGATGGCTCACCTCTGGAGATGTCCTCACTGCGCGGTAAGATCATTGTCATCAATTTTTGGGCGACGTGGTGCGGCCCGTGCCGTACCGAACTCCCCCTCTTTGAGAAGACGATCGACAAATACCGCAACGACTCCGATGTCGTCTTTCTTGCAGTCACCACTGACGAGGATCGCAAACAGGTGCCAGAGTTCATTCGCGAGAACAAGTACAAGCTCCCCGTCGCCTTTGCTGACGGGCTCGACGCCCATTTCGATGTTACCGGCATCCCGACAACCATTATCCTCGACCGCAAGGGTGCCGTCTCCTTTAAAATACGCGGTTTCAACCCAAAGGATGACTTCGTCGCTGCCCTCGGAGACAAGATCGAGATCGCCAGGAGGGAATCGGCGCGATGACCCGCTAACTCAGCGATTTATCGGCCTGAAATTACCCTTTTCATCATACAGTCGCTGATATTGGCGAATGTTGCGGAAGACTCCCTGGACATAGAGTCGTGTCTCAGTCAGCGGAATGCTTTCCACCCACTCCTCGATCTCATCACCCGGCAGCTCGTTGATCCAGCGCGAAACGCGCGTCGGCCCGCCATTGTAGGCAGCAGCGACATATTCGAAGCGGTCGAAGCGCTCAACCAGCTCTCTGACGTAGGCGACTCCAAGCTGCAGATTGAGCACCGGATTGTAGAGATCAGCGGTTGAGATTCGTCCTCCGCCAAGGCTGTTCTTGCGGGCGACCGCCTGTCCGGTTGATGGGAGCAGCTGCATCAGCCCGATCGCATTGGCCCGGCTTCTCGCCGCCGGATTGAAGACAGTCTCCTGGCGGATGATTCCGGCGATCTGGTAGGGGTCAAGTCCCTGGCGTTTCGCCTCTTCGCGAATTTGTGGCCAGTATTTGAGCGGATAGAAGACCTCCCAGGCGGCGCGCGGCAGCTCGTCGGGGAGTGCCTGACCATAATCGGGATAGGCTCGCTTGAGAACGTTGATTGCCGTCACGTTCTCGCCATTGATTTGGTGAATTTTCGCAATCCGCAGATTGATTGTCGGCGAGTCAGGCCCACCCGCCCGCGCTGCCTCCAGTTCATTCATCGCCGACTGGTGAAGCTGGAGCCGGGTCAACTGCTCTGCCTTGACGATGCGTTCACGCTCGAATGGTCCGAGATTCTCCGTGACAATCCTGATCGACTGCATCCCGGCAAGCGCCCTTCTCAGTGTCTGATCGGTCTGAATCGACACCGGTTCGACGTTCTCCTTCTCCAGCCGGGCAATTCGCCGCTCGGCGTTGATGCCATACCAGCCCGCACCGTAGCGCATCAACAAACCGCGATAGAGTGTCAGTGCACGCCCTTTGTTCCCACTGCGCTCGGTGTCGGCCGCCGCCCAGAACCCGGCCCGCCCGCGGTTCTCGGTCCTCTCCCCGTAGCTCGCGAGATGCTCCGTCAGCAACCTCCCTGCAACGCCATAATTCTTTGAGAGATGCGCCCGCCAGGCAACGAAGAAATGGGCCTCATCTGCCCATTCTGATCCGGGAAACTGCTTCACCAACTCACTGAAATATGTGGACGCCTCGCCGGGCCGATCCCGCTTCTCATAATACCTCCCGAGCCCGTAGAGCAGATCGGCAATCCGTGAACTCTCCGGAGTTGCACGCCGCAGCCTTGCCAGCACCTCCAATGCCCCCGCCTCGCTCTGCAGCGAGAGACGGGCCATGCCCAGATGATAGAGTGCCTCGCTCGTCGTCTTCATCGACCGCGAATGTATCCCTTCCAGTACCGCCACGGCTTCCCTGAATTCATTCCCTTTGTATGACGCAATACCGCGCCGCAGCGGCACCTCTTCACCTGCTGCCTCAGGGTGGAGACGTGCCAGTTCCTGGTAGGCCGTCGCTGCATCAAGCCACATCCCTGCCTGATAGAGGCGATCTGCCCGTCCCCGCATCTCCACCGGTCCGGCTTTCAGCGTCATCACTCCAATCTGTGCCAGCGCCTCTGGTGCCTTCTCCGCTTCTGCTGTCTGCGGTGCCTCGTAATACAAACGACGCAGCAGTCTGCTCGCCTCCTCGCGCCGTCCCCGCTTCATCTCGATGTCGGCCGCCAGTTTCAGCGCCGTTCCGTCACCCTTCTCGATCAGTCTTCGCAGATCATCCAGCGCCGTCTGATGAGCCCCGCGCAGGAATGCCGAGCCTGCTGCCTGAAGCATTGCCTGACGCGCCAGCAGCGATGTCGGGTGCTCTCGCGCCAACTGTCGGAAGACTACCTCGGCTTCCTCTGATCGCTTCTCATCGATCATCCCCTGTGCCCGATACTGCAACGCATAGTCAGCAAGCTCGGGGATCCGGCTCAGCGTCGCCACAATTGACGAACTCCCTCGCTGCCACCCCGCCACTCCCCCGGGAAGGAGAGCTGCCCCCGCCAGCATCATCACTGGCAGCCAGGTTGTCGCCATTCGCCTTCTCATCATTACTGCCTCCCTCTCAAAATCAGAGAGCCATCCGGTCACCCACGACGACCGAATGGCTCACCTCGTACCGGGCTTCCACCGCGAAAGTTTACTGCCTCGCTGCGGGGATTACTCTCGGCCCTGGATACTCGATCCCGAGCTTTTCCTGGTCACCCTCTGCCAGGGTCAGAACCAATTCATCGTGGAAGTAGTCGAACTTTACGGCTACTGCTGGTGAAACACGCTTGTCGTAAACCTTGCGGCTGCGGTCGATCTCATCCCCAAGACGGCGGTAGAGATCGCCGAGACGGCGTCCCTCGCTCACCTTGGACGCATTGTAAAGCTTGATCTCCGAGACAAGCAGCCGGGCAAAGCGCCTCGCATCGTTGTGTGCTCGTTGCTCCATCTCATTCGATTGATTGAATGTCGCTGCCGCCAGACGTTCTGTTTTTTGTGTCTGTTCTGATGTCTTTCGTACACCGGGCCCACCTTCTGACTCGGTATTTGACGCACCAGCCACCGGGGCCGCAGGTATTTCCGCCCGGCCCTCAGCCATTGTCTCCACAACCGGTGGCGTAGCCGCCACGGAGGCGATCGGTTTATCCGGAAAAAACTCCCTCGTGATCCGTGCCGCAACTGATGGATGCACTACCTCCGGCACGACCCTTGCAGGAGAGATCGGGGGAGCCGGCGGCGGAGGCGGAATCTCAGTCACCACCGATGCCGAAGGCGCATTCGCAACCTCCTCCTTTGTGACCTCACTGGTCATCTCCTCAGCATTTCTGCTCTCATCTGTCGCCTCGGCAGCCTCTGTCCCGGCAGCTTCTGTCCCGGCAGCTTCCGGCTCCGCCGTCTCCGGCTCGGCTGGTGGCTGC
>CAIKMY010000176.1 GCA_903828635.1 uncultured Acidobacteriota bacterium
CATACTGAAAAGTTCTCGCACGATCAGATAAATCGTTATCTTAGTGGTGAGAAAATCACGCCTCGATTGATCTGGGAAAACGTAGAGAGCCAAGTCGATCGGACGCCAGACGGATATTGATTTTTGACGATACAGTGCTTGATAAAAACTATTCCACGACTTCAGACAAAGTTAGTCCTATATGACCCGCGTCATCATGGCAAAAACATTTTCTCACTCTCTCTTTACCCACTCAAAAACCTCAGGGATAGGGCGTTTGATCTGATGTCGGGACACTTTCATAACTTTTAGTCCGGCTTGAGTTTGGTTCGTGCTGATAGCTCGGCAAGTAACGCAGGATCCTGCTGAATCAGCGCAATGGTCGCGGCGATCAGGCTCAACTCGCACCGCCCGTGCCGTCGAGACACCACACGCCGCAACAAGTCTCGCGCTTTCGTGCCTCCTCGAACCAGGAGTCGTATGCCCAGCGCGGTCACTGCCATCAACGCGATGACAAAAAGCGCGAAAAACCGCGCCAAGCGTCAATGCTTTTGACTCGGGCCTCGCTGACGCCGAGGTCCGATTTCAGATTGCGGAAGCCCTCCTCGCAGTCGAAGCGGAAGCCGTGGATTGAAAGATCAGTCTGAACGCCCGTTTGAGGACTGACTGCTCGTACATCCTCATCCGCCCTTTGAGAACCGACTGATTGCAGGCTTGCCGGAAAATCGGCATCGCCCCGCGGCCGACGATCAGCGAGACGACCAGCAAGTGGCGGGTGTCCTCAATAGCCCAGTCGATTGCGAGGTGCACCTTGCCCGTGCGCGGCACCTGTTGGAGCGACTGTTGACAGAGACAGTCCGCGAGATACCCGGGGTTGAGTCGCTCGTTATGAATCAGGCGCGACAATCGCTTGAGGGCGAGCTCTTGATTACCTTGCGTCCGCGCTGGTTCGGCCTGATTGCCAGTCTGTTTTTCAAGGATCGCCGCCACAAAGGTCGCCAGGGCTTTGATCTGATGGGGATGTGCCCAGGGCAGTAGATCTCTGATATAGTCTTCAATGCGTGTCGGTCTGGTTTCTGTTGTCATAGCACCAACAGGATCTCACAAGTCGCTAACTTGTGCCGATACGCATATTTACCCAAAGTGTCCCGACATCCGGATAATACCGGATAATACCGGATAATACCGAACGATAATTGGTGACGACATCAGGAAGTGTATCCAGGGGCTCTGGAGAGCTGGACGGGGAGGAGATATGAGTGCGCGAGTATTGAATGGGACGCTGGTGGCGGAAGTGATTCGTCAGGGAGTGGCCGCGCGAGTTGGCGAGTTGGCAGCACGAGGCATCAGGCCGGGGCTGGCGGTGGTGCTGGTAGGTGAGAATCCGGCATCGAGGGTCTATGTTGGAAGCAAGGTGAGGACCTGCGAGGCTCTGGGGCTCTATTCGGAGAAGATCGAGTTGCCGGTGGAGACGACGACTGAGCAGCTGCTCGGGCTGGTCGTGGAGTTGAACGAGCGGGACGACATCGACGGCATTCTGATTCAGTTGCCATTGCCGCCACAGATCGAGACACGGCGGATCCTTGAAGCGATCGACCCGGCAAAGGATGTTGACGGATTCCATGCGGTCAACGTTGGCCGGCTGGTGCGTGGTGAGGAGGGGTTGGTACCGTGCACGCCGGCGGGAGTGATCGAGATGCTCGATCATTACGGGATTGACATTGCGGGAGCGAACGCGGTGGTCATCGGGCGAAGTGACATTGTCGGCAAGCCCATGGCGCTGCTGCTGCTGCACCGGCATGCAACGGTGACGATCTGTCATTCACGGACGAGGGATCTGGCGGCGGAGGTCAGCCGGGCAGACATTGTCATTGCGGCGATCGGGCGAGCGGCGATGGTTACCGGTGAGTTCATTCGCGAGGGAGCAGTGGTGGTCGATGTCGGGATGAACAGAGCGACGACGGCTGAGGAGGTTCGGCGCATCTTCGGCGATGCAGAGCAGGCAGCGCGGCTTGAAGAGGTAGCGCGGCGCGGTTACACGCTGGTTGGGGATGTCGAGCCGCGCACGGTTGGGGAGAAGGCGGCCTGGCTCAGTCCGGTGCCGGGAGGCGTCGGGCCACTGACGATCGCGATGCTGATGAAAAACACGCTGCGTGCGGCCGAGGCGCGACGATAAGTTGGGGGATTTGCCGGGAGCTGCCGGAGCGGGGCCATCAGGCTGATGGAGTATCGATGCTGACTGTCGGGTTGACCGGGGGGATTGCCTCGGGGAAATCATTTGTGCTGGGTTTGCTGCGTGAACTGGGCTGCGAAACGATCGACGCTGATCAGGTGGCCCATCGGGTCATGGAGCCGGGTCAGCCGGCATACTCCGAGCTGCTGGTACGTTTCGGTGAGGAAATTGTTGGTGAGGGCGGGCAGATCGACCGGGCGCGGCTTGGGGCGATCGTTTTTGCCAGCGAATCAGAACGGCAGGCGCTCAACGCGATTGTCCATCCGCGTGTTTACGAGGCACAGGCTGCATGGCTGCGCGAGGTGGCCGTGCGGGATCCGCGGGCGATTGCGGTGATCGATGCTGCACTGATGATCGAAACCGGGTCTTTTCGCCGCTTTGACAAGGTGGTAGTCGTTCATTGCACGCCGGAGTTGCAGCTTGAGCGGCTGATGCAGCGCAACGGCCTGACGCGAGAGGCGGCACAGGCGCGCATCGCGGCGCAGATGCCTGTCTCAGAGAAGCTTCGTTACGCCGATTATCGCATCGAGACATCGGCCGGGTTCGAGGATACGCGACGCCAGGTCGAGGATCTCTACCGGCAACTCAGCAGCTGGCGCGATTTGCAGCCCCTCTGAGTTATCTGACGGAAAAGATCCGAGGTGCTGTTCTTGCAGCCAACAGGTTACATTCATCTTCTGCGCCATAACCGATCATTTCGCTATTTCTGGCTCGGCCAGGTTATCAGCGATCTGGTCAGAGGATGCTCTGCGACAGCGACCACACTTCCGGAGTGATCTCCGGGATGGCATTGCCTTCATTCGTTCCAACAGCTTCGTGCTGGCTACGATCCTCGCCAATATCGCCTGGGCGACCGGCGGAGGGATGATCAATCTGATTCTTGACCGGATTGCGCGGTATGAACTCTCCGAACAATCCCCGGCAGCGGGGGATGTCAACCTGGCATGGCTTCTTGGGTCGGTCGGAGCGGGCCTCTTCATCGGGATGCTGCTGGCGCGTCGGGCCGGTGCCTGGGCATCGAGTCGGCGAAGAGCAAGCCTCTTCATCGGGTGGACCTATCTGGCGCACGGCGTCTGCTTTGCCCTGGCCGGCCTCATGCCCGGGTTGCTGCTGTTGTCGCTGCTGGTGGCGCTCAGCAGAGTGTTGGTTGCCGTCGAGTTCGGGCTGCACGAGACGCTGATGATGAGGGCTTTGCCGGATGAATATCGCGGACGCGTCTTCACCGCCGACCGCGCCCTTGAATTGACGACGATGTCGCTCTCGACGATGCTCACGGGATGGCTGCTGCTGAAGGTTGAGCCGCGGGTGATGATGATTGTCTCCGGCCTGCTCTCGGGACTGCCGGGATTGTTCTGGCTGCTGGCGATGTGGCGATTCGGGTTTGAGGTGCCGGATGCTGCCCTGCCACCCCGGCAGGAGGCTAACCAGTGACCAGCCCATTTCAGCAACAGCCAAAGTGTCAACAGCCAAAGTGTCAACAGCCAAAGTGTCAACAGCCAAAGTGTCAACAGCCAAAGTGTCAACAGCCAAAGTGTCAACAGCAGGCGCCACCTCTCCGCCTAACCCTCGATCTTCAATTCGTTGATCAGGCGATGGAGATACTGACGACTGATGTTGAGGCGTCGTGCCGCTTCGGATCGTGAACCACCCGACTCACGCAGTGCCAGCCGCACCAGGTTTCGCTTGAAGTCGGTGATCGCTGAATCGAAGGTCATATCCTCGGGCAGTGTCTCCTCGATGAGGTGCGGTACTGCTCCCGGTGCTGTTGCTGCGGCCTCCGGCTGATTGAGAATCTTCGCCGGCAGCGAGTCGATGTCGAGTTGCGATGCCCCGCTGATGACCACGGCCCTTTCAATGACGTTCTCCAGCTCCCGGATATTGCCCGGCCATCGATAATGGATCAGCTTCTCTTCGAAGGCCCTCGTCAGGGTTGGCGGGATCTTGCCGTGCTTCTCGGCCGCCTTCTTTGCGAAGTGGACCGCGAGAATCGGAATGTCGTTCTGACGACTGCGCAGCGGTGGCAATTCGAGATTGACAATATTGAGCCGATAGTAGAGATCGGCACGAAACTGTCCGTTCTCGACCATCTCCTCAAGGTTGCGATTGGTCGCTGCAATCACCCGAATGTCGACGGTCAGCATCTGCTTCCCGCCGAGCCGCTCAAACTGTCGTTCCTGGAGAACCCGCAGCAGCTTGACCTGCATCGCGGGTGTCAGCTCGCCAATCTCGTCAAGAAAGAGCGTTCCCTTGTCGGCCAGTTCAAAACGCCCTTCACGGCGAGTGCTCGCTCCGGTGAAGGCCCCCTTCTCGTGACCGAAGAGTTCGGATTCGACCAGCGTCTCGGGAAGAGCGGCGATGTTGCAGGCAATGAACGGCTTGTCGGCCCGCGGGCTGACATTGTGGACGTAACGCGCCAGCACCTCTTTGCCGGTCCCCGACTCCCCGGTGATCAGAATGGTGGCGCTTGTCTCCGCTACAGTGCGCGCCTGATCCTTGATCCGCTGCAGCGCCGGGCTCGATCCGACAACCCGGCTCTCTCCCTCCTTCAGCAATCGCAGCTGATCCCGCAGCGCAAGGATCTCCGTGTCGAGCTCATGTCTTCGCGCCGCATTTCGCACCAGGATGCTCAACTCGACCTCAAAGACGGCCAGTTCCTGAGGGGTGGCCGGCTTGTAGAGCGGCGCAAAAGCACTGCGCTGCGCCACTTCGCAGGCTGCCTTCCGGTCATCGTCGCCAGTAACGACAATCACCGGAAGCATTGGATTATGCTGCCGCACACCTTCGAGTACCGCCAGCCCCTCGGTGATTTCCGATTCGGCCGGTGGCATGTGAAGATCGCTGATAACAACGTCGATCTTCTCCTTCTCAAGTTTGGCCAGCGCCTCCTTGCGTGAGGAGGCGAGGACCACCCGGTAGCTGTCCTCCAGCACCATCGCGAGTTGCGTGCGCATCCCCGCCTGATCGTCGACGATCAGCACTGTTTGTATTGCCTGATCTTCCATAACCTGATTGATGGAGCCTGATTGATGGAGCCTGACTGATGGCCGAACCGCCTGAAGGGGGGATCAACGATCGACAGTGGAGTCCTCTCTTGTCTCTTCCGATTCGGATGAGTCACTCTTTAAAGGCAGGATGACGCTGAACTCAGTTCCGACGCCGACCTGGCTGGCGACATCAATACGACCGCCATGCTGCTCAATGATATCACGGCACGAGTAGAGCCCAAGCCCGATCCCCTTTTTTTTCGTAGTGGCGAACGGGTGAAAGAGCCGCTCACGCATGAACTCCTCGGTCATCCCTTTGCCGGTGTCGGCAACCGAGATGATCGCGAGATCCCGGTCACGTCGCGCCGAAATCATCAGCGACCCGCCATCGGGCATTGCCTCGAGCGCGTTGATCACCAGATTTTCGATGACCCGCTCGATCGCCTTGCCATCGACTCGCGCTCCAAGATCCGGAGCAAGCTGCGTCGAAATCTGGAATCGTCCGCTGGCCTGCGCTGCTGTTCGCTGGATCACCCGCTCGACCAGATGGGTCAGATTGGCCTGCTCGCGCACCCTTCGCGTCGGTGTTCGCGGATCAGAGAGCTTGGAGACCAGATTCTGCAGATTGCTCACCGAATCGGAGAGTGTCCGCATCGCATCCTCACGGAATCCTTCCCGGTCGAACTTGCGCTCCATGTTTGAGACCAGCAGAGAGAGCGAGAGAATCTGGTTCTTCAAATCATGCGTCAGCACCGC
>CAIKMY010000177.1 GCA_903828635.1 uncultured Acidobacteriota bacterium
GTCACTCTCGGCGGTATTCAAGCCAATGCACTCTACGCAGGTGCACAGACACAATTCGCCGGGCTCGACCAGATTAACGTTCAGGTCCCGCCGTCACTGGCCGGGCGGGGAGTCGTCGATATTGATACCATCGTCGATAATAAGAGAGCCAACAAAGTCACTGTCACCATTAAGTAGTTGCACTTTTAATGGCTGTCTTGTACTATAAATGACAGTGCCCACTTGTCCCGACTGACTCCAAGGTCGAGTCGCAGGTCGAACAGGTTGAGCGAGGACTCAACTTCCCCGACTTATTCGTTTAACACTGGCGCTGCCTCGGCAGAGGTTTCCTTTAAGGTTTGCGAGGGCAGGTTCCCCGTCCTGCCCTCTATGAAACCACACCACACAAAGAAATTAACAGAAGCTTTTAATGTTATGGGAGATATCGGAATGCAATCTCGCTTTAACGTGCATCTTCAGGGGATAATTACACTTTGCATTGCTACCCTCATTGCAGTCATTGTCCAGGCCCAAACGTCAACACCCCAAAATGCCAGGCGCCCGGTTGGTGAGCTGGTCGTCTCGAGGGGGGCGACAATCAATAACAGAGCGGCACTCGCAGGTGAGACTTTGTTTGGGGGGAGCCGAATCTCTACCGGCAAAAGCGGTTCTGCGGTGCTTTCCCTCGGCAAAAATGGTCGTATCGATTTGGGGGCTGATTCCGATCTGGTTCTCTCATCATCGATGCTGACCGTTACTGGAAGGCTCTCTGCCGGGCGGCTCAGGATCAGTACACCTGCTGGTTCCAATCTGACTATCGCCACAGCACGTGGTAATGTGACGATTGATCCGCGACAGTCAGCAATTATTTCTATTACTGATGACCGAGATAATCTGCGCGTCACTTCGATTATTGGTGAATCGCGCATATCATCCGGATCTCGCTCCGAGCGTATTCCGGCCGGTGAACAATTCATCGTCTCCAGTAGTGAATGGAAGCGACAGATTGCCAGCAGGGAAATGCTGGCTGCAGCCGCATCCCTTAATGAGCTTACTGGTATTCAAAAGATGCAGAATGTGGTTTCTGTCACCAACCTCTCAGGCCTGGGGGCTGCGAATGCTCTTAACCTGCCCTCATCGTCGATGCAGCGTGTGGTCACCACCGGCAATATCATCAATCTGTTTAACACCAGTGTCGGTATTAGCCGTGCTCTCACTCTGCAGCCAGGTACTGATCGCTCCACTGATGTCGAGCGCTTTTTTGACACCACGATAATCTGTCGGGATATTGATAGCCCCATCTGCCGCCGCCGGATCATTCCGACCAGTGGAGTCAATCCGTAATGTATCAAACTGGAATTAATAACACTGGTGCCCTCGCTGCTGATTGTCTCTGATGCTGTTGTCAGTTATCCTTCTTTATCGGCAATCAGGCTTGAGTCATGCTGACGCTCAGACTTGAAAAAAGATGGCCCCGACTGCTTGGCAGCCTCGGGGCTCTTCTGCTCCTTTGTCTTTTTTTATTTGCCGCTGTCTCTCGCTTTGTTATCTCAGAGATTGCTGATCCGCTCAATCAGGTAGATACCGCTACGCTGGAAAGCGCAATCAATCGTTTTCCTTATTCAGCACTGCTGCACCAAAGACTGGCTGCCAGAATGCTTGCTGCTCCACTTGATCAGCCGGAAGTATACGAGTCTTACTTCACCCGCGCACTTGGCCATGCTGATGCGGCTGTCAAATTTGCACCTTTCAGTTCCGACGCGCATCTCTTGCGCTCGATGGCACTCGAGCAGCTCGGGGATAATCCCGGCGCTGAAAGCGCCATGCGTGAAGCTGTAAGGCTTGGCAAGCATGATGCTGCTCTCCGATGGCGCCTGGTCAATATGCTGGTCAGGTTTGATCGTCTGCCAGAGGCTTTCAATGAAGCTGCAGCTTTGGTTCTTGAAGACCCGGCGTATTTACCGACAATCCTAAGCTTCTTCTACGACCTGACTGGTGGGCAACTTGACTGGGTCGATACTGTATTAACTTCATCTCCTGATCATCAGCTTGCCTTGGTGAGGTTTCTCATCGATTCTGCCAATTACTCTGCTGCCAGGAACAGATTTCAGTCTGTCGCTCGCCGGGATCTTCTTTTAGTGCCTGATGAAAGTGAGCAACTGATCAACCGGGTGATTGAAGGAAAAGCCTATTCTGCTGCTGCCGGAATGTGGGCCCACCTCTCAGGATCACCGCTTCCATCCGGTATTCACAATCCCGGATTCGAGGCATCGATACCAACCAGTCTCACCCAATTTGACTGGCATCTGCAACCCTCTAAATATGCCAACGTCGGCATCACTTCCAAAGATTCCCGCACCCCCAACAGATCTCTTCTGCTAATATACCAGGGCCTTGAGACGACTCTGCTTTCCAATGAGGCAGGTCAACTCGTCATCGTCACACCCGGCACCACATATCAGTTCAATACTTTTGCCAAGCCCGTCGACCTCGCTGCACATGACAGCCCGAGAGTTGTGCTCTATGCTGCTTCCGATAACAGAAAACTCGCGGAATCCAATCCTGTACTTCCCGATAAAAACGGAGAATGGCAGATGCTTTCATCCGTAGTTACAATGCCACCTGATGTGGCGGCAATTCTCATTACTATCCAGCAGCAACCCCGCTTCACTTATGCCAAAGCATCCACTGGCTATGTTCTTTTTGATGATTTCCTGCTTTCCCCAATGAGACAAAAGCAGGATGTAAAAAGTACTGATCAAGCAGTCTCACGTTGATATTGGCACAGACATTGGTGAAGCCGGAAAATGCAATTGTCAGCAAAATGGCTCACCAGGTTAAAGATCAATGAGCATCAAAACGAGCATCAAAATGAGCATCAAAATGAGCATCAATAAGATTATTTTTGCCGGTTTTGCTATGCTCGTTTCCTTCTCGGCACTGGCATTTGGTACGGTCGAACCATGGTCGATACTGATCTTTGAGGTGCTTGCCGCAGCTCTGTTCCTTGTCTGGCTCATATCTCTGGTAGTCACACGATCTGCCGAGATCAGGATTCCTGCTCTCTTCTGGCCCCTGCTTGTATATACCATTCTTGGCATTTTACAGATGCTCTCTGCCGGGCAGCCTGACCTTCTGGCCGGGGTGATCACGGTGAGCCCTTCAATTGACGCCCATGCCACACAGGGCGTAATCATGGTTCTTATTACCCTGCTGGCCATTATCCTGCTGACTGGAGCTATAACTGCCTCAGAGCAGAATCTCAACCTCGGTATAATTCTGCTCTCCTGCTATGGTTTTGGATTGGCACTCTTTGCGCTCATCCAACATTTTGGATGGAATGGCCGGTTTTATTGGCTCAGGGCCCAGGAGCTGAGCAACTCGATCCCTTTTGGCCCTTTTGCCAATCGCAATCATTTTGCAGGTTATATGGAGTTGCTCCTTCCGTGGCCCTTGGTGGCAATTCTTGACAACAATCGACGCCGTGAGTTTAAGCTCTTTTATGCCTCATCCGCAGTCTGGATTGGGCTCGCGGCTGTCTGGACACAGTCGCGAGGTGGCATAATCAGCCTCCTGACCGAGGTCGTGGTCCTTGCGCTCCTCGCGCAACACATTAACCGTGACCAGCAACACCAGTCGTCTTCCTCCGGTATCAGGCGATTCTGGCAGTATTTTGCCCTCGCCATCGTTCTTGCTGTAATCATTGCCGGGACCTTCTGGCTTGGTAACGAGCAGCTTATCAGTCGATTGACGCCTGCTTCCGGCTCTTCTTCTCCAGTCACTGTCGATGATCCACAGAAGAAATTCTCGTCCAGTCGAGGACTCTTCTGGAAGGCAGCATGGAACACTTTTATCATGCACCCTGTTACCGGAGCCGGCCTTGGATCATTCCAGGTTGCCTTTCAGCTTTACAGTCCTCAGCCAGGTCCCGATCCGACTGTCGCACACGCTCATAATGATTATTTGCAGGTTCTCGCTGACTCGGGGATCATCGGAGCCATCTGTCTCCTCTGGGCTGTCGTTGTTCTGGTCAGGAATTGGCGACGTGGTCTGCTCTCTTTATCTGCATCAGAGAGAGCCTGTGCACTTGCTGGTTGCGCAGTCATGTCAGGCTTGATGGTACACAGTATTTTTGACTTCAATCTTCAATTGCCATCTCACTCTCTTCTATTTGTTATCTTTGGATCTATTGAAGCTGCTAAACAGTGAGGTCTTATGAGCTTTGCCAAACGAACTACCTTGTACCGTTCTTTTACCACTGCTTTCTCACTGAATAACTTCGCCAGATGCTTTTGCCTCTTCCTGTCCCTTTTCTCGCTCTTCGAGTTTCTCGCGGTTGCACAAGAGGTCAAAACAGGTGCGCCAGCGCCTGAGCAATCTTCAACCCAGTCATCAAACTCAGTCTTTGTTGCACCAGATGTCGATTACCGCATCACGGTTGGTGATACCGTAGAAATATCCGTTGCTGATGCCCCTGAGTTATCTCAGATATACGTGATTGATACTTCGGGATCAGTTGAAATGCCATTCATCGGTCGACTGGTTGTTCAGGGAAATACTCCTGGTGAACTGGTCAAATTCATCTCCGAGAAACTTCTCCGTGAAGACTACCTCAAGTCTCCACAAGTCAGAGTTATTATCAGACAATATAACAGCCAGACCTATTTTATTCAGGGATCTGTCAGGTCTTCAGGCGTCTATACTATGGCGGCACGCCCATCACTCGTTAAGCTGATTAATCTTGCTGGTGGATTGACTGACAATCATGGTCCGGTAGCCATTGTTCTCAGGCCAAAAAAACAATCAATGACTCCGACGAGCGCAGTTGATGCATCA